>CAJXRR010000057.1 GCA_913060575.1 uncultured Flavobacterium sp.
GAGTAGATCGTCGGCAGCGTCAGATGTGTATAAGAGACAGTAATTATACATTAATCAATTTAAGTATTAAATATATTTACAAATACAGTCATTTCGAGAGCCTCAATGACCTAAATAAAAGTTACTGAAATGTGACTGAGGCTCTCGAAGTCACACCAACTAAGATTTATGTTTCCAATACTAAAAAAAGAATTCAATTCGTTTTTTGCTTCACCAATTGCTTATTTAGTGATTGGAGTCTTCTTGTTGGTAAACGGTTTGTTTTTATGGGTTTTTAATGACGATTTCAATATTTTAAACGCAGGTTTTGCCGATTTAAATAACTTTTTCTTTTTAGCTCCTTGGATATTATTGTTCCTGATTCCTGCAATTACCATGAAAACATTTGCAGATGAATTTCAATCCGGAACTATAGAAATTTTAAAAACGCGCCCTATTTCTAATTGGCAAATTGTTTTAGGAAAGTTTTTTGCAGCCTTATCATTAATTGTCATCGCTATCATTCCAACATTCGTTTATGTGTATTCTGTAAATCAATTAGGGAATCCCGTTGGAAATATCGATTATGGAAGTACCATAGGTTCTTATTTAGGATTGTTTTTGTTAGCAAGTTCTTATGCTTCTATTGGACTTTTTACTTCTACACTCTCAAAAAATCAGATTGTCGCTTTTTTATTAGGCGTTTTTATTGCTTTCTTTTTCTATTATGGATTTGATGCTATTGCCGATTTATTTGGAAGTTCTTCTTTTACAGTAAAACTGTTTGGAATGAATGAACATTTTAAAAGCATCAGTAGAGGAGTTATTGACACCAGAGACATTCTCTATTTCTTAAGCATTACTATTTTCTTTTTATTCATCACAAAACAAAAGTTAACGAATGAATAAAAAGCTAAAAAATATCATACTTCTTTTAGCTGGATTATTAATCCTGAATTATACTAGTCAATCCAAATATAAAAGATTCGATTTAACAAAAGACAAACGATATACACTGTCCTCGGTAACTAAATCTATTATTGAAAAAATCGACAAACAACTCATTGTAAGAGTATATCTTGAAGGAGATTTTCCAACAGAATTTAAAAGATTGCAAATAGAAACACGTCAGTTTTTAGAAGAATTACGTGCTGAGAACACTAATGTTAGAATTCAATTTATCAATCCAAATGACCAACGAGAACGTTTGATAAAAGCCGGAATGATTCCAAGTCAACTTACTGTTGAAGAAGATGGTAAATTATCTAATGCTATTATATTTCCTTGGGCAGAAATCGATTTTAATAAAAAAACCAGCATCGTTTCTTTATTGCCAAACGGAGCTGTTCAGTCTCAAGAAGACCAATTAGAAAATGCTGTCGAGAATTTAGAATTTTCTTTTAGTGATGCTATCAATAGTTTACTTAGAAAGAAACCGAAAAAAATCGCTGTTCTTTCTGGTAATGGCCAATTAGAAGATATTCAGTTGTATTCAATTTTAAGTGAGGTTTCTAACAAACATCGACTGGCTAAATTCACACTTGATTCTGTAGAAAAGAATGCCGTGAAAAGTTTAAAAGATCTTCAAAACTTTGACCTTGCCATCATTGCAAAACCAACGGAATCTTTTACTGAAAAAGAAAAATTAGTTTTAGATCAATTTATCATTAAAGGAGGAAAAACCCTATGGATGCTAGAAAATGTTCAAGCAGATACTGATAGTTTGTTTAGTACTGGTAAAATGTTGGCATATCCAAGAGATCTTAACCTGACTGATTTTTTCTTTTCATATGGAGTAAGAATTAATTCTACTTTAATTCAAGATTTATATGCTGCCAAAATACCTTTAGCAACAGGGAATATTGGAGATCAAACACAATTTCAAAACTTAAATTGGTTTTATCATCCTTTAGTTAATGGAAACCCAAATCATCCCATTACTAAAAACACAGCTCCTGTTAGACTACGTTTTGCTAATCAGATAGATACTTTACAAAATAACATAAAAAAAACACCATTATTGGTAAGTTCTCTATTGACTAAAAAAACAGGAACTCCAACTATTATTGAATTACAAAGTATCGCTGAAGATCCTAAAGAAAAAGAATACACTTCAGGATACCAATTATTTAGTGTGCTCTTAGAAGGTGAGTTTTCTTCGATGTATAGCAACAGAGTAAAACCTTTTGACTTGAATAACTTTTCAGCCAAAAGTAATCCGAATAAAATGGTGATTATATCTGATGGAGATCTTGCTAGAAATCAAATTAAAAAAGGACAACCTTATGATCTTTCTTTAGATAAATGGACAGGTGAACAATTTGGAAATAAAGAGTTTTTACTTAATGCTGTTGATTATTTATTAGATGATTCTGGTTTGATAAAATTGAGAAACAAAACCTTACAAATTAATCTATTAGACAAACAAAAAGCTTATAAAGAAAGAACCTATTGGCAAGCAATAAACATTGTATTACCGATCCTAATTTTGTTTGCTTTTGGAATTGGATTTCAGTATTGGAGAAAGAAAAAGTATTCTTAAATCTCCAACAAATCATCATGTATAAACTGATAACCTAATACCTTTTGTAGTTTCTTAGAACTGATAATTTTATACCTTATCTCTGTTGATTCTTCAAAAATTGGAGCATCGAAGTTTAAACTTTTTCTTGCATTGATATAGAAATCGCTTCTTGTGGGGTGATCATTAGAACAGGCATTTAATATAATATTCCAACAATTTTGATCAATGATTTCATGTATGATTTCAATGCAATCTTCTTGATGTATCATATTAACAAACCCATTAGGCTGTGGAATTGTTCGTCCATTTTTAAACCAACTTCCTGGATGTCTTCCTGCTCCAAATAAACCAGCAAAACGAAGAATGGTAGTTTCAAAAAAAGTATTTTCTTTAAAAAGATTCTCAATTTCAGCTAAAGGTGTTTTTAAGGTCTGAGTCTCTTCAGAAACTATTGCATTAGAAACTGGATACACCGAAGTTGAACTGATAAAAATTACTTTCTGAATTGTTGAAGTTTGAATTTGTTCTATCAATCTTTCAAAAGCATCAATGTCTTTAGAAGTAATCGCAATAATTAAAATATCGGATTGTAAAAAAGAATCAAACTCTTCAAATTCTGTAATATCAACTAAATAGGTCTCAATTTCTAAAGCTTCTAATTCTTGAATTTTAATTTCTGAAGTTGTAGAACCTTTTACAGAAAACCCCTCTTCTAATAAAGAAACTGCCAAAGGTTTGCCTAACCAACCGCAGCCTAAAATACTTATGTTATTCATTTTTTTTAATCAAAAATGGTTTGTTATGTGTCGGTTCGAGTCTCAAGCTTTAACGTGATCTATCGAGAACAAATTTAAAAACATCTCGATACTAATTTATTCGTTCCTCATAAATTCACTCGATGTGACAAGATTAAGAAAAGAAGATACTATTGACTCTGAAAAATAATAAAACCACACCTAAGAGTAAAAGCACCCACCATTTAAATACTTTCCCTTCTAGCTGATTTTTTCTTCTGACATAAAAACTCAACGCAATTAGCATTACAGGTATAAATAATCTAAAAATTGTGTCAATATTCATATTCTTTAATTTTTAACATTCTTCATCACAACAATTATCATCTTTCACTAATTTACAACTTACTACAGCCAGTAATGCTCCTAAAATTGGTGCAATCATGTATAGCCATAAACCTTGAATATTTCCAGAAACGATATTAGGAGCTAAAGAACGTGCTGGATTCATCGATGCATTGGTAATCGGACCTGCAAATAGCGCTTCTAACAACACCACACTTCCAATAGCAATTCCTGCCATAGTCCCCACTTCTTTACTTCCAGTAGATACATTTATAATGACAATCATTAAGAAAAATGTGAGTAAGAATTCTAAAACAAAGGCTCGCCAAACATCAACAGTTGGAATGGTAGATCCTAAAAATTCACTTTTAGGAAATAACCACATTAACAATAAACTAGCAGCAAAAGCTCCAGCTACTTGAAAGAAAATATATTTAGGAACTTCTTTCCATGAGAACTTCTTAGCATAGGCGAAAGCTATAGATACTGCAGGGTTAAAATGCGCTCCTGAAATTTCTCCAAAAGCATAAATCATAGCCATGACTATCAATCCCCAAGTAATTCCAATTCCAACATGCGTTACATCACCTCCAGTAACTTCATTGATTGTCATTGCTCCGGTTCCACAAAAAATCATGGCAAAGGTTCCAATAAATTCAGCTATATATTTCTTCATTACTATTTTTAATAATCCTTGCAAAGATACATTTCCTTAGGTTAAGTTTCTATTATGTTTTATCTTGCTACTCAATTATTTTAAGCTAACCTACATGAAAAAAATCACACTTTTACTGCTTAGTCTCTGGATTATTAGCTGTTCTAATTCAGAAATCAATATCGATTCACTTACCGAACAAGAGCGTTGGAATTATAGAGCAGAAAACACAGAAATTATTCGAGACGACTTTGGAATTCCTCATATTTATGGAAAGACAGATGCGGATGCTGTTTTTGGAATGTTATATGCCCAATGTGAAGATGATTTCAATCGTGTAGAACGAAATTATATCTGGGCAATTGGTCGTTTAGCAGAAGTTGAAGGCGAAAAAGCATTGTATAGTGATTTGCGAGCAAATCTCTATATGACAAAAGAAGAAGCCATCAAAAATTATAATAAAAGCCCAAAATGGTTGCAAGATTTATGTATCGCTTTTGCTGATGGAATCAATTTTTATTTAAAAAATCATCCAGAAGTACAACCAAAATTATTAACGCATTTTGAACCTTGGATGCCTATGTATTTTAGTGAAGGTTCTATTGGTGGAGATATTGAACGAGTTTCTACAAGAAAAATGAGCGATTTTTATGGAATTCAAAATTCTAGTAAACAAACTGCTGTTCATAATGGTTTGATACGACTTAAAGATGATGAGCCAAGAGGATCAAATGGTTTTGCAATAGCTGGAGAAAAAACAAAATCTGGAAAAGCAATGTTATTAATCAATCCTCATACTTCATTTTTCTTTCGAGGGGAATCGCATGTAGTGAGTGAAGAAGGTTTGGATGCCTATGGAGCAACAACTTGGGGGCAGTTTTTCATCTACCAAGGATTTAACGAAAAGACAGGTTGGATGCACACCTCAACTGGAACCGATATTATTGATGAATTTGCTGAAACAATTGTAAAAAATGAAAAAGGACTTCATTATCAATATGGTGAAGAATTACGTCCTGTAGATTCTTTGAAAGTGAAGTTGAATTATAAAACAAACACTGGTTTATCATCCAAAGATTTCACCATGTATAGAACACATCACGGGCCAATAACCCATGCTGAAGGTGACAAATGGATTGCAACCGCTTTGATGTGGAGTCCGATAAAGGCATTGAAACAATCATTTACAAGAACCAAAAAATCGAATCATCAGGAGTTCTATGAAATGATGAACATTAGAACCAACTCTTCTAACAATACGGTCTATGCAGATGCTGATGGAACGATTGCCTATTATCACGGAAATTTTATTCCAAAAAGAAATGAAAAATTTGATTATACAAAACCTGTAGATGGAAGTAATCCGGAGACTGATTGGAATGGTTTACATGATTTAGAAGACAATATATTTGTAAAAAACCCACCAACAAATTGGATTCAGAATTGTAATTCTACGCCATTTACTTCGGCAGCAGAATTCAGCCCTAAAAAAGAAGATTACCCAGTCTATATGTCTTCTTATCCAGAAAACTTTAGAGGAATGCATGCTATTCCATTATTAAAAGAAGCAGAAAACTTAACCTTAGATTCTTTAATTGACTTGGCATATGATCCGTATTTACCCGGAGCGGAAAAACTGATCAAAGGTTTATTTGAAGCTGCTAAAAAATCACCTGTAAAATCTACGGAAGCTAAAGAAGCTATCACTCTTTTAAAGAAATGGGACTTTAGAGTTTCTGTAAATTCTATCGAAATGACTTTAGCTCAATTTTATATCAACCAGTATTACAAATCTGGAAAAATTCCAAGAATGACAGGTGGCAAAAGAACCTCTAGATTGGGTCGTTTTGAATATATGAGTGTGCTTTCAAGTCCTAAAGAACGTTTAGAAATTTTTGAATTAAGCTTACAAAAACTGACTGCTGATTTTAGTTCTTGGAAAACTCCTTGGGGAGAATTCAATCGCTATCAAAGAAATGATGGTAAAATTACTCAAGATTTTAACGATAATAAAACAAGTATCCCTGTTGGAATGGCTTCTGGAACTTGGGGAGCTTTAGCTTCTTTTGGAACACGATTTGGAAAAGACACGAAACGTCAATATGGAACTTCTGGAAATAGTTTTGTTGCTGTCGTAGAATTTGGTGATAAAGTAACCGCTAAAACGATGCTAGCTGGCGGGCAAAGTGGAAATCCAGATTCTCCTCATTTTGATGATCAAGCACAACGTTATGCAGATGGAAATTTTAAAGATGTTGCCTATTATAAAGAAGACGTTTTAAAACGCGCCAAGAAGACCTATCATCCTGGAAAAGAAAAATAAATTAATTGTATTTTTACAATTCAAAATATAAAAACTAACAAATGAAAAAATCAATTTTTAAAATAGCAAGTATTACTGCTTTTGCCGTATTGTTTTCTTTAACAAGTTGTGATAAAGCTGCAACAAATGTTGACGGTGCTGACACAAAAAAAGAAACAGAAGAAGTTGAATTAAAAATAACAACTCCACAACCAAGTCCTTGGGGAGAATTAGAACAGAAAGTAGGATTAACAGATGTTACAATAGAATATTCTAGACCTGGTATGAGAGGTAGAGCTATTTTTGGCGATCTAGTTCCTTTTGGAAAAACATGGAGAACAGGAGCTAATGCTAACACAAAAGTAACTTTTAGTTCTGATGTTACTGTTGATGGACAAACTTTAAAAGCAGGTTCTTACGGACTATACACGGTTCCAAATAAAGATAAATGGGAAGTGATGTTCTATTCTGAATCTGATAAAAGAGGAGTGCCAAGTGATTGGGATGACGCTAAAGTAGCTGCAAAAACTACAGTAGATGTATATCCAATGCCAATGCCAATCGAAACTTTTACAATTACAATAGACGATGTTGCTAACAATTCTGCTGTAATTGGACTTTTATGGGAAAAAACTTATATAGGAATCAAATTTGAAGTTCCTACAGATGCTTTAGTGTCGGCAAGTATTGATGCAGTATTAGCTGCTACTCCAAAAGCTGGAGATTATTATAATGCTGCTGTTTACTATAGTCAAAATGACAAGGATGTAAAAAAAGCTGGTGAATGGATGGAAAAAGCAATGTCTATGACAGAAAAACCAGCATTCTGGCAATTAAGACAACAGTCTTTAGTCTATGCCAAAATGGGTGATACTGATAAAGCAATTGCAACTGCAAAAAAATCTTTGGCTGGTGCTCAGGAAGCTAAGAATGATGCGTATATAAAAATGAATACAGAATCTCTAAAAGAATGGGGAGCTAATTAATTACAAATTATGAATTTTGAATTATTATTCAATTCAAAATTTAATTCCACAAAGAAGTCGTTGTTAAAAGAGTTTAATATATTCTTTTTTCAGCGACTTTTTTTTATCAATATTCTAAGCCAATTAAATTTCTAACTTTATCTAAAGTTTCAATTAAATCTAATGATAAGTTTAACGGCAAAACATCACTTTCTTTTTTACCCTTTCTAAATAATTCATTAAAATGCTCTATTTCAAAATAGAAGCCAAAGTTATCAATTGGGAATTGAGTAGTTTCCACTTTTCCATCAATAATTTCAGTAACTGAAGAGGGTTCATTAAACCTTCCGTTTATTTTTACTATAGCATTTTCACAAGTAAAAATAGCTTCTGTTGCTGTATCTGCGGTAAGTGTACAAGTTAAAAAAGCATCTAGAGTATCATACTTAAAAACCATGTTGCATGTTGCATCTGCTCCATTTTCAAAAAAATCAGCATTGGCTTCGATAGTATTTGGAATTCCTAAACTAATTAGAGCTGTAAAAATGTTATAAACGCCAATATCTAACAAACTTCCTCCTCCTACATTTTTTGTAAAGACTCTATTTTCTAAATCATAAGGAGTAAAAAAACCGAAATCAACTTCTAACTTATGTATGTTAACGTATTTTTTTGTGTTTATAAGATCAAAAGCATATTTAAAATGAGGCAAAAAACGTGTCCACATACCTTCCATTAAAAGCATGTTGTTTTCTTTAGCAGCATCAATCATTTCCTGAACCTCTATGGCATTCATAGCAAATGGTTTTTCACATAAGACTGCTTTTTTGTTTTGTAAACAAAGGACGGAATGCTCTTTATGAAAACTATGCGGCGTTGCAATATAAACCGCATCAATCTCGTTGCTTTTTGCTAATTCTTCGAAAGTATTAAAAGCAACTTTAGCATTATATTTTCTTGCAAAACCAATGGCATCTTCTGGGTTTCTAGAAGCAACTCCATACAATTCACAATTGGAAACCTTAGCTAAATCTTGAGCGAATTTTACTGCAATCCTACCTGGACCAATAATTCCCCAACGTATCTTTTTAGCTTGTTGATTTTCCACCTGTTAATTTATAAAAAGTTTGCAATATAATTGCTATGGCCATCACCATCACTGAACCTACTAAATTTAACCATAAATAGCTTATGATAGGCTGCTCTCCCATTTGTTCTAATCTATAGATTCCAAAATAATAGATAAGTATAATGAGTATCTGAGTGACAACTCCTGCAATAAAAACTGCATTCCCTTTTACAAATTTAATAAAAAACGCGAGTAAGAAAATTCCCAATACATTACCGTAAAATATAGATCCAATAATATTAACTAATTGAATTAAATTATCAAATAAATCGGCGACACAAGCTATCACTATTGCTAATAATCCCCAACCCAATGTTAGCCATTTTGATGCTTTTACATAATGTTCTTCTTCTCTACCCTGTGCAATATTTCTTTTATAAACATCGATGGTTGTTGTAGAAGCTAAGGCGTTTAACTCAGAAGCTGTTGATGACATTGCCGCAGCTAAAATTACGGCCAATAACAATCCTACTATTCCTCTAGGAAGATTATTGACTATAAAATGGATGAAGACATAATCTTTATCATTTGCTTGAATTTTTTCTACTGATGATTCATCTACTTTCTCAATGATTTGTTTCGCCTTTACTTTTAGTGCTTTGTCTTTTTCATTTAACTCAACAATCATAGCTCTTTCATGGTCTTGAACACCATCTAGTAACAATGTTTTCTTTTGAGCTTCAATCGCTAAATGTTGCGTTTCTAGTTCTTTATAATCTTCATAATAAATAGAACTAATAATGGCTTCATTTGCTTTAGGATTAAAGTTTAATGGCGATGCATTAAATTGATAAAATACAAATACCATCACACCAGTTAATAAGATAAAAAACTGCATGGGCACTTTTAAAAGTCCATTAAAAAGTAAGCCTAACTGACTTTCGCGTAATGATTTTCCAGATAAATAACGTTGCACCTGACTTTGATCTGTTCCAAAATACGAAAGCATTAAAAATGTACCTCCTAAAAACCCAGTCCAAACGGTATATTTATTATTCAAATCAAATGAAAAATCGATTACTTTCATCTTGTCACTTGCTCCTGCAATCTCTAATGCTTTTTTGAATGTTATTCCGTCTGGCATATAATGCATGATCAAATAAAATGCGGTAATCATTCCAGAGAAAATAATAATCATCTGTTGCTTTTGGGTAACGTTTACAGCTTTGGTTCCACCAGAAACCGTATAAAAAATCACCAACAATCCGATGATAATATTTAAGGTGATTAAATCCCAACCCAATACATATGATAAAATAATTGCTGGGGCGTAAATGGTAATCCCTGCTGCCAAACCTCGTTGTATTAAAAATAAAAATGCTGCTAATGATCTAGTTTTTAAATCGAATCTAGATTCTAAATATTCATAGGCGGTATAAACGTTTAGTTTGTAATAAATAGGGATAAAAACCAAACAAATAATAATCATGGCTATGGGCAATCCGAAGTAGAATTGTACAAATCCCATTCCACTATGAAATGCTTGACCTGGTGTTGATAAAAATGTAATAGCACTAGCTTGGGTAGCCATGACAGACAGACCGATGGTCCACCATTTTGTGTCATTACCTCCTTTGATATAATCTTTTACACCAGTATCCATTTTACGAGTTTTGTAAACTCCGTAGGCTACGATAAAAAAAATGGTTACTGATAGTACTAACCAGTCTAGCCAATTTAATGTATTAACTCCCATAATTAGTAATCAAAGGTTTCTGTAATGAGATAAAAAAGAATGATGTAAATCAAATTAGCGATGAGCACAACGGAATAAATTTTTTTCCATTTTTGTTTTATTTCGGTCATGATTACTGTTTTATTTTGTCGTTTTGTTGAATATTTTCTTTTCCGATAGAAAGTATGTTTGCAAATAATTTATAGGCACCTGAAACTCCCGCGGGTAATTCTCTAAAAAAGCTTAAACCTGTATAAATATAATTTCCTTTACCATATTTAGCCACTAACAAACTTCCTTCTTTAGGAGTATCTCCTTTATCATTCATAGAAAGTATTGGAATATATTCTGAACTCCATGCATCTGGAAAATACAAACCACGTTCTTGAACCCAACCCTCAAAATCTTTTTCAGTAATTTTATTTGGATAATTCATTACAGAATGATCTTTTGCTAAAATAGTCACTTTTGCATTTTCTTCTGTTACTCTATCTGCAGATACATTAAGCGAATATGGTGCTTGAGGATCTCTACCACCTCTAGGTATTGTTTTATTGTATTGCACAATCATATTCCCACCATTCTCAACATATTTCAACAAAAACTTCTGTTTATACTTCAATTCAGGAACACTTCTGTAAGCTCTCACACCAACAACAATTGCATCAAACTGTTTTAAGTATTCTTCATTGATATCTTCTGCATTAATCATCTTAACGGTATAACCAATTTGCTCTAAGCTCTCTGGAACAGCATCTCCTGCTCCTTTGATATATCCAATAAAGTTTCCTGCTCTTTTAATGTTTAATCGAACGACTTTTGCTGCTGATTTTTTTAAAATAGATTGTTTAGGAATATGGTCATACTCGATTTCAATCAATTCTTTATCGTGTTTTTTTCCATCAATTAAAACAATTGCTTTTAACTTTCCTTCTGAATCAGATTTAGTCGGCGTAACAACAAAATCATAATTTTGTGTATCTCCTTTTTGTTTGATTTGGATATCCAAGAATTTTGGTGCTACTTTCCATCCTCTAGGAACTTCTAATGATAATTTTCCTTTTATATTATTCGCTCCAGATTTAACACTTACAGAAACTTTTTGGTCTTTGTTATCTGAAAATAGTAATACTTTTTCATTCAATTTAGTGGTAACTACAGGTAAAATCTCAAACGGATCGTAGATTTCTCCTTTGTCTCTTTCTGCATATCTGTGAACGATATTTTTAGTAAACACAACATCTTGCTCCCAAATATTTAAGATAAATTCTACTTTTAATGATCTATCAGTTTCAGGTTTTCCAATAAGCTCTTGACTGGAAACTTGATACAATCCTAATGAAGATTCTTCTCGCAACCAATACGGATCAGAATAAGGTAAATCATCTAGTGTAAACTTCTTTTTAATGAGTACTTTTTTATTATTCTCTAATTGAACCTCTGGCTGCTCTACCAAAGTAATTTTATTTCCTGTAATTCTATAAGAATCAAAAAAAGTAGTGATATCGCTTCTGCTAAGCACTTCTATATTGACTTCTATTTCTGAATTTGGAACTGCAGAAGAACTTGTTGCTGATGCCTCTAGATACAATCCTGCACAAGCTTCTATAATATCTGTAATCTCTTGTAACTTTACATCTCTCCAGTAATTATCATTTAATAATTGAATTTTTTGATATGCCATCACCAAAGCTGGTAAATGTTTTGACGGATTTACAAAATCAAAATTTTGCTCTACTTCATATAAGATATCACCTATTTCTCCTCCATCATCTAGACGATTCCATGTGGTATTAATACCTGCAAAAATATCCGTTTTGTCTTTTGGCTTGTCTCCTTTCAAAAATTCAACATATTCAGACTGACTACCTCTTGTAGTAAGTCTTCCAAAACCTTGACATAAATGTTGACTACTCGCAATGGCAGCTACTTCATTATTAGAAAGCCCTTTTAAAGGATAATACACGCCAATATCTACCGAAGTTAATTTTCCTTCGGTGGCTTTTTTAAATTCATCTTGACTTTTATAAAACCAAGATGATGTATTAAAAAACAATCGTTTTGGCTGCCAAGTTTCTGTATACTCTAATTGATTTGAAAATTTTGTTTTATCTCCCACCAAATCAAAAGCTTCTACACTTAACATTGCAGATGATGTGTGATGACCATGCGTTGTTCCTGGAGTTCTATGATTAAATCGATTGATAATTACATCGGGTTTAAAAGTTCTTATCGCCCAAACAACATCACTTAACACTTTTTCTTTATCCCAAATTTTAAGCGTTTCATCTGGATGTTTAGAATACCCAAAATCATTGGCTCTTGTAAAAAACTGTTCACCACCATCAACTCTTCTAGCTGCTAATAATTCTTGCGTTCTAATGACTCCTAACAATTCTCTAATTTCTGGGCCAATTAAATTCTGACCTCCATCGCCTCTTGTTAAAGATAAATAACCTGTTCTTGCTTTTACGTGATTTGACAAATAGGAAATCAATCGTGTATTCTCATCATCAGGGTGTGCAGCAATGTATAATGCAGTTCCTAAAAAATTCAATTTTTGAATTTTCTCGTAAATCTGATTCGAATTTAATTTTTTTGGCTTTTGAGAGTATATCGCTGAAGAAATCAGCAAAAATGAAAGAATAAATAGTGTGTTTTTCTTCATGAATATAGGTTTGTTGGCTAACAAATGTAGTATTTTATATCCTCATTTAAATTGCCTTAACATATTTATAACGTTTCAATAGAAATAGAAACTTAAGAACTTTTTTTCTTCTAAAAAGCTATCAACAAAAGGCTAAAAATGTTGATAACAATATTTTCAAAATCACTAAATTCCAATATCTTTGTAAATGAATCATTATCCAATAAAATTAAGATGAAATTTATCGTATCTAGTTCGCAATTATTAAAGCAATTACAAGTTTTAGGGGGCGTTATAAATAGCAATAATACTTTACCAATATTAGATAATTTCTTATTTGAAATTTCTGAAAATAAATTAAAAGTTTCTGCATCAGATTTAGAAACTACCATGAGCGCTGTTGTTGATGTAGAATCTGACTCTACAGGATCTATTGCTGTATCTGCAAGATTGTTATTAGATACACTAAAAACATTTCCAGATCAACCGTTGACTTTTAAAACAGAAGGAGACAGCACGATAGAAATTAGTTCTGATCAAGGAAAATATGATATGGCTTATTTTGGGGGTGATGAATTTCCTAAATCGGTAACATTACCTTCACCAAGCAAAACTGTAATTCCATCTCATATCCTTGCAACAGCAATTTCAAAAACAATTTTTGCTGCAGGAAACGATGATTTACGTCCAGTAATGAGCGGTGTATTCTTTCAGTTTAGTTCGGAAAGTTTAACGTTTGTTGCTACAGATGCTCACAAATTGGTAAAATACACAAGAACAGATGTTACAGCTGATAAGACAGCCGAATTTATTATGCCAAAGAAACCTTTAAACTTATTAAAAAGTGTTTTAGGTGGTGAAGAAGATGTAGTGATAGAATACAACGATGCCAATGCAAAATTCACGTTTGAAAATTTTGTGTTAGTTTGTCGTTTAATTGATGGAAAATATCCAAACTACGAAGCAGTTATTCCAAAAGAGAATCCAAATAAACTAACAGTTGATAGAGCTTCATTCCAAAACTCTGTGCGTCGTGTGTCTATTTTCTCTAGCAAAACTACACATCAGATTCGTTTAAAAATGGCGGGGACAGAATTAAATATTTCTGCTGAAGATTTAGATTTCTCTAACAAAGCTGATGAACGTTTAAGTTGTGATTATCAAGGTGATGATATGCAAAT
>CAJXRR010000058.1 GCA_913060575.1 uncultured Flavobacterium sp.
ATCTAGTACGGTCTCGTGGGCTCGGAGATGTGTATAAGAGACAGCTCCGAAAGTATCTAAATAATCATCTTGTAATTGAAAGGCCAATCCAAGATTTAAACCGTATTCATATAATAAATTGGCATCTTTGTCAGGAGCTTTTGCAACAATGGCTCCCATTTTTAATGCTGCTGCTACTAATACAGAAGTTTTAAGACGAATCATATTGATGTATTCGGCGATGGTTACATCATTTCTTGTTTCAAAATCGATATCAAGTTGTTGTCCATCACAAACTTCTAGTGCAGTTTTACTGAATAACTTTGCTAGCTCTTGGAATGTATCTGCTTCATAATTTTCAAAATATTGATACGCTAAAATTAGCATTGCATCCCCAGAAAGAACTCCTGTGTTTAAATTCCATTTTTCATGAACAGTCTGTTTCCCTCTGCGTAATGGGGCATCGTCCATAATATCATCATGCACTAATGTGAAGTTGTGAAAAACTTCTACAGCTAATGCAGCGGGTAATGCTTTTTTAAAATCTCCAGATAAAATGTCAGCAGACATTAAAGTTAATATTGGTCGAATCCTTTTTCCTGAAAGCTGTAAAATATAATCTATGGGTTCGTATAAATTTTTGGGTTCCCTAACCCAATCTTTTTTTTCTAAGTATTCCAGAAATTCCTTTTGGTAAAATGTTAAATCCAAGCTTGTATAAAGTTTGTGCAAAAATAACACATAGGAGTTTGTCTTTATGTTAAGAATGTTAAAAAATAATTAAAACTTAGGAAACTTTTTTGGTTTCTAAAGTTTCCTTCCGTAAATTTGCACAGAATTATGAAAGATAAAATACTACACAATGCTACTGAAATGTTCTTGAACCTTGGGTTTAAGAGTGTAACTATGGATGATATTGCAAAGAATTCTGGAGTATCAAAAAAAACAATTTATGCGCATTTTAGTAACAAAACAGATTTAGTAGAGGTTGTTACAGATCATTTATTTGAGACTGTTTGCACAGGAATAGATTTAATTCACGAGCAACAAAAGAACCCAATTATCGAATTATTTGATATAAAAAGATTTGTAATGGAGCATCTAAAGGATGAAAAATCTTCACCACAATATCAACTTCAAAAATATTATCCCAAGATTTACGCAACATTGAAGCAGAATCAATTTGAGAAAATGCAAGGTTTGATTAAAGAGAACCTTGACAAAGGAATCAACCAAGGTTTGTATAGAGATAGTATTGATGTTGATTTTATTGCACGTATTTATTTTAATGGAATGGTAGGAATAAAAGATAAAGATTTATTTCCTCTACAGAATTTCTCCATGAATACATTAATGAATTATTATTTAGAATATCATTTACGTGGTATTTGTACAACTAAAGGAATACAAGAATTAGAAAACCAATTATACAATTAATCAATGAAAAAGTATTTAATAATAATGACTATCTTTTTTGGTTTAGCAGTAAGTGCCCAAGAATCTAGTATGAGTTTATCTTTACAGGAAGCTATAGATTTTGCCATAGAGAATAGTTATAATACCATGGTTGCAAAAAAAGATGTAGCATCTGCAAAGCAACAGAAATGGGAAACGACAACTATTGGATTGCCTCAAATAGAAGGACAAGTAGATTATGTTAACAATCTAAAAAGGCAGTTTCCAGGAGTAGATTTTGATCAAGACGGAACTGTAGATTTCAATGCAAAACAATCTATTAATGCAGGTGTAACATTAAGGCAGTTACTATTTGATGGTTCTTATTTAGTAGGATTACAATCAGCAAGAACTTTTTTGAAAATCTCTGAACAAGCAAAAGAAAAAACAGAATTGTTAACTAGGGAAGCAGTTATCAATGCTTACGGAAATGTTCTAATCACAGAAAAAAGTATTGAAATTTTACAGAAGAATAAAAAGGTATTAGAAAAGAATTTAAATGACGCCAAAAAGATTTTTCAAAACGGATTAAATGAAGAAGAAGATGTTGAGCAATTAGAAATTACTTTAGGAAACGTTAAAAGTCAATTAAATAGTGTTCTTCGTTTAAAAGGGATTGCATATCAAATGTTAAACATCACTTTAGGAAACGATATTAAAACCGTTTTAACATTAACAGATTCTTTAGATTCTTTAACGGAATCAAATATCAGTTTCGAGTTAGTATCACAAGATTTTAATCTAAATAACCATATCGATTATAAAATTGCTCAAAACGACAGAGAGTCAAAGAGACTTTTAATGCTATATGAACAAAGTCAGGCTTTACCAAAACTAAGTGCTTTTGTCAACTACAATTTTATTGCAAATTCAGAAACGTTTAGCTTTTTTCAGAACCAACAACAATGGATTGGAACTTCAGCTTTTGGAGTAAGTTTAAACATCCCTTTGTTCAGTAGTTTAAGAAGAAGCGCTAAAACACAAAGAGCAAAAATTGATTTAGATATTGCTGATATCAGATTAAAAGAAACACAAGAGAAATTAGATCTTCAAGTTGCCACTGCAAAGAGTGACTATCAATTAAGCATAGAAAACTATCAAACAGCTAAGAAAAACTTAAGACTTGCTGAAAGAATTGAAAAGAAACAGCAAATCAAATTTTTTGAAGGATTGTCTTCCAGTTTCGATTTATCTCAGGCACAGAACCAATTATACTCACAACAACAAACATATATTCAATCAATGCTAGATGTTGTCGCTAAGAAAGCAGCATTAGAAAACGCATTAAATATCCCACTAAAATAACCCTACAATGAAAAATATTTATTCAATATTAATAGTATCTGCAATTGTTTTTGCTTCTTGTTCTAAAGAAAAAGAAGCATCAATAGAAGATGTAATTGCCACAAATGATTTGAAGCAAATTCGTGATACTAAATCAGATTTAGACACAAAACAAATTGAAATTTCTGAAAAAATCAAGCAATTAAATTCTGCGATTGAAGAATTAGACACTTTAAAAAGAAATCCATTAGTTACTTCATTAACCATAAAAAATGAAGTGTTTGTTCATTATTTAGAATTGCAAGGAAATGTAAAAACGAAGCAAAATGTTTTAGTATATCCAGAAATGGCAGGAACCTTAGAATCTGTTTTAGTAAAAGAAGGGCAACGAGTTACTAAAGGTGATGTGTTAGCAATTATTGATGATGGCGGGATGGCGCAACAAGTTGCTCAATTGGAAGCAACAACAGAATTAGCAAGAACAACCTTTGAGCGACAGAAAAGATTGTGGGATCAGAAAATTGGTTCTGAAATTCAATTTTTACAATCAAAAACTAATTATCAAGCACAAAAAAACAGCTTAGCTCAGTTAAAAAAACAACTGGGAAAATCATCAATTACAGCTCCATTTAACGGAATTATAGATGATGTAATTAAAGATCAAGGAACTGTTGTAGCTCCTGGTCCTGGATCAGAAGTTTTCAGGATTATCAATTTGCAAAACATGTACTTAGAAGCAGACATTCCAGAATCATATATCGCTTCTATCAAAAAAGGAAAAGATGTAGAAGTAGATTTCCCGATTTTAGGTAAAATGGTGAAGACTACAATTAGACAAACAGGAAATTTCATCAATCCAGCAAATAGAACTTTTAAAGCAGAGATCTCAGTTCCTAATAAAGATAAAAGCATCAAGCCTAATTTAACTGCTAAATTAAAAATAAATGATTATACCAATCCTTCTGCTATATTAATTCCTCAGAGTATTATTTCTGAAAATGCTGAAGGAAAGCAATACGTTTATGTCATCGAAAACATAAAAGGAAATATTGGTTTTGCAAAACAAGTAGTTGTTACCACAGGAAGAACACAAGGAGATGTTATAGAAATATTAAGCGGTGTTTCTTCAGGAGATTTACTTATAGAAGCAGGTGCAAGAAGTGTAAAAGACGGACAGAAAATTAAAATTGCTAAATCGTAATTCAGCATACAAATGAAGAATCAAAAGAAAAAAACTGATAAGGAATTTAAACTATCATCGTGGGCAATTAATAATAAAACCACCATGTATGTTTCTATATTCTTAATCCTAGTCTTAGGGATATCAGCATATTTTAGTATGCCAAGAGAAGATTTCCCAGAGATTAAAGAAACTAAAATTTACATTAGTTCATTATACCCAGGAAATACAGCAGAAGACATAGAAAAGCTAATTACAGATCCTTTAGAAGATCAACTAAAAGGCTTAAGTGGTGTGGTAGAAATTACTTCAACATCTCAAGAAGATTACTCGATGATTATCGTAGAGTTTGATGATGATATGGATGTAGAAGTTGCCAAACAAAAAGTAAAAGATAAAATAGATACTGAAAAATCTTCTGAAGATTGGCCTACTTTTAATAATGCTAAAGTTGATCCAAATGTCTTTGATTTAAGTATGTCTGAAGAGATTCCGTTCTTAAATATTAATATTTCAGGAGATTATCCAATTCAGAAATTAAAAGAATTTGCAGAATATTTAGAAGATGATATTGAAGACTTAAGCGAAGTTAAACAAGCTGATATTAGAGGTGTTCAAGAAAAAGAAGTAGAAGTTGCGGTTGATATCTATAAAATGATGGCAATGCAAGTTAGCTTTAGTGATATCACAAATGCGATTCAAAATGGAAATGTTACATCTTCTGCAGGAAACTTAATTGCTAGTGGACAAAGAAGAACCATCAGAATTTTAGGAGAAATAGAAAAACCATCCGATTTAGAAAACTTTGTAATTAAATCTGAAAAAGGAAATTCTATCTACCTTAAAGATGTTGCTACGGTAAGTTTTAGAGAAAAAGACAAAACTACATTTGCCAGAAAAGACGGTAAAAGAGTGGTGATGTTGGATGTTAAAAAACGAGCTGGTAAAAACATGGTTGCTGCTGCCGATCAAGTAAAAGTAATCGTAGAGAAAGCAATTAATGAATATTTTCCTAAAAATTTAGAAGTTACTGTTACCAATGATTTATCTGATAAAACGATTGGTCAAGTAGATGATTTAGTGAATAATATCATTTTTGGAATTATCTTAGTGGTCACGGTTTTAATGTTTTTCTTAGGATTTAAGAACGCATTATTTGTAGGATTTGCAATTCCAATGTCTATGTTTATGTCGCTCATGATTTTAGGAGCGATGGGATATACCTTAAATACCATGATTCTTTTTGGATTAATTATGGGACTCGGAATGTTAGTTGATAACGGAATTGTCGTCGTCGAGAACGTTTATCGTTTAATGGAAGACGAGGGGATGTCTCGTGTAGAAGCAGCAAAAAAAGGAATTGGAGAAATTGCATTTCCAATTATTATCTCAACAGTAACGACAGTGGCTGCATTTGTTCCGTTAGGTTTATGGCCAGGTTTATTTGGTCAGTTTATGATTTACTTTCCAATTACATTATCTGTTGTTTTAGGGTCTTCATTAGTTGTAGCCATTTTCTTTAATTCTGTTTTAGTTTCTCAATTTATGACTACGGAAGATAAAGATATGCCTCTTAAAAGAATCATTTTTATCTCTAGTATTGTAGCCGGAATCGGCTTACTAATTTTAATATTTGGAGGCGAATTTAGAGGCTTAGGCTCAGTAATGGTTTTTACAGCAATCATGTTGTGGGTGTATCGATTAATTTTAAGAAAAGCGGCGAATTACTTTCAGAAAAACACCTTAGTTTCTTTAGAGAATTTTTATGAAAGAGTTTTAAAAGGAGCGCTAAAAGGATGGAAACCAATTAGTATTTCAATCGGAACATTTGTATTGTTATATGCAGCAATTAAAGTTTTTGAATTTTCAGTAGAAAGTCAACGAACAAAAATTGAATTCTTTCCAGATAACAAACCAAATCAGGTAGTTGTTTATATAGAATATCCGCAAGGGACAGATATTTATAAAACCAATAAAATCACCAAAGAAATAGAACAGAAAGTTTACAGTGTCTTAAATGAAGACACCTATATGGATGGTGATTACAATTATATGGTAGAAAGTTCTGTTTCACAAGTTGGTGAAGGAGCCGGAAATCCTCAAACAGATGGAGGTTCTGCTGCAGAAATGCCACACAAAGGAAAAATTACAGCTTCTATGCGTCAATATAAATATAGAAGAGGTCAAGATAGTGAAGCCTTACGTCTAAAAGTACAAGCCGCTTTAACCGGAATTTATCCTGGAGTTTTAATTTCTGTAGAAAAAGATGCAAACGGACCGCCAACCGGTTCTCCAATTAATATAGAATTAGAAGGAGACGATTATCAAGAATTAATTGCTGCTGCAGAAAAAATGCGTGTGTATGTCAATACTAGAAATGTACCTGGAGTAGATGAATTAAAAATTGACGTTAACAGAGATAAGCCTTCTATGAGAGTTTTAGTTGATCGAAAAAAAGCAGGTGAGTTGGGAGTTGCAACGGGACAAGTTGGGAGACAATTACGAAATGCAATTTTTGGTGCAAAAGCAGGAATTTATAAAGAAGATGGAGATGATTATGATATCAATGTTCGTTTTAAAGAAGACATCAGGTATAATAAAAGTGCACTTTTTAATCAGAAAATTACCTTTAGAGATAATACAGGTCAGATAAAAGCAGTTCCGGTTTCTGCTATTGCTTCTCAAAGTAATAGTTCTGGATTTAGTGCTATCAAGCACAGAGATACAAAACGTGTTGTTACCGTTTATTCTCAATTAGCTCCTGGTTATGTTGATGCAGCTGCGGTAGTCAATCAAATTAAAGAAGAGATGAAAAATTTTGATGGAATTTCTAAAGATATCAAAATAGATTATACGGGTCAAATTGAAGAACAAAACAAACAACAAGCCTTTTTAGGTGGCGCCTTTTTTAAAGGATTGGCATTAATTTTCTTCATCTTAATTTTTCAATTCAACTCAATCTCTAAACCAACCATCATTATGATTGCTATTTTCTTAAGCTTTATTGGTGTTTTTGGAGGTATTGTGCTAACTGGAAGTTCTTTTGTAATTATGATGACAATGATGGGAATTATTTCTCTCGCCGGAATTGTAGTAAACAACGGAGTCGTCCTCTTAGATTACACCCAATTATTGATTGATAGAAAAAAGGAAACATTAAATCTTGGTGAAAAAGAGTATTTGCCAACTCAATATTTATTTGAAAGTGTTGTAAAGGCAGGAAAAGCACGTTTACGTCCGGTTTTATTAACAGCTATTACTACCATTTTAGGATTAATTCCTTTAGCAATTGGGTTAAACATCAACTTCTTTACGTTGTTTAGTGAGTTTGATGCGAATATTTATTTTGGAGGAGATAATGTAATTTTCTGGGGACCATTAGCATGGACAGTTATTTATGGTCTTTTTGTAGCAACATTTTTAACGCTAATAGTTGTTCCAATATTATTTTATTTAATCACTCGATTTAAAATGTGGTTACGAGTAAAATTTGCATAAAAACACATTTATTAACTTAAATAAGGGTTGAAGGGTAACATGCTTTTTCAACCCTTTTTCTATTTTAGCAGTATGCAGCAAAGAAAAGTTTTTACGGTTGATGAAATTCAAAAGAAATTAGAATACTATTGCGTTTATCAGGATAGATGTCATCAAGAAGTAGAAAAAAAGATGAAGGAGTATCAATTAATCCCACAAGCCAGAGAAAAGATTTTATTGCATTTGATGCAGCATAACTTTTTAAATGAAGAACGATTCTCACAAAGTTTTGCAAGAGGAAAGTTTAGAATTAAAAGCTGGGGCAAACAACGTATTGTTCAAGAATTAAAGTTCAGAAACATTTCTTCTTACAATATTAAAACGGCTCTTAAAGAAATTGATGAGAAGGAATATATAAAAACAATTTACAGGATTACAGAGAATAGAAATAATACAATTTCTGAAACTAATATTTATAAACGTAAGAAAAAGCTAGTAGATTTCTTAATGCGAAAAGGATTTGAAAACGATTTAATTTTTAAAACAGTAAACGAGCTTGTGTCTTAGTTATCTTTCTTTTTAATGGTTTTTTTCTTTTTCAAGGTCTTTTCAGAAATAGATTTTTTCTTTTTAGAAAAATCATCTTTTTGTAACTTAATTTTTTGAGTTCTTTTAAAAAGTTTTTTTTGGATATTTTGCTCAGGTTCTTTGGGCTTTTCAACAATCTCTGTAGTATCATATCTCTCTTTGTTAAAATCGACATCATCTACCGCAGCATCCAATTCGTTTTGTTGTATAATCGTATTTATTTTAGAATTTACAGAAGAAAAAGCTTCTAAAACCTTTGTGACTTGAGTATCAACTTCTGAGGTTTTTATAGACGGAATAGAAGACATGTCGTACAAACGTAATGTTTCATTGAGTAGTAAATTAAGCCTTGCATTAAAAGCAGGAGTTTCTAAGAATTTAGGTTTGATACTATCATTTAAGCTTTTTGTTAAAAGATTTAATTCCCTAGAATTATTGATGGCATCTTCAGCAGAAATTGTAATATACCTCTTTATAAAAGTCGTAAAGTTTTCATATTCAGTCCAAGCTTCTATTTTTGATTCAAACTTTTGATCAATAGTAATAACATCATCATGTTTCTTAGCTATAGAAGATGCTGGTTTTTCAATTGTTTTTGTAGTCGCAGTTTGAGACTTATTACAAGAGAATAAAAACAAAATCAACATTAAAGAAAATAGGAACCTCATAGTAAAATTTAAGTCCTTAAAAATACATAAAATCCATCACAATTATTAGAATATAAAACAGGAGGGTTTTTCAACGTATTTTACAGATAATTTAATCAATTGTTTTTTATTTATTTGTTTTTTATGAAAAGCTAAATTATTTACCTTTGGTTTTAAGAAAAATATAAATTAAACATGAGTGAAACTATCCTTATTTTAGGAGCAAGCGGTCAAATTGGCGGAGAATTAACAGAAAAGCTTCGCAATATTTATGGAAGCAACCATGTAATTGCCTCTGATATTAGAAATGGAAATGATGCTTTAATGAATTCAGGTCCTTTTGAAATTATTGATGCAACGGATAAAGACGGAATTTTAGCTGTTGTAAAAAAATATAAGGTCACTCAAATTTATCTTTTAGCGGCCATGCTTTCTGCAACAGGAGAACAGTTTCCTCAAAAAGCTTGGGACTTAAACATGTCTTCTTTATTAGCCGTCTTAGACATTGCAAAAGAGAAACATGTTCATCAGGTCTATTGGCCAAGTTCTATAGCGGCATTTGGACCAACGACACCAAAAAACAATACACCACAAAAAACCATTATGGAACCTTCTACGGTCTATGGAATAAGTAAAATTTCTGGAGAGTTTTGGTGTAACTATTATCATGAAAAGTTTGGTGTAGATGTCAGAAGTTTACGCTATCCAGGAATTATTACTTGGAAAAGTAAACCAGGAGGTGGCACTACAGATTACGCAGTAGACATCTTTTTTAAAGCGATAAAAGAAGGTGCTTACGAATGTTTTTTAGGAGAGAACACTCGTTTACCAATGATGTATATGGAAGACGCTGTTAATGCAACGATTAAACTCATGCAAGCAGATGCAAAAGACATTAAAGTAAGAACCTCTTATAACTTATCAGCCATTGATTTTACACCTAAAGAATTAGCTACCCAAATTCAACAATTTTTACCAAATTTTAAAATCACTTACAAACCAGATTTTAGACAGCAAATTGCGGATAGTTGGCCACAAACTATTGATGATTCTGAAGCCAGAAAAGATTGGAATTGGTCTCACAAATTTGACCTTTCTTCAATGGCAAATGATATTATTAAAAATCTTCAAGCTCAAAAAATCAATAGTTAGAATATTGTAAGTTGGGACTTTAATTTTCGTCTAAAGGTTTTCATAAAGTATAAATTTAATGAAAGACATCATAGAAAACAGCCTAAAAAAAGGGATCTCGTATGAAGCTTATAGATCTTTAGTAAGTGATTTTTTGACTTCAGGTAAATCAACCGGAATAGAACAATCAGAAGCACTTTTAGATTATAGTATGTTAAATGACAGAAGAATGAAGAGGTTAGACAAAACCATTCAACTTTCTGAAGAAACAATCACTACAGCAAAAAGTGTTCAAGAACCTGTTACATGGTTGGTCTTGTCTGAAGGATGGTGTGGAGATGCTGCTCAAACCTTGCCAATTATCAATAAAATTGCGAATCAAAGCGACTTCATTGATTTAAAAATTGTTTTGCGAGATGAAAATGAAGAGTTGATGAATCAGTTTTTAACAAACGGAGGAAAATCTATTCCTAAATTAATAGCGCTTAATAAACATAATGAAGTAATTAATTCTTGGGGACCAAGACCTTCTTTTGCAACAAAAATGGTGCAAGATTATAAAGAAAAACATGGACAATTAGACGCTGATTTTAAGCAAGATTTACAAGTTTGGTACAATAAAGATAAAGGAGCCGATACTCAAAAAGACATGCTTACTTTACTTTAGAAATCTTTATTATATTTTAAGAAATATAGAACCCTTACATTGTACTGTAAGGGTTTTTTCTTTCACTATATTTGCAATATGATTACAGACTTTACATCATTATCTGACGAAGCTAAAATTTGGATATATCCTTCTAGTAGAAAATTTTATACCAATGAAATTGAAGAAATAGATACAAAAATTAAAGCTTTTGTTGAAAGTTGGAAAAAAGAGGCGCAAGATTTTAAATGCTCTTATCAGTTTTTATATAATAGATTTATCATTATTGGTGCTGAAGATGAAACTTCTTCCGTTAGCAATCAAGATATGGATGTTTTAGTTGGATTTATCTTAGAACTTCAAAAAACTTATGAAGTTGAATTGCTAGATAGAATGAATGTTTGTTTTAAACAAGGAGAATACGTTCAGTATAAGGAATTAAAAGGCTTTAAAAAGTTAGTAAAAAACAAAGCTGTAACCGCTAAAACAATCATCTTCGATAATTTAATCACTAGCAAACACGATTTTGAAAATTACTGGGAAGTTGCCATTGAAGATAGTTGGTATAATCGTTTTTTATAGTTAATAAAAAGAAAAACCAACTCCTAAAGAAATATTATCTAAGCTTCCACCTTCAAAGTTTTTGATCTTTTTTTGGTGATACATAAGTTTAATAACGGGTCTAAACTTACTTCCAGATTCAATTCTCCATCCAATTCCGTAAGCTCTGTAATCACCATCAGAATATCTATCAGCTAATCGCCATAATCGTCCCGTATTAAAACGTACAAAAAACGCATCATCTTCTCTACTCCAAATATTGTATTGAAATGCTAAATAGGTTGGAATCGTTCCAATAAAATAATCAAAATGATAGTCAAAACCAGCATTAAAACTTATGGCAATTTTCTTTTTAAACTCATAGCCAAAACCAAACCTGAGTAAGACTTCTGAGGGTATAAAGAAGGATTCATCATTGTCATTTCCAAATTCAAAGTTTTCATTAACTCTAAAAGTTAGATTGAAATCTGCATTGATAAAAGCCACTCCATTTTTTTCTTGAGATGTAATAGATTGAAAAATAAATAAGCTAAAAGCAAGAAGTAAAATTTTCTTCATAAAATAGGTTTTGAGATTGGTTTCAAAAACTATTCCATTTCTAATTTCTGGATGAACTCATCAATAGAAAGCGCATTGTCAACTGAAAATTCACCAATTTTTGTTCTTCTTAATTTTGAAAGATGAGCGCCAGAATTCACCGCTAAACCAAAATCATAGGCTAAGGATCTAATATAAGTTCCTTTACTGCAGATAACTTTAAAGTCAATTTTTGGAAGTATTTTATTGGTAAGTTTAAATTCTTCAATGGTTACCTTTCTTGATTGTATTTCTGTTGTTTCTCCTTTTCTAGCCAATTCATATAAGCGTTTTCCGTCTTTTTTGATGGCAGAAAAAATTGGTGGCTTCTGATCAATTTCACCCAAGAAATTCTTTGTTGCCTCAGTTAAAATATCTTCCGTGATATGTTCTATAGGAAACGTTTCGTTAACCTCGGTTTCTAAATCATAACTGGGAGTGGTTGCACCTAAAGTAAATGTTCCTGTATATTCTTTAATCTGACCTTGATATGTATTAATGTTTTTAGTTTCTTTCCCTGTGCAAATAATTAATAAGCCTGTTGCTAGAGGATCTAAAGTTCCAGCATGACCCACTTTAATTTTTTTGAGTCCAAATTTTTGTTTGATATGCCATCTGATTTTATTGACAGCTTGAAAAGAAGTCCATTCTAAAGGTTTGTCAATCAATAAAACTTGACCATTTAAGTAATCTTCAACTTTCATTAGGATGCAGAAACAGAATAAATAATAGCAATAAGACCCACAACTGCACAGTAAATTGCAAAGTAAGTAAGTTTGCTTTTCTTTACGAGTGCAATCATCCATTTACAAGCGACTAAACCTGCGATAAAGGCAGCGAAAAAACCAACAATCATTGGTGTAATTTCTGTTGATGCAAAATTAATTTCTCCACCAGAAATATCTTTAATTACTTTTCCAACAATTAATGGAACGACCATTAAAAAAGAGAATTTTGCTGCTTTTGTTCTGTCAATTCCTAATAAGACGGAAGTAGAAATTGTTGCCCCAGATCTAGAAATTCCAGGTAAAATTGCAATCGCTTGTGAAACTCCAACAATGATTGCATTTAAAAAAGTAACATTTTTAGTCGTGTCTTTTGCTTTATCAGCCAATAGTAGTAACAAGGCGGTTATAAACAACATAAATCCAACAAGCAGCACTTGTCCTCCAAACAAAGTAGTTAATTCTTCTTCAAAATAGAGTCCAATAAAAACAGTTGGAATCATAGAAACAATAATCTTTAGTGAGAATTGAGTTTCTTCATTCCATTGAAATTTTAATAATCCGGCAAAAATTTCTATGATTTCTTTTCTAAAAATAACAATAGTACTTAATGCCGTAGCAAAATGTAAAACAATAGTAAAAGCTAAACTTTCTTCTGGAATAGAGTTGTCTCCTAATATGGCTTTTGCTAATTCTAAATGTCCGCTAGAGGATACAGGTAAGAATTCGGTAAGACCTTGGATTATTCCAAGAATTACAGCTTCAATTGAATTCATTCTTATTTTTTAGGATTTAAAAGAATTGCATAAATCTCAATTCCCAAACCAATAATTACTAAGGTTGGTGCTAAACGAATCCTTTGAAAATTATAGATAGCTTCGTTAAAAACAGCAGGATCATCACTTCCTCCACCCGCCATTAGAATAAATCCTAAAGCAATAAAAGCTAAGCCGATAAACATAAAGATGTAGTTTTTCTTTCCGAAAAGAAACTCTGGTTTTGAAGTGTTATTTTCTGTACTCATATGTTTAATAATATAATTCGTCTGTTTGTAAATTTAAAAAACGTTGAGTAGCAAAAAAGGTACTCAACCAAGTTATCATAAAAGAAATAATTAGAACTCCGCCTCCAAGATATGCTAAAGTAATATAATCTTTTAGTAATTGTAATGTTGGGATTTTTTGATCTAAATAATAAATCACAAAAGCCAACCCCAGTAAAGATATGAACGCTCCAAAAAAGCCTAACCGTATACTACTCCAAATAAAAGGTCTTCTTATAAAGCCTTTTGTTGCTCCAACCATTTGCATGGTTTTGATGTTAAATCGTTTTGAATAAACAGAAAGGCGTATAGAACTGTTGATTAAAATCATGGCAATTAACCCAAAAAAAGAACTGATAATTAATAGCCAAAAACTCATTTTCTGAATATTCTTGGTCAAGAAAGTAACTAACGGTTTGTCATAAGTCACCTCAAATACAAAGGCATTTTTTTGAAATCTATCAGAGATTTCTAGCATCTTTTCTGGATTTACAAAATCTGGGTTTAAATAAATATCGATGCTGTTTTTTAAAGGATTTGTTCCTAAATAACTTACAAAATCTTCTCCTAAATCTTTGCTGTAAAATTTAGCAGCTTCTTCTTTAGATATAAAA
>CAJXRR010000059.1 GCA_913060575.1 uncultured Flavobacterium sp.
TCTACACAGAGTAGATCGTCGGCAGCGTCAGATGTGTATAAGAGACAGCTGCTACATTATAAAGGTATTCTTCATATTCGCGATACATATGATGTTCCATATTAGCAATAAATACATACGTTTTATCTAGTTCTAATAAATAATCCTTGATAGAATCATTGGTTATAAAATTTAGATTTCCAGAACTTAAAAGCTCTTTATACGTATTGTTTGTAGGGATAAAAGTATTTCGTCGGAAAACTTGATTAATTGTTAGTTCAAATTTCATAAGATCTTCTCCAGAACTCAAAAGCTTATAATCTAACAAATGCGCCGCTGCTTTTGCAGTTATACTTCTATAATTTATAATACTATCGTTATTTTTAAGCTCTAACTTAATATCAGTTTTTAAATTTTTAAGATACTTTAACTCTTGTAATCTAAGTTTCCTGTTTTCATTCCAATTATTAATTTGAAGTGCAATTAAAATTCCTATTACCACAAGAGCAATTTCACCAATGGCGTATTTAAAATATTTAGAGGTGTCTCCATTTTGAAACATTGATTGTCTTAATTTTCTAAAGAATCTGAACATAAATAGTTATTTTTTTAATTCTATTTCAATGAGTTCTAAAAGTGTGTTTATCTCTTTCATTAAAAGTTCTCGCTCTTCAATGACAGAATCGGATAAATCTAATTTGATTGCAATTGCGTTTAAGATTTTTTGATCTTTAAGCAAAGGTGCATAATCGTTCTCAGGACCATAGTTAATATCATACTTAGGATTTGCACTCTCAACAAGTTTGCTAAAGTTAGCAATATCAAAACTAAACTTATCAATAGAGACTTGTTGCACCGTAAGTCGGTCTCTTACAATAACCTCAACAGAACTTAGTTGCGCATCTAAAGTGGCTATTTGTTTTCTGATGGCTTTGTTTCTAATTTTTGAAGAATTACCAGAGTTTTGTAACTCTGTAATAGCACTAATTACAGACTTATTATCTCCAACACCCCATAAAAGTCGAAAGAACAAAGAATCTACTTTAGGGTGATTTAAAATGGCTCTTTTACGCTCGTTGTTGCCTAAAGCTTTTTCGTACGTTTTGATGTTTTTTAACTCAATATCTAATTGTGCTTGACAATTAATTTTAGCAGTATTGATGTCCTCAAAAAGTGAAGTAAGAATTTTGTTCTCTTCAAATTCAGCTTTTCTGTTTTCATTCCAATTGTTAATCTGTAGCGCAATCAAAATTCCAATGACAACCAATATAATTTCACCTATGGCGTATTTGAAGTACCTGCCTGCGACAAAGGTAGGTTTGGATGTTTTCCCTGCCTGTCCGGTAGGCAGGTTTTCCATAAGGAGCTTTTGACGGATTTTTCTGAAGAATTTAATCATACTAATCGTTCTTTAATTCTTTTTTAATAATTTCTAGAAGTTTTGTTGATTTGTTTTTTATTTCTTCATAAGATTCAATGAATATTTGAGATATCGTATTAGAAATGGTTAACCCATTTTTATATTCTAAACTTTTTAACAAGTTATCAAAATGCTTAAAATTTAATCCATAATTTTTAGCTGAGACCTTCTTGTAGAATGCTTTTTTTAATTTATCCATATCTACAAATTTAAATAGTTGTTTGTTGATATATTCTTTATATTCAAAAGCTTCATGCTCTATACCAAATTGATTGTCCTTATAGAGTTCTTCAAGTTCTAAAAGTAAGCGTTTGATACTGTCATTTTCTATTAAACTTAAATTACCTGAACTTGTTAGTTCTGTATATGTACTATTGTTTGGTGTAAATCGTTCTTCATTTATGGTAGAAAAAACATTCTTAGAAAGAACATCTAAATCTGATATTGGTTTAACACCATCTATGTGCAAAATAAGACTTTCGGTTGTGGCAAACTTATTTTTCCTTAATTTTATTTGAGTATCTAACGCTACTAAATCTCTTTCTATATCTAATTTAATATTGGTTAGGTATTTAATTTCACTTTGACGAGTTTTTCTGTCTTCATTCCAATTATTAATCTGCAAAGCGATCAAAATACCAATGACAACAAGAATAATTTCACCAATGGCGTATTTTAAATAACGTGAAGTCTTGTTCTGTTCCATAAGTTTGTAGCGTATTTGTCTGAAGAATTTAATCATTTACTTTAGATATGAATTAAGTATGGGTAGCAATAATTTTATCTTACTCATAGAAGTATTCAATTGTTTTTTATTTTGATTGTATAAAACACTATATGAGCCAAATAATACTGCAGACCTTGCTGTAAAATCTTTCGAGTCTATATCTCTCCAGGAATCATTAAATAAATAGCTATTTTTAAAGTTGCTAGAGTGAATTCTTCCAACCATATTATAGGTATTTAAATAATTATCTAATTGAGTTCTATATTGGTCTAAATAAATACCACTTAATCTACTATTTTGAGCAACTAATGTATAATAATCAGATAATTCTTTTTTTAACGATTCTGGTAAAATATCAAATGATCCTGAAGATTTTAGATTGTTAAATGTATTTGTGTTATAGGTAACACCTTGGTACCAAAAAATTGGAAACTCGTATTTCATCATGTTTATGATTGTATCTAGATTGGCTGATGAACTATATATTCTTTTTTGAAATTTTGAATTATTCTCAACACGTAAATTAACCATTTCTAAATCTTCATGAATTGCTAAACTATCTGCTACTAAATCTTTATACACAGATGTTAGTACAACTTTTAACTTCCTGCTTTCCTTTTTTTTCTCGTTCCATGTATTTATTTGTAAGGCAATTAAAATCCCAATCACCACTAGGATAATTTCGCCAATGGCGTATTTGAAGTACTTAGATGTTTTATTTTCCATGAGTAGGTTTTGACGGATGTGTCTGAAAAATTTAATCATTTAATTAGAAGTTCTTTAGTTATTAAGTCAATTAAGTTTTCTGCATTAATTACAAATTCTTTAACCCTTTTAAGTGTATGTTCTTTCCTAATTATTGAATTACGTATATGATTTCTACCTTGTATAGACTCGATAAGGTTTATTAAATCAGTCTTTCGTTTTGTAGCACTGTTTAAAAATGGCAGTTCATTTGTGTTGTAATCTCTTATAGAGCTAGATTCGTAATTTGTATTATAAAACCAGAAGTTTATGTCTTTATCACTATAATCTTTATCCCATGCTAACATGGTTTTATAATAACTCCTTTCAGCATTATAGTAATCATTAATTGCTTTGTTTACTTTTTCAGAACCTAAAGCTTCTGCAAGTCCTGCATTTTTTATTTTCTCATAGGTTTGGCTAGAGGTTCTATCCACCTCATAATAACCCGAAACAAGTTTGATAATGGAATCCACGTCAAACATTTTATAATTATCGTTAATTATAAGTCTTCTGTTGTTATTAAGACTTGTTTTGTAATTAACAATGTTACCATTATAAGATATCACATCAGACTTTATATCTTCAAGCAAACTATTTAAATAGCCAATTGTTTTTTGTTTATTTATTCTATTTTCATTCCAGTTATTTATTTGTAAAGCAATTAAAATACCAATTACGACCAGAATAATTTCGCCAATGGCATATTTGAAATACTTGCCTGTTTTGCCTGCCTGTCCGGTAGGCAGGTTTTGCATAAGTAGGTTTTGACGGATTTTTCTGAAAAATTTAATCATTCGAGTTGCAATAAGGTTTTATAAGATGACTAAGTTCATTAGCTGATGTTTGAATACTCCGAAGTAAATCTTTTTCCCGTTCGCAGATAATTATTGTCATATTCATATGGTCCTTTAGATTACGGAATAAAAAACTACTTGGGTCTTTTTGCCACTGTTTACTTTTTAAAAGTTTTTGAAGTTCCTTTCCAAAAGTATCTTTGTACAATGGTAATTCTTGAAGGCCAAAATCCGTATAATCTGTATAATTAAAAACCTTCTGTGACAGTTGTTGCTTGTTTCCATCTACAACACCTAAGGCATAGTTTTGATTGGTGTAGAATTCTAAAATAGCGTTCTTCAAGGTTTCATTTTTCAGATTTTCAAGCTTACCTGATGAGGTAACATCATTAATAGCTGCTTTTGTTGGGAAAAACTTGATTGACCTTAGCGCAGCTAAATAATCAGCTAACAATACTGCTTTATCGTCTTGTATTTTTAATAAGTTAGTTAAGAGTTTTTTTGCAGCTATTTGGCGTTTGTCTAAAGAAACAATAGTACTATCTACATTATTAATATCTGCTGTTAGATCTTCAAATATTTTACAGTAATAGGTGTTTTCTTGTAGTTTCAGTTTTCGTAGTTCATTCCAATTATTAATCTGTAAGGCAATTAAAATACCAATGACCACCAATACAATTTCTCCAATGGCGTATTTAAAGTACCTGCCTGCGGCAAAGGTAGGTTTACCTGTCTTGTTTTCCATAAGAAGTGATTTTCTGATATGACGGAAGAATTTAATCATACTTTGCTAATTCATTATTTAATAACTGAAGAACATTGTTTAATTTTTCACTAATATTTTTCTTACCAATAAATAGAAATTTACTATCCCCAGCTAACACAACATTTAAGAGCTTTTTTGTTTCTGGATCATTGACATAACCTTTATAATCTGAGCCCAAAGCTTCCATCTCTTTTATAGATAATTTTCGCTCCCATATTTGACCATTTATATCTCCATTAAAATATTTAAAAACATGATTCTTGTAAGCTGATTTTTGTTGCTGTATATTTGGGTATATAGTACTTTCTACCAAAGCATTGTGATTGATAAAATCATTAATTACATTTTTGATAGTATCATTACTAATCATATTTAAGTTTCCAGAATTCACAAGCTCATTGTATGTAGGTGAATAGTCATAAAAAGGTATGATTTCACCAGTAAAAAAAATTACAGGTAATTTTAAACTGTCACTTTTTTGTTCTGATATTAATCTACTCAAACCTTTTACCGCCTTTATTTTTCCCTCTGTTAGTGTTAAAAGTCTAGCTAGTTTTATACTATCTGCTTGAAATTCTACTTTTAACTGTTTAAGAGTATAGAGTTCTTGGATGTTTTGTTTTCTCTTTTCATTCCAATTGTTAATCTGTAAAGCAATAAGAATCCCAATAACAACTAGAACAATTTCACCAATGGCGTATTTAAAATATTTAGAGGTTTTGTTCTCCATGAGCAATTTCTGTCTTATGTGGCGAAAGAATTTAATCATCTTAAAAAGTGGTATTTAAAATAGATAAACAAATTTTAATCCCCTGTCTAATATTTCCAATTCTAATATTTTCATTCGGACTGTGCTGATTGTTATCCATATTTACCATAGGAACAATGATTGCCGGAATCTTTAATTCATTGATCGCAGGAATAATAGGAACAGTTCCTCCCATGGTTCGAATACTTACAGGTTTTTGTCCGAATGTTTTTGTCAAAGCGCTTCTTAGCTTTTCACCAAAAGGCGAATCTAAAGCTGTTCGAAATGCATTAACTCCGGGATTCCCTTTAAAAGTAACAATTTTTGAATGTGTCAATCGTTCTTCATCGGTTGGTTTTCTATCTAAGACATAATATCCTTGATCGACCATATGTTTTTTAATTTTTTCTAGTTGCTTTTTTCCATCAGTTTCAACTACCAAACGAACATCTAAATGTGCAGTTGCGTATTCTGGAATAACTGTTTTTAAACCTTTTCCTTTCCAAGAGGTTTCAATCTGACGAACATTTAAGGTAGGATATTGTAATGCTTCTTGATAATTAGCTCCAACTTTTTCTTCTTCTTTAATGATCAATGCATTGTTAATCCCCTCTTTTGTATCTGGAACAGAGTTTAAAATTACAGCTACCTCTTCAGAAATGGTAATTCCCTTATAGTATTCTTCAATCAATACGTTACCATCTTCCGCTTTCATACTTGCTAAAATTCTAGAAAGACTAAATACAGGGTTGGATACATAATTTCCATAATGTCCACTATGTTGTGGCAATTTTGACCCGTAAGTTGTAATACTACACGTTGCAATTCCACGGCAACCAAAAGTTAATGTGGGTTGGTTAGAATTGTGTGCAGGACCATCCATGATGATCATATAATCAGATTCGTACTGCTTCTTATACTTTGTTAAGGTTGTTAAAAATCCATTAGAACCGTATTCTTCTTCTAAGTCAAAAATGATTTTAATATTGAACTTCGGCTCTTGGTTTTCTGCTTTCATCAATTCTAAAGCTGATAAAAACATCACAATTGGCGCTTTATCATCTGCGGCAGCTCTTCCAAAAATTCGCCAATCATCGTTTATTTTCGCATTTACACTTTCCCATGCGATAGCTTCCCAATTTCCATTTTCTTTTTGTTCTTTTAAAACAGGTCTGAAAGGATCTTTTTGATTCCATTTTGAGGGATCAACCGGTTGTCCATCAATATGAAAGTAAAACAACACTGTTTTAAAATCTGGATTTACTATACGTTCTGCAAACAATACTGGTAATATTGACGATTCTAGCGTTTTTAATTCGAATCCTACTTTTTGATACCGCGCTTTTACCCAAGCAACATTCTGATACATTTTCTGAACATCTATCGGTAAACTCGGAATACTCACAAATTCTTTGTGATTAAATAAAACCTCTGGGAGTTTTGCATCTATCTGTTTGTCCCATTCTTGAGCATACAATGAAATACTTATAAAAAAAATTGAAAATAAAATATTAAGTTTTTTCATGGCATTATGGGGTATAAAAGTCTCTTCTATTGTTTCTTATAAGCTGTCACTTTAATTTCTACTACCAAATCTGGATGCGGTAATTGATGTACAGCAACGGTTGTTCTTGTTGGTCCAGTTTCTTTTTCAAAAAACTCACCATATGCTTTATTGTAACCTGCAAAATCATTCATGTTTACTAAAAAAGAAGAAACATCAACCACGTCTTTTAAACTTGCTCCAACAATCTGTAGATTCTTGTCAATATTGCGTAAAACTTCTCTGGTTTGTTCTTCAATATTTAATCGCTTGGTTCCCATAGCATCAATAATTTCTACACCAGCAATACTATTGTCTGGTCTTCTTGAACTGGTTCCTGAAACAAAAATAAAATCTCCTACCACTTTTACATGTGGGTAGGCTCCTCTTGGTGATACTTTACTACTCATTCTGATATTTTTTTAATTTTTTAGTATAACTTTTCATCAATTTACAATTTGCTTTGTAACGTGCTTTAGCTTCATTAGGTCTTCTATTAAAACGAACATGTTTGCCACACAACCCTACAAATTTCTCACCTTCGTATTCATACACAAAGAACAACCATTTGTCATTTTTATTAACTCCTAAACCACAGGCTGCTCCGCTTATAGCAGTTCTAATTGTAATTGTTTTCTCGGTAGTTTTCTTGTAGGATTCATCGACTCTAAAAGTGATAATCCTTTGGTATTTTTCTTCATCAATTTCTACATTAATGGCTTCTCCTTTGACAATATAAGCAGCTTGTTTGTAGGTGTTTCTCCCAAACTCGGTGCTCATACATGAACAAGCATGCGAAGATGTACTTATAAGGAAAATAAAAAATACGCAAATGTGTTTCATTCCGATAAAGCTAATAATTTTTGAACAGTTCTAAAGTTACGAGTTGTTGCAATAACTTTTAACTTTCTTTCAAACAAGTTATTAGACAGTTTCGTTTTGGCAAAACCGGTAGGACAATGAAGGTAAATCAAATCATTTTCTAATTGATATTCATCATCCTGAATTCCTTTGATTTCTATTGTTTTCTCCGTAGGGGTTTGATTCAAAAAAACAAAAGCAACTATTTTAGGGTTTTCAGTTGAAAAAGGATAATTAGCATTCGCTTTTTTCCATTCTGAAATTGTTCTTATAATGACAGGAACTTCATATCCAAATTTTTGAAGAATCGCTTTTTGAATCTTAAAAATAATTTCTGATTTATTTTCTAGTGTATCTAAAATTATATTTCCACTCTGAATATAGGTTTGAACATTTTGATAACCTAATTGATGTAATATATCTCGTAAATCTTGCATCGGAAGTCTATTTTTTCCGGATACGTTGATTCCTCTTAGTAAGACGATATATCTTGTCATGTTCGTTTATTTCAACATCTTATTCGTTTCTTCTTGAACCTTTTTTAATACAATTTTTAATGCTTCTTTAGACATCTCTAATGATGTAGAAACCTCATTTCCTTCAACCATAGCTAACAAAGCTTTGTCTTGTGCTCTTCCTCTGGTCATGGCTTCATGATAGCCAATATGCTCATTAAAAGTAACTAATGAGTATTTAGAGAAATATTCCTTTGGAAAGTTTTTTTCCAAGTCCATTTCTATTTTTCGCTTTTCTTTAAATAACGGATTTGCAACATGATCTCGCATTTCATAGTAATTATCAATGGCTAAATCTGCAATCGCATCTGCATCTATTTTTCTTCGTTTATGAAATTCTGAAAACACTTGCTCCCAGTTTCCCTCAAATTCATTTAAAACTTCATCAAAAACGACAACATCTTCAAAAGACGCATTCATTCCCTGACCATAAAACGGAACAATTGCGTGAGCCGAATCTCCCATTAACGTGGTATTTCCTTTGTATGCCCAAGGTTCACATTTTACGGTTCCTAACTTACCCGTTGGATTGATTTCAAATTCTTTTAAAATATCTGGAATTAACTGTAAAGTATCCGGAAAATCTTTCTCGAAAAACTCAGTTATTTTCTCTTTTGTGATTAGATTATCAAAATTATATTCCCCTTCTGAATAACTCAAAAATAAAGTAACTGTAAAACTTCCATCCATATTTGGCAATGCAATTAACATATAATCTCCTCGAGGCCAAATATGTAAATGATCTTTGCTTATCAGGTGATTTCCATTTGCATCGGCAGGAATTTCTAATTCTTTATATCCATGAGTCAAAAACTCTTGTGATACTTTAAATTCAGGGAATTGTTTTTCATAACTTTTTCTGAGAGATGATCCCGCTCCGTCTGTTCCAAAAATCACCTCAGCTTTTACTGTAAATTGCTCTTTGGTTTGATAAGATTCAAACGTAGCAATTTTTTCCTCAATGTCGATTCCTAAACATTTATTGTTAAAATGAATGGTAACATTCTCATGACTTTCTGCTTCCGTTAATAGAATTCCATTTAAATCTCCCCTAGAAATTGAATTGATAAACTCTCCATTTCTTCCCGAATAATTAGACTCAAATGTATTGGATGCAGTATCATGCATTAATCGTCCTTTCATTGGTATGCAAATTTCTCTTGCTTTCTCTTCTACGCCTGCCAAACGCAAAGCTTTTAAACCACGATCTGACAATGCCAAGTTGATAGACCTTCCTGCTGAGATATCCGTTTTTCGTAAATCAGAACGACTTTCGTAAATATCTACATGATATCCTCTCTGTGCCAAACGAAGTGCTAGTAAAGAACCACACAATCCGGCTCCAATAATTAATATGTTTTCTTTTTTATTCATTTACAACAACTTTTTTAATACAACCACCATTCTATAAACATCTTCAAAACTAGTATACATAGGTACAGGAGCGCAACGAATCACATCGGGCTCTCTCCAATCTGTAATAATATTATTTTCAGTCAATTTTTTATGCAAACTCTTATCTGCATTTTTCACTTGGATAGATAATTGACATCCTCTTTCTTTTGGATTACTTGGTGTGATAATTTGAATCTGATCAGAATCAATCTGATTGATTAAATATTCGAAAAATCCAGTCAGTTTTTCAGATTTTTCTCGCAATGCTTTCATTCCAACTTTCGCAAACATGTCTAAAGAAGCTCTAATTGCTGCCATGGATAAAATGGGCGGATTACTTAATTGCCAACCTTCTGCACCAGACATCACATCAAAAGGTTGACGCATGTTAAAACGTGTTTCTTTGTTATGATTCCACCATCCTGCAAAACGTGGTAAATCTTTTCTATTTGCATGTCTTTCATGCACAAACAATCCTGCTAGACTTCCGGGTCCTGAGTTTAGATATTTGTAAGTACACCAAGCTGCAAAATCTACATTACTATCATGTAAATTAGGCTGAATATTTCCTGCTCCATGCGCTAAGTCTATTCCAACCATACAATTCTTTGCATGTCCTAACTCCCCTATTTTTTTAAGATCTAAATATTGCCCTGTATAGTAATTCACACCTCCAATGAGTAGCAACGCAATATCATCGCCTTGTTCTTCTAAAATGGATTCTAAATCTTCCATTCTCAACAATTCTTCACCTTCACGGGGCTTCCATTCAACCAATCCATCATTTGCATCATATCCATGGAACTCTAGTTGTGATTGGACTGCATATCGATCTGATGGAAATGCATCACTTTCTATAAGAATCTTGTATTTTGTTTTAGTGGGCTGATAAAAGGACGCCATCAATAAATGAAGGTTTGTTGTAAGCGTATTCATTACCACAACTTCAATTGGTTTTGCTCCAACAATTTTTGCCATATTATCTGTCAAAAATTCATGATAAGATAACCACGGGTTTTGAGCTTCAAAATGACCTTCTACGCCAAAATTGGCCCAATCATCTAATTCTTGCTGAATATATTTTTGTGTGTGTTTAGGCTGTAACCCTAAAGAATTTCCTGTAAAATAAAGCCATTCGTTGCCTTGTTTATCTGTTGGAATATGGAATTCTTTTCTGAGGTAAGAAAGCGAATCTTGTTGATCTAATTGCTTGGCGTAGTCAAGTGAATTTTGGTAGTTCATCAATAAAAAAAAACGATTGTTCTCAAAGATAGAACTTTCATTTTATTCAAAATAGTTACTTAACGATAGTTTCTTTTGTATTTTGAATTTTCTTTTAATATTTCTGACTTTTGACCATCATTAATTTTAAACTTTGTTTTTAATGATGTACTTGTCTCCATCCATTGTTGATAAACTTCAACGTGTAAATGAGGCCCTGAAGACCAGCCTGTATTTCCACTCTTACCAATCAATTGGCCCTTTTCAACAACATCTCCTTTTTTAACTATCGCTCCATCTTGAATTAAATGGAGGTAACTTGCAAATGTTCCATCTTCGTGATATATCAATATTTTATTATTATATCTGGCACAAATTTCATCTGGACAACCTTTATTATTATTTTCAATTACTTTAATTACAGTTCCACCTCGAATAGCATAAATATTTGTTCCTACTGACATTGAAAAATCTAAGGCATTTATATCTTTATGTGTTCTTGCACCATTATATCCTTGACTAATTTTAAATTTTTTATCAATCGGGAGAGGTAAGTAATAACTATAATTTTTATCGTATTCTTTTTTTAAGTGATTACCATAATTATATCTAGTTTTATAGCTATAACTATATTTTCCTCTTTTTTTTGACTTTAAAACGATTATTAGATAACCTTTTGTTCTAGGTGGAATTACAAAAATGTTTTTACTCCCTTGAAGAGAAGTCATGTTTTTTAATGTCAAATCTAATTTAATTGAGACTGGGCAAAATTCATCATTGTTTGCTAAAATTTTATATCCATTTTCAATTTTCTCAGTGTATATTTTTAATTCAAATTGAGAAAAAGCAACATTAGATAAGAGACTTAATGTGAAAAGTAATATAATTCGAATATTATTCATAGCTAACTCTTTATAATATTAATAAAGAACTCTAAACTTTATTGTGCCTTCTACATTTTTTAAAGCTTTAATTACCTTCTTATTATATTCTTTATCAATATCTGTAATCACATATCCAACTTTTGCATCGGTAGATAAAAACTGACCGGTGATGTTTAATTCAAACTCCGCCAACACTCTATTGATATTTGCCATCACACCCGGAACATTTTTATGAATATGTAAAAATCGGTGTGCTTTTATTTGTCTTGGCAATCTAATGTTTGGGAAGTTAACAGCATCAACTGTATTTCCAGAATTGATATACGCCATAATTTTTCCAGGAACAAAATCTGCAATATCTCGCTGTGCTTCTTCCGTACTTCCTCCAACATGAGGTGTTAAGATTACATTATCTAAACCACGTAATTCTGTCTCGTAATCTCCGTTTGCTCTTGGTTCTTCTGGATAAACATCCACTGCTGCTCCGGCTAATTTTCCGGATTTCAAAGCCTCTTTTAGCGCCATAATATCAACTACAAATCCTCGAGAAAGATTTACTAAATAAGCGCCGTCTTTCATTAGAGAAAATTCTTCTGCTCCTAAAAAATTTTTATTAGCAGCATTGTCATCTATATGTAAAGTAACCACATCTGAAATAGACAATAGGTCTTCTAACTTCTCTAAACGAGTAGCATTTCCTAGGGCTAATTTATCTTCAACATCATAATAATAGACATCCATTCCTAAAGCTTCTGCCAAAACAGAGAGTTGTTTTCCAATGTTTCCATACCCAACAATTCCTAATTTTTTCCCTCTAACTTCACGAGATCCATCAGCCGTTTTATTCCATTGTCCGTTATGTAATTCTGTACTTCTCTGAAATACAGATCGCATCAACATAATGATTTCACCAATGGCTAATTCTACAACAGAGCGAGTATTACTATAAGGTGCATTAAAAACAGTGATTCCGTTTTCTTTACAAGCTTCTAAATCTATTTGTTTGGTTCCGATACAAAAAGCGCCAACACTCATTAATTTGTTGGCAGACTCAATTACTTTTTTAGTAACCTGAGTTTTAGAACGAATTCCTAAGACATGTACTCCATCTAATCTTTTAATTAATTCGTCTTCTGACAAACTTGTTTTTACCGTTTCTACTGTAAATCCATCACTAGATAATTTTTCAAAAGCATCTGGATGCACATTTTCTAACAATAAAATTTTGATTCTATTTTTCGGATACGATATATTTCTTGGAAGTTTATTGACATATAAAAACTCGTCAAAATTTGGAGTAATATGATCTGCGTTTTCAATAGTTTTTTCTCTTGACACATTTTCTGTATAGGCGAAAAATGTATCCGCGACACCAGCTTCTTTTGTGACATAATCACTATAACCATCTCCAATTACTTGTATTTCCCCTGCTAAATCAAGGTCTTTTAAACATTGAATTTTTCCGTTGTGCAAAGACAAAACATTGTTAGTATCAAAACCAACAATAATATCGTTTTCATCATATACAAATGTATTTGCATACACTCTTTCAGTTGGAATGTTATAATCTTTTACGATATCATCTATAAATTCTTTAAAACCACATGATATCACATAAATGTCATCAGAAAACTTCTCGAAGAACTCTTTATTTCTTTCTATTGAAAGCGATACTTTTTTACGCAATTCATTAATTAAGATTGGTAAATCAGATTTTTTCGCGTTCAAAAGCTTAATTCTTCTTTCTAAGGATTCTGTAAATGAAATCTTTCCGTCAATTCCTAAATTGGTAATCTCAATAATCTCTTCGATGATTTCATCTTTATTTGGATTATTAACCAAGGTAATTTCGGCAAGCACATCTAGAGCTTCTACTCTAGTTAGTGTACTGTCAAAATCAAATACAAAGTTTCTTTTCGTCTGAATCATGATATCGTTTGTAGGTTATAAACTTACAAAACAAGCAGGTAAAATCTAAGTATTTAAACAACTTTTTACTAAAACGTTTTCACTATTTTACTTCCTTTAAAAGAATAAAGGTTTTCACTATTTAAATCTTAAAAAAGAGGGGTTTAATTATGAAATCCTAAAAGTAAAATCCACCAAAGAATAGGCAAAGATTCTACCCAAAAGGAGCTGTAAAATTTCGATTGTTTTTCTTTAGAACGCATTAAGAAGAATAAGAGCTGTCTCTTATACACATCTGACGCTGCCGACGATCTAC
>CAJXRR010000060.1 GCA_913060575.1 uncultured Flavobacterium sp.
CACAGAGTAGATCGTCGGCAGCGTCAGATGTGTATAAGAGACAGATTCAAGATAAATTATCAGAAAAAGTAAGTATTGTAGAAAATGCAGAACAAAGTATTTTAGCACAAGAAAATGAACTAAAACAAATCACTGATAAATTAGATGATTTAGCGACAAAAATATCAGAAGCTAGAAAAAAAATCATCCCAAAACTATCAAAAGAATTAGAAGCGATCTTAGATAATTTAGGAATGTCACAGGCGCGTTTTTCAATTAAAAATTCTCTATCTGAAAACTATTTTAAAAACGGAAAAGATACTTTGCAATTTTTATTTTCTGCCAATAAAGGCGGACAGTTTGGAGAATTAAAAAAAGTAGCTTCTGGAGGTGAATTATCGCGAATAATGTTAGCCATTAAAAAAGTTTTATCTGAAAACAGTCAATTACCTACCATTATCTTTGATGAAATTGATACGGGTGTTTCTGGAGAAATATCCAATAAAATGGCAAGTATCATGTCAACAATGAGTGAGCAAATGCAAGTGATCACCATTACTCATTTACCACAAATTGCAGCCAAAGGGAATCAGCATTACAAAGTCTATAAAGAAGAAGTAAATAATAGTACTACAACAAGTTTAAAACAATTGTCTGCAGACGAAAGAATTGTTGAAATTGCAGAAATGTTAAGCGGAAAAGATATTTCCGATAGTGCATTAACACATGCTAGAGAATTGTTAAATTAATCGATTATATTTGTCCACAATCAAACACTAAATTTTAAGAGATGTCTTATAACTTATTAAAAGGAAAAAAGGGAATTATTTTTGGAGCATTAGATGAAAATTCTATTGCTTGGAAAACAGCTGAGAGAGCACATGAAGAAGGAGCAGAGTTTGTATTAACAAACGCACCAATTGCTATGAGAATGGGAGCCATTAAAGAGTTAGCTGAAAAAACTGGATCTCAAATTATTCCTGCGGATGCAACTTCTATGGAAGATTTAAATAATCTTGTAGAGCAATCCATGGAGATTTTAGGAGGAAAAATTGATTTCGTTTTACATTCAATCGGTATGTCGGTGAATGTTCGTAAAGGGAAACATTATACAGATTCTAACTACGATTTTACAACCAAAGGTTGGGATGTTTCTGCAGTTTCTTTTCATAAAGTAATGAATGTTTTATACAACAAACAAGCGATGAATGAATGGGGAAGTGTTGTTGCTTTGACCTACATGGCAGCACAACGTGTTTTTCCAGATTATAATGATATGGCAGACAATAAAGCCTATTTAGAAAGTATTGCACGTAGTTTTGGTTATTTCTTTGGAAGAGATCATAAAGTTAGAGTGAATACGATTTCTCAATCTCCAACGCCTACAACAGCAGGAAGCGGTGTAAAAGGATTTGATGGATTCTTGGCCTATGCAGAGAAAATGTCTCCGTTAGGAAATGCTACTGCTTTAGAATGTGCAGATTATACGATCTCATTATTCTCTGACTTAACCAAGAAAGTGACACTACAGAACTTATTTCATGATGGAGGATTCTCAAATATGGGAGTAAGTGATTCTGTGATGGATAAATTTACTGAAGAGTAAATAAAGAATTTTCAAAAATTTTAAAAGAGGATATCATATATATAATGATATCCTCTTTTTTTTATGATAAATTTAAAAATTTAATAGTAATGGTAAATTACTGTCAATTAGTTAGTTGGGTATTTGAAAAAAATGTAATTTGGTGTGATAATCTCTTAATCAAATTATTTATGAAAAAAATTACTTTATTATTATCAATGCTTTTGGCAACCTCATTATCTTTTTCCCAAGTCATTATTGGGACTGGAGATGATGGAAGCGAATTCAACTCACCACCAATTAATGCCTATTACGGATGGTCTTATTCGCAATCTATTTATTTAGCTTCGGAAATTGGAGCAAGTGGAAATATTACATCCATAGAATTAGGATTAAATGCAGGAGCAGATTTTTCATCTGCTGATGAAATGGTCGATGTATGGATTGGACATACATCTAAATCAGCTTTTGATACAACAACTGATTGGGTAGACGTTTCTACCTTAACACAGGTCTTAACTAGTGGAACTATAACTATAGCAAGTGATGTATTAACAATCACATTCAATGCTTCTTTTGCTTACAATGGAACAGACAACTTAATCATAGCTATAGATGCTAATGAAGCAGGTTTTGGTTCTTCTTCTGATTTTGTTTTATCTACCGATGGACCAAGTGCGGGTTTATCCATTACTCATAGAAGTGATGGTACAAATGGTGATCCAACATCTCCACCTACAGGAACCTTAAGGCAGAATAGAGGAAACATTACTTTTAATGGAATCACACAAGCATGTCCAACTCCAACTGGATTAACTGTAACACCAAGTTCTACCACAGGCGCTGATATTGTTTGGGTTGCAGGAGGTTCTGAAACAAATTGGACGTACGAATATGGAGTGGATGGATTTACCCAAAGTTCAGGAACTACAGATACAGCAATAACTGAATCTGCAAGTCTTACTGGATTAACACCTGGTGAAACTTATGATATTTATTTACAAGCCAATTGTGGTGGAGACGATAGTACTTGGGCAACATATACATGGACACAACCATTACCACCACCATCTAATGATACTCCAGCAACAGCAATTAGTTTAACTGTAGATGAAGGATTAGCTTGTGGAGCAAATGCAATTACTGGAATATCCAATCAATCTACTACAGATTCAGGCGTAACAGCTCCAAGTTGTGGAAGTTATGGGACTCCAACTGAAAGAGGAGATTTGTGGTATACAGTTACAGCACCTTCTACAGGATCCATCACATTTAATGTTGCCAATGTAACAGGTCTTACTTCAGTAGCAGGAGCTTTTTATTCGGGTACAATAGGTAGTTTAGTTGAAGAGTCTTGTACTGAATTTGGGTCAGGATGGCCATGGTTAGTTAATGGTTTAACACCAGGAAATACATATTACGTTCGTGTTTGGGATTATGGAAATGATGAAACAGGAACATTTGATCTGTGTGCTTATTTTACTCCACCAATAGTACCAAATCACATAACTGATTTTGAAAACTACCCAGATGGATGGTCAGAAGCATCTGGAGCTTATGGTTCACCTACTGGATCATCTTCTAGCTTTACTTCTGAAGATTTCGGAAATGATTCAGGAAATTCTAATGGAGTTGGAGCTATTGTGAATATTTATGGAACAGGCACAGACGAATATTTAATTTCTCCAATTTTTAATTTATCAGGAGGAACGTATTATTTGAATTTTGACATCGCATTAACTGAATATGATGATACAGTATCTGCTACTTTAGGTGCAGATGATTATGTGGCATTATTAGTCACAGAAGATGGAACTTCGTGGACAGAACTAGTAAGATGGGATTCATCAAGCACAATCAACAATACAGGACAATCTGTTCCAGAAACTATGTTGTCTGGTTATGGAGCAAGTGTACAATTTGCATTTTATGCTTTTTCAGATACGTCTAATGAAGACAATGACTTCTTTATTGATAATTTCCAAATTACATCTAGTACTTTAGGTGTTGATGACAATACTTTAGAAGGTTTCTCGTTATTTCCAACGATTGTAAAACAAAATTTAAACTTTACTTCTCTAAATGAAGTGGAAGAAATTTCAGTTTTCAATTTATTAGGACAGCAAGTGTTTTCAAGTAAACTTAACGTTTCTAATTCTTCTATAGATCTATCAACTTTAAGAGGTGGAATCTATATTGTGAAAGTAAAAGTTGGAGATAAAACAGGAACTTATAAGATTATTAAAGAATAATAACACAATTTAAATTCATAAAAACGCAAACTGAAAAGTTTGCGTTTTTTTATGCTATTTTTACAGCAAAATTAAATTTCCGGAATGAGTTTTTTTAAGAAAGTAGATAAAGTGTTTGCGTCCACAAGTAAGTTGAAAATGATGGAAAGAACAGAGAAAGACACCTTTATAGAAAATAGAATTCGTAGTGTTGGTATTGAGAAATTTGCAACTTCAGAATATGGAGACTTGTATTTAAGAGTTGATGAATTGGGTGGTTTTTTAATTTTAGAAACAATCATCATTAGCGCAACAAATTTTAAAAGTAAAAAAGGAAGCTTGCTTCGTTTTTCTAAAGAAAATGAAACCTTAGAGTTTACTTCAGATGAAGAAAAAATTGAGTCTGAAGCTTCTAATATTCCTGATAGATTTGCAACAAGAATCGATTATAACTTAGAAGAAAATGAAGCGAATCTTATCAAAGAGCACATTTATGATGCTGTTCTTTTTGAAATCAATGGAAAAGAAATTCAGTTTTCAGTTTTAAAATAACAACCATTGCAACGAACCTATTCCATAATCATTCCTGTTTATAATCGTCCACAAGAAATGGACGAACTTTTAACTAGTATTCTTGCGCAAGATTATAGAGGTGTTTTTGAAGTATGTGTTATAGAAGATGGTTCTGTGCTAAAGAGTAATGATATTTTAGATAAATTTAAAAAAGAACTCACCATACAATATTTTGATACAGAAAATACTGGACCGGGAGCGAGTAGGAATTTCGGAATGAAACAAGCTAAAGGTAACTACTTTATCATTTTAGATTCGGATGTAATTCTACCAAAAAACTACCTTTCAATAATTGATAAAAAGCTAGAATTAAATTTCACAGATGCTTTTGGTGGACCAGATGCAGCACATCCAAATTTTACACCTTTACAAAAAGCTATTAATTATTCGATGACATCATTTCTCACTACAGGAGGAATTCGTGGTAAGAAAAATGGTGTTGGAACTTTTCAGCCAAGAAGTTTTAATATGGGACTCTCTAAAATTGCTTTTGAAAAAACAAAAGGATTTTCGAATATGAGAGCTGGTGAAGACATCGATTTGACTTTTCGTTTGTGGGAAGAAGGATTTAAAACACAATTAATTGAGGAGGCTTTTGTATATCATAAACGAAGAAATTCTATTGCAGGTTTTTTCAAACAAACTTTTGCGTTTGGTGCCGCAAGACCTATTTTAAATAGAAAGTATCCTGCTTCTTCTAAAATAACCTATTGGTTTCCAAGTTTGTTTATTTTAGGTTTTGATATTGCACTATTATCATTTTTACTTGGTTATCACAGACCCATCTTATTATATTTCTTTTATTTCAGTTTAATTTTTATTGATTCTAGTTTTAGAAATTATTTTAATCTTAAAGTAGTTTTTTTAAGTATTATAACTTCATTTACCCAATTTTTAGGATATGGACTAGGCTTTTTAGAATCTCAACTTTTTAAAAATAAGAAATGATTCTTTATTGCGAACCTTTTCGTTAGCAAAAGAGAGAAATCTTTTTGAGATGAGATTTCTCAATCGTTTTATAAACTCATTTCGAAATGACAGCTATTAAAGACTATTCAAAGTTTTTATTTTTAGATCCTCCAGAGATTTTGAAGTAGTTTTAAACTCAATTGTAATTTCTTCATTGGGCAATAAATCAAAAAAATTATCAGAGAAATGCCCTTTCTTTTTTGAAGACAAGAAAATATCTTTTTGTAAAACAGTACTTTGTAAAGTAATAGAAAATCCGTTTTTAGTCTTTTTGATTTCTTTTTTGATGATTCCTTTTGGTAGCTTTAAATCTTTTGGTTTTGCAAAATAGTACAGAGATTTAGCCTTGTTAAACTCAATTACATATACATAACCAGCTTCATAAATATCTACTTGTGGTATGTGATATGCTTTCTGACTAGAATTTGCTTTCACTATAATCTCTTCAGAATTAGACCAAATTTCTTTACCGTAAAAATCAATAATTTTTAATTTTAATGTTCCTTTTACATCTACCAATGAATCGTTAATGATATACGTATCATAATCGTATTTGGTTTTCTCTGTGGAGATTAAAACATTTTCAAACGATTTTTTTGCTTTGTAATGCAACGCTTTCCAATTCCCAAAATAATCAATACTAGACCAAGAAATTGATGGCCAGCAATCATTTAGTTGCCAGAATAAACTTCCCATAGTAGTTGGTTTTGCTCGTCGTTGTGCTTCTATACCCATAGTAATTCCTTTGGCTTGTAACAACTGACTTACATAAACATAATCTTCATCTTTTGTTGGAACTAGATAATCACGTTTCATGTATTCATTAATCAACTGAAACCCTCTACTATGTTTTTGATGTGATTTGATAGCATCAGTATGAATATCAATACTGTCTTTTTGATTGATATAATTGATGACTTCTGCACTTGGAAATGATTGAAATCCGAATTCACTCATAAACCTCGGGATATTCTCTTCGAAATGCTCAAAAGGATATGCGTCGTGCCAAACCCACCAATCGTGTGCATCGCCTTCAGTTTTATAATTTGGGTTTCCACGACCGTATTTTGGAGAACTTTCCCAGTAAGAAGTAGTACTGAATTCTTCCACCACATTGGGTAAAATGGTATCAAAAACGGCTAAGTAATCATTCCAAATTTGTTTTTTTTCATTTTCGGATCTTCCATTCTGCCAGCCCCAACGTTTCCAACCTTCAGCGTTTTCATTATTTCCTGCCCATAAAGCGATACTAGCATGATTTCGTAAACGTTTTACTTGTTCTTCAGCTTCTATTTCAATGTTTGCTAAAAATTCTTCATCACTAGGATACATAGCGCAAGCAAACATAAAGTCTTGCCAAACTAAGATTCCTTTTTCATCACATAAATCATAAAACTCATCGTTTTCATAAATTCCACCACCCCAAACACGTAACATGTTCATATTCGCATCTACTACGTCATTTAAGAGCTTTTTATAGTGTTGATCAGATACTTTGTTTTGAAAACTATTTTGCGGAATGTAATTGGCACCTTTTGCATACACAGGAACACCATTTACTTTAAAATAGAAAGATTCTCCAATACTATCTTTTTCAGTAACGAGTTCTACATCTCTAATTCCGTGTTTTAATTTTTTTTCATCTACTATTTTACCATCTACGATAAGTTTAATGTTAAGAGTATACAAATATGGATCACCTAAATTATGGGGCCACCAAAGTTTTGGTTTTTCTATTTTTATTGGAACCACATAATCAAATATTTTTCCTTGTAAACCAATTTTTTCTCTATAAATAGTGTCATTTATTTCTATCTGAATTTCTGCATTTTTCTTTAACGAACTTTCAATTTTTAGTTGAGCAGCAAATTCGGCTTTTTCTTTTGAATAATTGGTTTGTTGTAAATACACTTCCTTTATGATGGTTTCATCCCAAGCTTTTATGTACACATCTTTCCAAATTCCAATGGTATTTAATTTCGGTCCCCAATCCCAACCATATTGAAACTGTGCTTTTCTTGTGTATACACGATTTTCAAATGGAGTTACTCCGTCATTAATCAAGTTTGCTGGTTGAAACTCAATCTTTAGTTCATTGCTTTTAGCTATTGGTATATCTTTCAACGAAATAGTGTAATTTCTAAAAGCATTATCAGTATCTAATTGATAATTTCCATTAATATAAATTTTTGCTCGTGTATCTAAGCCTTCAAAATTAAGTTCAATATGTTTTTTAGAGAGTATCTCTTTATTAAGTTGAAAGATGGTCTTATACACCCAAGAAGAATCCGAAACCCATTGAACTTTCTCCTCATTATTTAAAATAAATGGGTTTTCGATGATTTTGTGTTCTAATAAATCGCTAAAAATATTTCCTGGCACTGAGGCAGATTTCCAAACAGAATCATGTTCACTTTTAAATTCCCAATTGGTATGTAATTTTTGAATGATTGGTTTTTCTTCTGAAAGTTTACATCCAAACAATATTAATAAAGCAAGAATAGATAGTAAATTACGCATTGCTGATTTTTTTTAAAATCTCTTTCATCGTTATAATATCAGAAATTGTTTGTGGTGTGTTTCCAAAATAAGAATCATTCATAGGATCCATGACTTTTGATGCAGAAGTATGAATTTCTCTAAATCCAGCTTCTTTAAATAATGTACAATTCTCAGCATTAATTCCACTTCCTGGCATGATGATAATTTTGTTATCAGTAATATGTTGAAGTTTCATTAATAAATCGATTCCGTCTTTAGCTTTTTCTTGTTGACCAGAAGTTAAAATTTTATCAACTCCAATATTAACAAGTTCTTCAAGGGTTTCTTTTGGATGTAAGACAACATCAAAAGCTCTATGAAATGTAAAAGACAGTGGTTTAGAAAGTTCAACTAGTTCTTGAGTTCTTTTAATGTCTAAAGAATTATTAGGATGTAAAACTCCAGAAACAATTCCCGAACAACCTAATTCTTTACAACGTAAAATATCCTCTTTCATAATTTCAAACTCCTCATTAGAATAAGTGAAATTTCCACTTCTAGGACGAATTAATACATGAATAGGAATGGTAAGTTCGCTCATTACTTTTTTGAGTAAACCATAAGATGGCGTAATACCTCCAATTGATAATTCACTACATAATTCAATTCGATGCGCTCCAGCTTTTTCTGCATTGATAGCGGATTGATAAGAGTTTGCACAAATTTCTAGTTTCATTTATACTTAATTTACTTGTGCTGAACTTGATTCAATAGTTCAGTATCTTTTATTTGTCATTGCGAGGATGTCAGTTCGAGCGCAGTCGAGAACAAAATCCGTAGCAATCTCATCATGAGATTCCTTCATTCCATTCGGAATGACAGTTTTATTCGATTATAATTTCATCAATAAACGTCCAAGCCTTGTGTCCTGCTCCTTGTTTTCCGTCCTCAATGATTCCGTAATTCTTAACCACTATTGATATTTCTGTAACCGAAATTGATTCTATGGGATAGAAATACTCAACTAATAAATTATTGCTCTTCTTTATTGTTCTAATATCATTGATTGTTTTTCCATCTTCAAGCTTCATGCTAAACCCTATCTCTTTGGGTGCATAAATCCATTGTCCATTTCCATTGTAAAACCGAGTTGAAATGGAGCTGATTTCTGTAGGGTTTTTAAATTCAATGGTTATTTCGATATCTTCTCCAGAAAACCCTAGCCATTCTTTATCCCCATAACGTTTGTTATTTCCAGAGATTCCATTGATTAAGGCTTCTTTACCTCCGGCATTATAAGCAGGATGTGGTTCTTTATCAATCGAAATTTTTGCCCCAACCCCTTTATGTAAACTAATTTCCTCTTCAAAAGTATTTCCTAAAATTTTGTTTCCGTCTTTTACAACAGCTTTTATCGTCATAGAAGAAGTCACATCAATCGGATTTGAATATAGCTTTGATGGTTCAGTATCATCAGTAGAATAGTAGATTGAATAGGTGTCAGAAGTAGCGGACAATTTATAACTCAAAATACCATCAGAATTTACGAGTTCACCTTTTACCTCATAAATATGATTGGCATAATTAACGTCTAATTTATCTAATCTTTTTTGATAGAACTCTAGTCGTTTTATAAAATCGTTATAATCTCTACTCTCTGCAGAAGACCAAATTACCTCACTTAAGGCTATCATTCTTGGAAAAGCCATGTATTCTACTTGCTTTTTATTTGACATATATTCTGTCCAAACATTTCCTTGTGCTCCTAATACATATTTAGATTCTTCTTTATTGAGTTCTTCAGGAATTGGGTTAAAACTATATACTTTTTCTAAGGGTAAAAATCCGCCAATAGCTAAAGGTTCATTTTCATTGTCAGATTGATAATGATCAAAATAACAATGAGATCCGGGAGTTAAAATCACATCATGACCTTCTTTTGCAGCTTGAACAGCACCGTTTGTTCCTCTCCAAGACATCACAGTAGCATTAGGCGCTAAACCTCCTTCTAAAATTTCATCCCAACCAATAATTTGTTTCCCTTTTGAGTTGATGTACTTTTCCATTCTAGCAATAAAGTAACTCTGCAAACCATGTTCATCTTTTAAGTTTTCTTTCTTAATCAGTTTCTGACAATGGTCACATTTTTTCCAATTGGTTTTTGGAGCTTCATCACCACCAATATGAATGTATTTTCCAGGAAATAAGGCTACCACTTCATCGATCACATCTTCTAAAAATTTGAAAGTATTTTCTTTCGGACAATAAACTTCTTCAAATACGCCCCATTTGGTTGCTACTTCAACTTGTTCTCCTGTGCAACCTAATTCTGGATAGGCAGCAATAGCAGCTTGTGAATGCCCAGGCATTTCAATTTCTGGAATAATGGTTATTTGTCTTGTAGAAGCATAGGCAACAACTTCTTTAATTTGTTTTTGGGTATAAAATCCGCCATATCGTTTTCCATCAAATTGATGCGGTTGATCACTATAATGTCCGATTAATGTTTCATTTCTAAACGCGGCAACTTCTTGTAGTTTTGGGTATTTTTTAATTTCAATTCGCCAACCTTGATCTTCAGTTAAATGCCAATGAAATGTGTTCATTTTTAATCTAGACATCAGATCTATATATTTTTTAATAAAATCTACAGAGAAAAAATGTCGTCCAACATCTAAATGCATTCCTCTGTATTTAAATTGAGGTTGATCTTTAATCTCTATACATGGAATTTCAATCGATTTTGAATCTGAATTTATGGGTAATAGTTGAAATAGACTTTGTACAGCGTAAAATGCACCTTTTGAATTTTTTGAAATAACCTCAATTAGGTTTTTATTAATAGTAAGCTTGTAACCTTCTTCATTCTGAATATTCTCGTCTGATTTAAAAATGATTTTTTTGTCACTTTCATTTTTAGAAAATTCTAGTTGATAGCTTTCTCTAACATGTGCTTCAAAATAATTTGAAACTTCATTTAATTTTTCAGTAGAAATTAATTGTATGTTTCCGTCAAGAATAAAGACTCCTTTTTCAATTTTCTGATACAAAGGTTTTGGAATAATTGCTATTTCTTCAACTTGACTAGATTGTTCTTTACAACTAAGAAATAATAACGCAATCAAAAAAAGTATATAATAAGGATGTTTCATTTTTAGTATCTTCGAATCATAAAAATAAGAATCTCAACTCAATGAAGTTTAAATACCTTCTATTATTTGTTTTTGCAGCTACTTTTTTATCGTGTAAAGACAAAAAAATCCCTTCTGTAGCAACAAAATCGAACCCATTAATTTCTTTTGTAAATCCGTTTATAGGAACTGGTGGACATGGGCATACCTATCCGGGAGCAACGATGCCATTTGGAATGATGCAATTAAGTCCAGATACTCGTTTAGATGGTTGGGACGGATGTTCTGGATATCATTATTCTGATGATGAAATATATGGATTTTCTCATACACATTTGAGTGGAACAGGGGTTTCTGATTATGGAGATATTCTTTTGATGCCTACCAATGAAATTAATTTTAATAATGGAGCAAATGGCAAAAAAGGGTATAAGTCGAAATTTTCTCATGAGAATGAAGTTGCAGAACCAGGTTATTATAAAGTTCATTTAGACGATACAAATATTGATGTAGAATTGACAGTTTCTAAAAGAAGCGGAATACATCAATATCAATTTCCAGATTCCGAAAATCAAATTGTTATCTTAGATTTATTGCATCGAGATAAAGTTTTGGATGCAAAAATTGAAAGAATTTCAGATACAGAACTTTCTGGATATCGTTTTTCAGAAGCTTGGGCTACAGATCAACGTTTGTATTTCAATATCAAAACCTCGCATCCTTTTAATGATATGTTGCAATCTCCGCCAAAAAAAGGAATGGCTGGAGCTCAAAAAATTGCCTTGACTTTCGAAAATCCAAACAATGAGCTTGTTTATATTAAGATAGGAATTTCAGCTGTTGATGAAGAAGGTGCCAAAAACAATCTCGAATCAGAAATTGGAAATAAAACTTTTGATCAAATTAAAAAGGAAGCTCAAGATGTTTGGGAACAGCAGTTAGAGAAAATTGTCATTGAATCTGATAACATTGATTACAAAACAAATTTCTATACTTCCATGTATCACACGATGATTGCTCCAAACCTGTATCAAGATGTCGATGGTCGTTATCGTGGAATGGATTTAGAAATTCATGAAACCAAAGATTTTGAGTACTACACAGTTTTCTCTTTATGGGACACCTATCGTGCTGCGCATCCATTATATACAATTCTAGAACAAGACAGGACGAACGATTTTATCAATACGTTTTTAGCAAAATATGATGAAGGCGGTATTATGCCTATCTGGGATTTAGCAGGAAATTATACCGGTTGTATGATTGGTTATCATGCAGTTCCAGTAATTGCCGATGCATATCTAAAAGGAATTCGTAATTATGATACTGAAAAAGCACTAGAGGCGATGAAACATTCTGCGACTAGAGATAAATTGGGGTTAAATTCTTACAAAGAGTTTGGTTTTATACCTGTTGAAAAAGAATCGGAATCGGTTTCAAAAACATTAGAATATGCTTATGACGATTGGACGATAGCTCAAATGGCAAAGTACATGGGAAAGGAAGATGATTATAAAACCTATTCACAAAGAGCTCAATATTATAAGAATATCTACGACCCAGAAAGTCAGTTTATGAGAGGTCGTTTTAGAAATACTTGGTTTGCACCTTTTGATCCTAGCGAAGTTAATTTTAATTATACGGAAGCCAATTCTTGGCAATATAGCTTTTATGTTCCTCAAGATATTTCTGGATTTATGAATCTGTTGGGCGGAAAGAAAAGTTTGGAAGATCAATTAGATAAATTATTTGTAGCTAATTCAGAAACTTCAGGACGTCATCAAGTTGATATTACTGGGTTAATTGGACAATATGCTCATGGTAACGAGCCTAGTCATCACATGGCTTACTTGTACAATTTTGTCAACAAACCACATAAAACGCAAGAGAAAGTTCATCAGATTTTAACTGAGTTGTATACCAATACTCCAGACGGAATTTCTGGAAACGAAGATTGTGGCCAAATGAGTGCTTGGTATGTTTTTTCATCCATGGGGTTTTATCCAGTTACACCTGGAAGTAATACTTATATAATTGGAACTCCTTTATTTCAGAAAGCAACCATAAACCTTGAGAATGGTAAACAATTTACCATTGCAACTAATAATTTAAGTGATAAAAACATCTATGTTGAATATGTTTACTTGAATGGTAAGACACTCGATAAAACGTATATAACTCAAAGTGATATTATAAACGGAGGGTCATTAGAATTTTATATGACAGACAATCCAGCAGTTTGGGGAAGTAGCGAAGGACAAGAACCAAAAACGGAAATTAAAGAGCATACAATTGTACCTGCACCATTTATTTCAAAAGGAGAAGTAGCCTTTAAAGGAAAAACAGAGATTGTATTAGCTTCCGTTGATAAAACCTCTGATATTTTTTATTCTTTGGATTCTCAAATTAAGAAATATGAAGCACCCTTTGTAATCTCAGAAAAATCAACATTGAAAGTCTATGCAGAAAAAGAGGGTGTTAAAAGCGCTACAATCACAACCAACTTTTTTAAGATTGATCCAAATGTAAAAATTGAACTGAAGACGAAGTACGCAAACCAATACAATGGAGGAGGAGAAAATGCTTTAATTGACGGTATTTTAGGCTGTCTCTTATACACATCTCCGAGCCCACGAGACCGTACTAGATCT
>CAJXRR010000061.1 GCA_913060575.1 uncultured Flavobacterium sp.
ACAATCCTTACAGAGTAACCAAAGGAGGTTTTGATTGGGAAACCATAGAACCAGATGATCCTTGGTCATATATCGGATATTGGGGAGATCATCAAATTATCTATCTATTAAAGTTCTTAGAGTTTATTAATAATCATAAACCTGGTCAATTAGAGAGTTTCTTTACAAAGAACTTATTTGTGTATGCAAATGTTCCTTATAAAATAAAACCATATCAAGATTTATTAAAAACACCTAAGGACACCATTATTTTTGACGAAGAATTAGATCATAAAATACGTGAAGACAGAAAGCAATTAGGTGCCGATGGTGGTTTACTTCGTGATGAAAACAGGTTCATCGTGAAAGCAAATTTTGTAGAAAAAATACTAGCTACTGCTCTAGCTAAACTATCTAACTTTATTCCAGAAGGTGGAATTTGGATGAATACTCAAAGACCAGAATGGAATGATGCTAACAATGCTTTAGTTGGTAATGGTGTTTCTATGGTAACTTTATATTATCTACGAAGGTTTTTTAATTTCTTCGAGGAATTACTAGCTACAACTAGCGTAAATGAAGTTGAAATTTCAAAAGAAATTTCAGAATTCTTCGATAAAGTTTTACAAACCTTAGAGAACAATAAAAACTTATTGTCAGCATCGATTAATGATACTGATAAAAAATTAATTTTAGATGCTTTAGGTCAAGCAGGTAGTGACTATAGAACACAGATATACGAGCATGCTTTCTCTGGAAGAAAGACTACACTAGCGATAGATAAGTTAAGAGATTTTGTGAGCCTTAGCAAGTCCTTTTTAGAACATTCTATAGAGGCTAATAAGCGTTCAGACAACTTGTATCATGCCTATAACTTAATGACTGTGAACTCAGACAACACTGTTTCTATCTCTTATTTAAGTGAAATGCTAGAAGGTCAGGTTGCAGTTTTAAGCTCAGGATATTTAAACGCAACTCAAACATTAGACGTTTTAAACGCTTTAAAGCAAAGCAAACTTTTTAGAGAAGATCAATACAGTTATTTACTCTATCCAAATAAAGAATTAAAAGGGTTCTTAGATAGGAATACGATTCCAAAAAAAGCAATATTATCATCAGAGCTATTAAAAGAATTAGAGAATGATGGCAACGTTAAAATCATAGAAAAAGATGTGAATGGCGAATATCACTTTAATGGAAATTTCAAAAACGCAAGTGATGTTTCTGAAGCCTTAGCATTGCTTTCTGATACAAAATACAAGCACTTATTAGAATCTGATACTCCAAAAGTTCTTAAAGCCTTTGAAGATGTATTTAATCATAAAGCTTTTACGGGTAGATCAGGAACTTTTTATGGATATGAAGGTTTAGGTTCTATTTATTGGCATATGGTTTCAAAACTATTATTAGCCGTTCAAGAATGCTGTTTAAAAGCTGTAAATGAAGGTGAAAATGATATAGTGATTGGGCATTTATTAGAACACTTTTATGAAATAAATGAAGGTATTGGGGTTCATAAATCACCAAAATTATACGGTGCTTTTCCAACCGATCCGTATTCTCATACACCAGGAGGAAAAGGAGCTCAACAACCAGGAATGACAGGTCAGGTAAAAGAAGATATTTTAAGTCGTTTTGGTGAGTTAGGAGTTTTTGTAACGGATGGAAAATTATATTTCAATCCTTGTTTATTAAGAAAAGAGGAGTTTTTAACCAGTCCAGCAAATTTCAAATACGTTGACCTTTCTAAAGAAAATATTACCATAGAACTACATAAAGGTTCTCTTGGTTTTACGTATTGTCAAGTGCCTATAGTATATCAAATTTCAGAACAAGATTCTGTAGAGGTATCATTTAAAGATGGTAGTACTAAAAAGTTTGAAGGTCTTACTATAAATAAGGACATAAGTGAAAAAATATTTAAAAGAACTGGCGAGATAGCTTTAATTAAAGCATCTGTAAATAGCGCTCATTTAAAATAAAAAAGACAATTGACAGCAAAAGATATATTAGGGAATTCAGATTATACAGCAATCTCTTACGGAGGCTATCGAAAAATATCAAGAGATAGTCAGCCAACAATTCAAGAGATTAAGAACGACATGAAGTTGTTGTCTGCTATGGGAGTTAAAATTGTGCGAACTTATAATGTTCAGTTACAACAAGCTCCAAACTTATTAAAAGCAATTACAGAACTTAAGGAAGAAAATCCAAGTTTTGAAATGTATGTAATGTTGGGTATTTGGATCGATTGCTTAAATGCTTGGACCGATGAAATGCCAAATCACGACATTGAAAGCCCAGAAAATGAAGGTGAAGTTGAAAGAGCTATTGCCTTAGCAAAAAAATACCCAGATATTGTAAAAGTACTAGCCGTAGGGAATGAAGCAATGGTAAGATGGGCTACTAGTTATTTTGTGCAACCCAATGTCATATTAAAATGGGTAAATCATTTACAAGATTTAAAAAAAGAAGGTGGTTTATCTAAAGATTTATGGATAACCAGTTCAGATGATTTTTCTTCTTGGGGTGGTGGTGATCATAGCTATCGCACAAAAGATTTAGAAAATTTAATAAAAGCTGTAGATTATGTTTCAATGCATACCTACGCATACCATAATACACATTACAATCCAGAATTTTGGGGAATCCCTCAAGAAGAAAATTCGCTTTCTGAAATAGAAAAGATTGATAATGCTATGAAACGTGCCATTAAATTTTCAAAAGAACAATATAATAGCACCGTTAAATATGTAAAAAGTGTTGATGCTGATAAAGAAGTTCATATAGGTGAAACTGGCTGGGCAAGTGTATCTAACGGTTTTTATGGTAATAATGGCTCAAAAGCTACAGACGAATATAAACAAGGCTTGTATTATAAATTAATGCGAGAATGGACTGACAATGCTGGAATTTCGTGCTTTTATTTTGAAGCATTTAACGAGAAATGGAAAGATGCTCACAATCCTGCGGGGTCAGAAAATCATTTTGGCTTATTTAAAATAAACGGAGAAGCTAAATATCCAATATGGGATTTGGTAGACAAAGGGATTTTTAAGGGTTTAAAAAGGAATGGTAATACGATCACAAAAACCTATAATGGTAATATAAAAGAATTAATGCCTCATGTTTTGGTTCCAGCAACTAAACATTAAGGTTCTAAACTATAGAATGTAAAATTAAAAGACACACCATCATGAAATTCAATAAATATATTTTTGTAGTTACAATTATTTCATTTTTCATGTGGTCATGCAATCAAAAAACCAAAGTGAAAAACGAAACAATGAAGCAAGTAACTGCAAAAGATATTTTGGGAAATCCAAATTATTTAGCCATGTCTTATGGAGGTTATAGAGATGCCAATCACGATGTTGAGCCAACAGTTGACGAACTTAAAGAAGACATGAAATTGATGGCTGCTATCGGTGTAAAAATACTTCGTACCTACAAAGTTCATTTGCCTCACGCTTCTAATGTGTTAAAGGCAATCTCTGAAATAAAAGAAGAAGATCCTAGCTTTGAAATGTATGTAATGTTAGGCGCTTGGATTAATTGTAAAGATGCTTTTACAGATAAAGTACCTGATCATACCCAAGACAACGAGTCAAATGGAATTGAAATTGCTAAGGCAGTTTCATTAGCAAATCAATATCCAGATATTGTAAAGGTAATTGCGGTTGGAAATGAAGCCATGGTGACTTGGCAAGCTCAATACTATGTAGAACCTTGGATTATTTTAAAATGGGTAAATCATTTACAAGAATTAAAAAAGTCAAAGAAACTATCTAAGGATGTTTGGATTACTAGTTCAGATAATTTTGCTTCTTGGGGAGGTGGTGAAGAAAGTTATCATGTTGAAGATTTAAATAAATTAATCAACGCGGTAGACTTTATCTCGATGCATTCTTACCCAATGCATGATACTCATTACAATCCAGATTTTTGGGGAGTTACCGAAAAAGAAAGTCAATTTTCAGATGTTGAAAAAATTGATGCCGCTATGCTTCGATCTTTAGAATATGCTAAATCACAATATAAATCAGTTGCAAATTACATGAAAAGTATTGGTGCAAACAAACCAATTCATATTGGAGAAACAGGATGGGCTTCATTTTGTAATAGTTTCTACGGAGCAACAGGATCGAAGGCTACTGATGAATTTAAAGAAGCTAAATTTCATCAATTAATAAGAGAATGGACCAATCAAAACAACATCTCTTGTTTTTATTTTGAAGGTTTTGATGAACCTTGGAAAGGTGGAGATGATCCGGGAGATTCTGAAAAACATTTTGGATTATTTACCGTAGATGGTAAAGCAAAATATACATTGTGGGATTTTGTAGATCAAGGAGTCTTTGAAGGATTATCCAGAAACGGAAATCCAATTCAAAAAACATACAATGGCGATAAAGAGGCGTTAATAAAAGATGTATTAGTACCATCAAAGAAAAAAGAACTACAAAGCGCACTAGTAGAATTAAAAGATTAATAGATGAAAATAAATAAGTCTCTTTTATACATTTTTTTAGTTTTTACAATAATGAGTTGTACCGATACGCAAAAACAATTGAATATTGAAGTTTATGAAACCTCAGCAAGTGGTAATAAACTAACTAGAGTCACCGAATTTTCTTCTGGTGCTTCTCAATCTAAAATACAATTATTTCCTGAAAAAAAATACCAAACCATTACCGGTTTTGGAGGCTCTTTTACCGAAGCATCAGCTTCTTTATTAAATAGATTAAGTAACGAGAATCGTAGCAAAATAATTGAAGCTTATTTTGGTGAAAGTGGTGCTAAATATTCATTAACAAGAACACACATGAATTCTTGTGATTTCTCATTAACCAATTATTCATATAGTCCAGTTGAAGGTGATAAAGAATTAAAGCACTTTTCTATTAAAGAAGATAAAGATGATTTAATTCCAATGATTAAAGACGCCATAGCTGTCTCTAAAGACGGTTTTAAAATAGTGTCTTCTCCTTGGACAGCTTCTCCTTGGATGAAAGACAATAAAGATTGGCGCGGTGGTAAATTACTGCCAGAATATTATGATACTTGGGCTTTATTCTTTTCAAAATATAGAACAGCTTACAAAAACGAAGGGATTGATATCTGGGGATTTACTGTTGAAAATGAACCTGTAGGAAATGATGGTAACTGGGAAAGCATGCATTATTCGCCTGAAGAAATGACCAACTTTGTGCAAAATTATTTAGGCCCCAAATTAGAAAAAGATGGTCATGATGTGAAAATTTTAGGGTTTGATCAAAACAGAGGTGAAGAATTAGAAAAATGGGCTAGTGTCATGTATAAAGATGAAGCATCCTCTAAATATTACGATGGAATGGCAATTCATTGGTACGCAAGCACCTTCGATTATTTTCCAGAATCATTACAATTTACGCACAATAAAGCACCTAATAAACATTTAATTCAAACAGAAGCCTGTGTAGATTCAGAAATTCCTAAATGGCAAGATGATGCTTGGTATTGGAAAAAAGAAGCTACTGATTGGGGTTGGGATTGGGCGCCAGAAAAAGACAAACATTTGCACCCTAAATATGCTCCTGTAAATAGATATGCAAGAGATATCATTGGTTGCTTAAATAATTGGGTTGATGGGTGGATTGATTGGAATATGGTGTTAGATACTCAAGGTGGACCAAACTGGTTTAAGAACTGGTGTGTGGCTCCTGTAATTGTAGATCCAGAAAAAGATGAGGTGTATTTCACGCCTATTTACTACACAATGACTCATTTCAGTAAATACATAAGACCCAATGCTGAAGTTATTGATGTACAAAAAACAGACAAAGATTTAATGGTTACCGCAGCAAAAAATATCGATGGATCCATTGCTGTAGTAATATTTAATGAAGGAAAAGAAGGAAAAGAATTTACACTTTCTTTAGGTGAATTATCTAAAGAAATATCTATAAAACCACAAGCTATACAAACTATTTTGATCAACAACTAAAACAAATCATTATGTCAACAAATCAAACCTCGACTAGAGATAAAGTTCCTTTTGGACAAAAAGCAGCCTTTGGAGCTGGGCATTTAGTTCTTAACTTACTTCCAGGTGCACTAGGTGTATTTATGTTCTTTTTATTAACTGCCTTTGGAATGGATCCATTCCTCGCAGGTTTACTTGGAGGTCTCCCAAGAATATTTGACGCAATTACAGACCCAATTATGGGTTTTATTTCAGATAATACAAAATCTCGATGGGGACGAAGAAGACCGTATATCTTTGTTGGAGCAATTTTGAGTGGTGTTTTATTTGCCGTATTATGGCAATTAGACCCAGAAAATACTCAAAGTTATAATTTTTGGTATTTTTTAATTCTATCCATGGTGTTTCTTATTGGTAATACCATGTTTGCAACTCCTTTAGTTGGGTTAGGATATGAAATGACCTCTGATTATAATGAACGAACAAGATTAATGGCGTTTTCACAAACCATCGGACAAATAGCATGGATGATTGTGCCTTGGTTTTGGGTTATTATTGCGGATCCAGAAATCTTCGAAACACAAGCAATTGGAGTTAGAAAACTATCAATAATCGTTGGAGCTGTCTGTATTGTATTAGGAGTTTTACCTGCTTTTTTCTGTAAAGGAATTGATTCTGCAAATATGGAAAACAGAAAAGAAATTAACTTCAAATCTCTATTTTCAAACTTAAAAGATTTATTTATTGGAATTGCGCAAGTATCAAAAAACAAACCATTTATGAAACTATGTGGTGCAACTTTTTTAGTATTTAATGGGTTTCAGATGGTGGCTGCATTTAGTGTATATATCATTGTTTTTTATATGTACAATGGTAGTTATGCTGATGCAGGAACATGGCCTGCATGGTTTTCTACGGTTACTGCAATCGTTACAGCTTTTGGTGTAATTCCAGTAGTAACGTGGATGGCAAATAAATGGGGAAAAAGAAGGGCTTTTATTTATTCGACAGCGCTATCTATAGTAGGATATATTTTAAAATGGTGGGGATTCGATCCAGAAAATGTATGGTTAATCTTTATGCCAATTCCATTTATGGCATTTGGTTTGGGTGGATTATTCACATTAATGATGAGTATGACTGCAGACGTTTGTGACTTAGATGAACTTAGAAATGGGATGCCACGTAAAGAAGGAACCTTTGGAGCTATCTATTGGTGGATGGTAAAATTAGGGCAAGCATTAGCATTGGTTTTAGGAGGATTGGTCTTAAAATTAGTTGGTTTTGATGGTAATGCAGCACAACAAACTGCAGAAACAATGACTAGTTTACGTATTGCAGATGTTGTAATTCCGGCTGTAACAGCTGGATTAGCTATTTTAGTAATGTGGAAATACGGACTAAATGAAGCCAGAGCAAAAGAAATTAAAGTAGAGTTAGTAAAAAGAAGAGGAGAATTATAAATTATAATAATTAAAAAAACAAAGAATGTCATATAGAAAAGATCGTCAGTTTTCACTAGACGGAATAAGTTATTCAGATTATGCTGGAGCAGACTTTAGCGGTTTATCAAAAGAGGACCTCGTTAAACTATGGAGAAAAACTCTAGATAACGGAATGCACGGAATATGTTTTAGTATGTATGAAGATGGTCAAGAGCCAGGAGATACAATTACTGAAGAACAGGTAGAAAGAAGAATTAAAATCTTGAAACCTCACACAGAATGGATTCGTTCTTTTTCTTGTATTGAAGGGAATGAGCACATTCCAAGAATCGCTAAAAAACATGGATTAAAAAACATGGTGGGTGCTTGGTTAGGTGACGATATGGAAAAAAATGAGGAGGAAATTGAAGCACTAATTCAATTAGGTAAAGAAGGGTGCGTCGATATTGCTGCTGTTGGTAATGAAGTTTTATATAGAAATGATTTAACGCTAGAGCAATTATTAACGTACATCAAGAGAGTAAAAGAAGCCTTGCCAGAGGTTCAAGTAGGATATGTAGATGCCTATTATGAATTTTCTGTACATCCAGAGTTAGTGGAAGTTAGTGATGTTATCTTAAGTAACTGTTATCCATATTGGGAAGGGTGTCATATAGATCATTCTTTAAACCATATGCAACAGATGTTTGGACAAGCAAGTCATGCTGCACAAGGTAAAAGAGTCATCATTACAGAAACAGGTTGGCCTAGTCAAGGAGAAAGTTTAAGAGGTGCTCATTCTTCTGAAGAAAATGCAATGAAGTACTTTATAAATGCACAAGCTTGGTCTGCAAAAGACAATGTAGATATTTTCTATTTCTCTTCTTTTGATGAATCATGGAAAGTAGGTGATGAAGGTGTTGTAGGCGCTTATTGGGGTCTTTGGGACAAGCATGAAAAACTTAAATTTTAATTTTTACACAATTATCAACCATACATAAGTACAACACATTGCTTTTTTAAGTAACAATAAAGATCAAAATCTCTAGATATAGCTGTTATATACAATTAAAGATCAAATAATACACATCGATATATTAAGTATGTTTTTTGTTGTGGTGTTTTTAATCAAAAGCTGTCTTTTAATTTACTAAATTTATGAAAATCAATTTATTATATATTAACTCTCTACAAATAGAGAAACTAAAACAAATCTAATTATGAAAAAAATTACTTTATTAATTGCCGTGATGATATCATCATTGGTTTATGCCCAAGTTCCAACATCAGCCCCAACAGCACCTCCTGTTAGAGAGGCTTCGGATGTAATCTCCTTTTATGGAGGTGATGACAATAGTTATACTAACATTACTGGAGTTAACTTTCAAGTATATTGGAGTCAACCGACTCCTCCTTGGGTTGCACCAAATCTTGCTTTTGATGCAGCTGGAAATAATGTAATGATGTACACAGCTTTAGGTTATCAAGGTGTGGATTTCAACGGAAACAAACAAAATGTATCTGGAATGGAATCTCTTCATATAGACATATGGACAAATTCAACTTCTGTTGACTTAACTCTTTTAAGTGCTGGAAGTGGTGATTTTCCATATAATTTTCCTGCAAACCCTGGTGCTTGGACTAGTATAGATATACCATTAACTCATTTCGCTCAAAATACTAACTTAAATTTAGCAGATCTTAATGAAATGAAATTCTATAATGGTAATGGTGCTGACGTTTATATAGATAATTTATATTTCTGGAAACCAGCAGCTGATCCTACAACAGACGCTACATTAAGTGATATACAAGTTGGCGGGACTTCAATAAGTGGTTTTTCAGGAGCAACAACAGATTATACCTATGAATTAACAGTAGGTACAACAACAGCTCCAACAATTACAGCAACTACAACTCAAGCAGGAGCTAGTGCTGTTATTACACAAGCGACTGCAGTTCCTGGATCTGCTACTGTAGTAGTTACTGCTTCTAACGGTACAGATATGGAAACATATACTGTAAACTTTGTAGCAACTTTACCAGGAGCTGCTGGGTCTATCGGTTCTCCAGCTGGTGAAGTGTTAGCTTTATTAGATAATGTTTCTAACGGTACTGCTACTTCTTTCTGGAATCCTTCATATTTCTTTGGTACTAGCCAAGGAATTGTAAACCTAGAAGGGAATAATGCAGTAAAAATGGACTTCTCTGTTGCAGGATGGGGTGGTGGAATCAACAATGGTGCTGATGTTTATACAGATGTTTCATCGTACGGTTTTCTTAACTTTAGTTATTTTGCTCCTACTGGTGCAGCTGGTGCTAATGGACATGAAGTGAAATTCATCCTTATTGGTGGTGGTGCTTCTCCTGGAGGTACAGGAGGTGGAGAATTCAGTTATACTTTTAAAGAAGCTGGACAAGGTGGTGATGCTGATCTTGTTTTTGATCAATGGGTTAATGTAACAGTTCCTTTATCTCACTTTGTGAATCTTGGCTGGGCAACTGACAACTTCTTCCAATTCAAATTAGGAAGTACTTCAGATTTAAATACGAAAGTTGTTTATTTTGACAACATGTTCTTTTCTGTAAACGCAGGTACTTTAGGTGCTGATGATTTCAACGTTGTTGAATTATCTGCTTATCCTAACCCTTCTAATACAAATTGGAATATTAAAACTTCTAATTCTGTAATTACTTCTGTTGAAGTATTTAATTTATTAGGAAAAAGAGTTGTTTCTCTTAAAAACAATAGTACAGATGTAGCAATTTCTACTGAAGGTTTAACTAGCGGTATTTATTTAGCGAGAGTTACTACAGACTTAGGAACAAAAAGCATCAAATTGATTAAAAACTAGTCTTTTAAAGATTTATTGATATTAAAAACCGTCCAAATGGACGGTTTTTTTAATTTCAAATTTATTTATTTACTTTTACATTTATTATTTAAAACAAATCTTATCATGAAAAAAATTACTTTTTTATTATTTTTCTTGAGTTTAGCAATAAACTCACAAACTAGAAATGTGACCTTTAGCGTTGACATGACTGGTGAAACTTTTACACAAGCCTATGTAAGTGGTTCATTTAATGGCTGGAGTGGAACTGACAATCCTTTGACTGACCAAGGGAGTGGTATATGGTCTGTTACCTTACCTATAGCTGATGGTGTATATGAGTATAAGTTTAGTTATGATAACTGGGCTGCAAGTGAAGCCCTTGTTACAGGAGCTGTTTGTACAATCACAAGCGGTGGTGGTAATAACAATAGGCTTTTAATCGTATCGGGTTCTAATATCGTATTGCTTACACCTCCTTTTGGTGGATGTGCAGAATCTGCTACTAACCCTGGCCCACATAATTTAACCGTTAATGTAGACATGAGTGGCTATGGAGGAACTATAGGTACTGCAGTAAATATCAATGGTGAAAATTATAATAGCCAAGGTTTAGGTAATTGGTGTGGTCCATGTGTTCCTTTAGCAGATCAAGGAAGTAATATTTGGTCTATTACTCTTCCTTTAGAAGAGTTTACCTATCAATTTAAAATAACCGTTGATGGTTGGACAGATCAAGAAAGTTTTACAGCAGGGGATGCTGGAACAGTCACAAATGGTGCTAATACTAACAGATTCATTCAAATGAGTGGAGATAAGACTATTAATTTAGTTTGGAATCAGCCTCAAACTCTTAGCTCTGATGAAATAAGTCAATTTGAGTCAACTGTAGTTAATAATCCAACAGATACTCAATGGACAATTAAAACTCCAAATACAAGAATTAAATCTGTACAAATTTTTAATGTTTTAGGAAAAAGAGTTTATAGTGTGTCTCTTGATAAAAACGAAATCATGATTCCAGCTTATAACTTATCTAGCGGAATTTACATTGCTAAGATTCAAACTGAACTAGGAACTAAGAGTATTAAGTTACTTAGAAACTAAGAGAGTTTATTACAATCATAAAAAAGCCGCTCGTATGAGCGGCTTTTTCTTTTTCATAGCAATCGCTATTTGCTATTTTCCTCCCAACATCAACAATTCATTACAAACAACTTCTGTAATGTATCTTTTTTCTCCTTCTTTTGTTTCATAGCTTCTAGTGGTTAGTTTTCCTTCTATAGCTACCTCACTCCCTTTCTGAAGGTATTTTTCTACAATCTCTGCTGTCTTGTTCCAGGCTACAACATTGTGTGTTGAAGCAGATTTTATCTTTTCTCCTTTTATATTTTAAGACATTTTAGCCTGCCATACTACATTATAATATAGCTTATAGGTATAGTGGTTATTATGGATTAGAAGAGGGGTTTGGTGGTGATTTGTATTTCAAAAAAATAACATAGTGGAACTTTATTGGCTATAAAGGTTTGAGTACCTATTAGTATGTCTAATTCAGGTTTTGGAAGAAATGGCTTATTTAATTACTAATTTTTTAGTTATCACTGCATTATTCTGAATAATCTTCACATGGTAAACACCAGGTTTTAAATCAGAAACATTCAGTGTATTATTAGTAAGTGTCTCTTTTTTTACCTGCTTTCCTAAGATATCAAAAACTTGCACATTCATCTCGCTAAAATTTGAAGATTTAATAGTTACATTACCAAAGGACGTAGGGTTTGGATATACTATTATTTGTTGATTAAGCTCAAAAGTTTCATTAGATAATAAACTTGGTAATAAATATTGTAATGCATCATTTGCCATAAGTTGTGGGTCATGCCCAACATCAACTACTTCATGTTTTTCCCAATTAAAAGTTGCAGACATATTAGTCGCTGTAGATTGGCTTGTAGTAAAATAATATTGTCCTCGTTCTAATCTGTGTATTCCTTGTTGTGCGTCTACAACAGCATTCCGCCTTAATCCAGAATTAGGATTATTATCATTTTGTCCTAAATGTACGATTAGTTTTTTCGAAAATGCTGTTGTTAGATCATCTGTTGGTAATTGCCCATTATCAATTCCATAAGGAAAACTCACTCCTGTTTCTGGTACCGTATACCAACCCGCATTAGAACATACCGCGATGTCTAAATTACTATTTGGTAAATACGTGACAAAACGATGTAGAAATTGTGCTCCACCAGAATGGCCCCAAGCGCTATATTTGTCTTGAGTATTTGAAGCGGCAGCTTTTACGTAATTAAATAACGGATCTAATATTGAAAACGTCCACTCGTTTGAACTATTGAATGTTGCTGGACTTGGGTTATCACCATCATCAAAAATATTTGCCATTAAATAATTATCCCCTAAACCTGGATAGTTCGCAGATGAAAATTCTGGTGCAATTACCATAAAACCATTTGCGTTTGCCATATTTATCCAGTAATCCCTATGATTTGCTCCATCTCTGCCTGAGCCATGAAAAGACATGAGTATAGGCATTGTTGTAATATCTCCTGCCGGAATATGGTAAAAGACTGTAACTGTAGGTCTATTTATCGGTGATCGAGGAGAAAAAGTAAAAGAGCCTGTAGTGTCTGGCAATAACATTAAATTACCCGGCCCAGAACCATTCCCAGAACCATATTGAAGCGGAAATACCCCACCTAAGTTTGCCAAATAAGCTTCAATTCCGGTACCACCATTACATGCTGTTTGACCATCTAATGAATTTTTACCACTGTACTCCCAATGTGTTTCATCCCATAGACCATTATCTGGTATATCGGGTTTTCTTGACACTACAGAATCGTCATGTTCCCAAATAGGATCAGTATCTGCATCTGTTGCAGTTTTTCCAAACTGACTTACTACATTACCATTTAAAATCACTTGGTAGCCATCATTGCCATTTGTAGCTGTACCAGTTATTATAGTATTAAATTCTGCTAATGCATTATTGGTTTCAAATATAGTATTAGGAAATTCTGCCTGCATTAAAGATAGATCTCTAATGATATAAATAAATTTATCTGTAATAACTCCAAAACCAGAAACATCTATTTGAATATCTGACCACAAACCACCATTTTGCATATAGTTCAGCTGAACATTTGTACTAAAATCAACAGTGCCATCAACATATAATTCTACAGATTTCACAAACGGACTTGAGCAATCCGATTCAATAATTTTAGTAATTGATACCGTGTTTTGAGCAAAAATCATACATGGTACTAGAACTGTCTCTTATACACATCTGACGCTGCCGACGATCTACTCTGTGTAGA
>CAJXRR010000062.1 GCA_913060575.1 uncultured Flavobacterium sp.
CGAGATCTAGTACGGTCTCGTGGGCTCGGAGATGTGTATAAGAGACAGAAAGATAATTTTATACGTGTATTCCATTTTCTTAGATCTACCAAATAAATAAACCCATCCTTGAAATCCATAATAAGACCAAGAAATCATAGAGCTAAATGCAAAAAGTACAACCGCTACAGTTAATACGTATGGGAACCATGAAATTGCAGATTCAAATGCTCCTGAAGTTAATAAAATTGCTTGTGCATCGTTTAAAGATGCATTTTCTGCAGCTACGTTTCCAGTAATAATTAATACTAAAGCGGTCATTGTACAAACTACTACGGTATCAATAAATGGTTCTAATAATGCAACCATTCCTTCACTTGCTGCATATTTTGTTTTTACTGCGGAATGCGCTATAGAAGCAGAACCAATACCTGCTTCATTTGAAAAAGCTGCTCTTCTAAACCCTTGAACTAAGACTCCTACTGCTCCACCAGCAACTCCTTCTGGACTAAATGCTCCATTAAATATTTGTGCAAATGCATTACCGATCATATCATAATTTGCAAAGATCACAAAGAGTGAAGCTGCTACATAAATTGCCACCATAAATGGAACAATTTTGTCAGTAACTTTTGCTATTTTTTTAATTCCCCCAATAATTACAATACCAACTAGAATTGCCATTACCAAACCAAATAACCAACCTTTACCATGTAAAAAAGAAACTCCTCCTAAAGGAGTTGTGATATTCTCAACTAATTGAAAAGCTTGATTTACTTGAAACATGTTTCCACCACCGAAAGATCCTCCTATAACAAAAATGGCAAATAATCCAGCTAGGATTCTACCTAAAGTTTTATTCTTTAAACCTTTTGTTAAATAATACATCGGTCCTCCGTAAACAGTACCATCTGCTTCAACATCTCTATATTTTACACCCAGTGTACATTCTACAAATTTTGATGCCATTCCTAAGAAACCAGCAACTATCATCCAAAAAGTTGCCCCAGCTCCACCAATAGATACTGCAATAGCTACACCAGCAATATTTCCTAAACCTACAGTAGCAGACAATGCAGCTGTTAATGCTTGAAAATGCGAAACTTCTCCTTCTTGACTTTCATCTGTAATCGTTCCTTTAACATCTCCATCTACTGATAGTTCTGATTTTCCAGCAGAATGATGATCTAATTCATCATATTTACCTCTCACTATATTTATGGAAGTAAAAAAACCTCTGAAATTGATAAACTTAAAATAAAACGTAAAGTAAGTTGCTCCAAGAATTAAAGGAAACAACACCCAATATATTCTTATTTCATCAGTAAAGGGAATTTGATAGAATATGAATTCAACAAACCAACCTGTTGCATCTCCAAATGCTTTATCAATTTTTTGATCTAACCCTGCTTCTTGAGCAAATGTTACTAATGGACTTACTAATAATAGTAGTGATAGAAGTCTTTTCTTCATAAGAAATAGTAGTTTTTAATTTTAGTTGACCGCAATATCTTAAAAAATAGAACTCCGAACAACTTTTGAACGTTAAAAGTATTTTTTAGATTAAGGTTTGTTTAAATCTTTGTAAATCCTCTTTAAATGATGTAGGATAAAATTCTAATTCTTTGTTTGTTTTAGACAAATCAAAGCCCGTTTTGGCAGGACGAGGAGCTTTTTGATTTAGTGTTGAAGTAGAAATCGGTTTAATTAATGATGAATTTAATTGAAAGACTTCCGCTATTTGTTGCGCAATTTCAAAAACACTTAGTAATTGATTACTAGAAATATTAAAAATCCCTTGAGCACTTTTGTCAATTGATATTTTGCATGCCATTGCTAAATCTTCTACATAGGTTGGCATCCTGTATTGATCATCAACTATGGTAATTTCTTTGTTTTTTCCCAACATTTCTTTTACCCACAAAACAATATTGTTTCTTCCTAGATTATTTACTTTACCATATACAAGAATGGTTCTTAAAATAGTGTAATGAATATCAGAATTGACTAAAATCTCTTCAGATATTAATTTCGACTCTCCATAAAAACTTAAAGGATGCGCCTTATCTGTTTCTTTGTAGTATCCTTTTTCTCCATCAAAAATGAAATCGGTAGAAATGTGAATTAATTGCGATTTCAATGCTGATGCAATTTGAGTTAAATACTTTACTGCTTCAACATTTAATTGTTGACATTCATCCTTTTGATCTTCACAAGCATCAACATTGGTCATTGCAGCTGTATTTACAATAACATCAGGTTTTATTGATAGCAAACACTCTCTTAGTTGTTCTTGTTTTGTAATATTTATACTATGGTAGGAAAAATCATCTCTTCCACTTCTATTCTCACCTCTAGATACCCCAAAAACTTGATAAGAATTTGGTTCTTTTAATAATAGATTTAACAATGTTTGACCTAGCAATCCATTGCTTCCTGTAATGACAATCTTCTTCATTAAAAAAGTTCTCTAAGTTTCATGATTTGTTCTGGCCTTCCTAAAACAATTAAATGGGCGTCTTCTTTCAATTCAATTGAAGCTTCTGGATTAATTATATAATTTCCGTCTGGAGTCTTAAAACCTATGACAGTACATCCTGTCTTTTTTCTTAGATCTAAGTCCAAAATTGTCTTATACAAATATTTTTGAGGAAGATCATTTACTGATATTTCTTCTAAATTAGCGGTGGTTTCACCCTCTATTGTTAATCTACCTACGAACTCTATGACATCAGGTGTTACGACTAAAGATGCCATGTGATCACCTCCTAATTTATCAGGCATAATTACATTGTTAGCTCCAGCAATTTTTAATTTATCATAAGAACTTTCATTTGAAGCTCTACTAATGATTCTACAATTAGCATTTAATTGTCTTGCAGACAAAACCACAAATAAATTATCAGCATCAGATGGCAAAGCTGTGATTAAATTGTTAGCCCTTTCTATTCCTGCTCTTATCAAAACCTCATCTGTAGTTGCATCACCTTGAACATTTAAATACCCATCTAAATCTATGGTATTAATAACGTCATCTGCTTTTTCAATAATTACAAAATCCTGTTTATAATTTTGCAACTTAATCATTGATTGCTTTCCATTTCTACCAAAGCCACAAATAATGGTATGCCCGTTTAATTTTTCGATCTTTTTTTGCACTTTTTTCAATTTTAATTGTTGAAATAATTGGCCGCTAATAATGTATTCTGTGAATGCTGAAACCGTATAACCAAAACTAATGATACTTATTGTAATCAAAAATATAGTAAATAATTTTTCTTGGTCATTTAAAGGCTCAATCTCACCGAAACCTACAGTAGAAACTGTAATAACGGTCATATACAAAGCATCTACAAATGAATACCCTGAAAGAAACATATAACCAAGAACACCTATCGTTATTACAAGAACTAAAAGAAATAAAGCTTTCTGAAATTTCGATTTAAAGATAGATTTCATTTTTTATTTGACTTTTTTCTAAGAAGACACAGTGCTTCTAGCTAATAATTAATTCTTTTAATATTCTTGTTTTGTAAAATTACAAATCAAAGACAGAGCTTCTTTTGGTATAAATCATATCTTTTAATTTTAGTAAAAATGCCATAGTTAAGTAGAACCCAAAAGACAATCCAACAGTTACAAAAGAAATGTATATAAAAAACAATCTAACATTCTGAGCTCTCATTCCTAAACGATCGGCCAAACGAGATGAAACATGATAGCCATGTCTTTCAAAATAATGTCTAACTGAATGTATTATACTCATATGTTAAATTTTAATGCAAGATACTACTTTTAGTGATTTTGATTCTTAGTTTACAATGAAAAACAAGCTAGATTCTTTAACTTTGCGTTTTTCTGAATTTTACCACAATTGAAAGACCAAGAATATATTGAAGTTTTCGGAGCCAGAGCTCATAATCTAAAGAACATAGATGTAAAAATACCTCGTGAAAAACTAGTGGTAATCACTGGTTTAAGCGGTAGTGGAAAATCATCCTTAGCTTTTGATACGATTTATGCAGAAGGACAACGAAGATATATAGAAACTTTTTCAGCGTATGCTCGTCAGTTTTTAGGTGGATTAGAAAGACCTGATGTTGATAAAATTGATGGATTATCTCCCGTAATTTCGATAGAACAAAAAACTACGAATAAAAGTCCGCGTTCTACAGTCGGAACCATTACAGAAATTTACGATTTTTTACGTTTATTATTCTCCAGAGCTGCAGATGCTTACTCCTTCAATACTGGAGAAAAAATGGTCAGCTATAGTGATGAGCAAATTAGAACCTTAATTTTAAATGATTTTAAAGACAAAAGAATAGCTGTTTTAGCGCCTTTAATTAAATCAAGAAAAGGACATTATAGAGAATTGTTTGAACAGATTTCTAAACAAGGTTTTGTAAAAGTTCGTGTAGATGGCGAAATCAAAGAACTCCAAAAAGGAATGCGTTTAGATAGATATAAAACGCATGATATTGAAGTGGTTATTGATCGATTAATTGTGAATGAAGCTTCAGAAAAAAGATTAGAAGAAACTATTAAAACCGCATTGTATACTGGAAATAACATTTTAATGGTGATTGATGTAGATGATGAAAAACCTCGTTATTTCAGTAGAGAGTTAATGTGTCCAACTTCAGGGATAGCCTATCCGAATCCAGAACCTAATACGTTTTCATTTAACTCCCCAAAAGGAGCTTGTTCTAGCTGTAATGGTTTAGGAATCACTAATGAAATTAACCTTACCAAAGTAATTCCAGATCATAAAGTTTCTATTAAATCTGGAGGAATTGAACCCTTAGGAGAACAAAAAAATAGTTGGATTTTTAAACAATTACAACTCATTGCTGAGCGATATAATTTTAAACTTAGTGATCCCATCAAAGAGATTCCAAAGGAAGCTTTAGACATTATTTTACATGGAGGAAATGAGAAGTTTTCAATTGCATCAAAAACAATGGGAATTACTCGTAATTACGAAATAGATTTCGAAGGAATTGTTGCCTTTATTGAAAATCAGTACAAGCAAAGTGAAACAACATCTATCAAACGTTGGGCTAAAGGTTTTATGGATGAAGTTACCTGTTCTTCTTGCAAAGGAAATCGATTAAAAAAAGAAAGCCTACACTTTAAAATCAATGATAAAAACATCAGTGATCTTGCCAAATTAGACATTAATGAACTGGCCAATTGGTTTGAAAATTTAGAAGAAAATCTTTCTGAAAAACAACTCATTATTGCTGCTGAAATTCTAAAAGAAATTAGAACTCGAATTCAATTTTTATTAGATGTTGGTTTAGATTATTTAGCTTTAGACAGAACTTCAAAATCTTTGTCGGGAGGTGAAGCACAACGGATTCGTTTGGCAACACAAATAGGATCTCAATTGGTTGGAGTGTTGTATATTTTAGATGAACCAAGTATTGGGTTACATCAAAGAGATAATCAGAAACTGATTGATTCTTTAGTGAAATTGAGAGATATTGGAAACTCGGTTCTAGTAGTAGAACATGATAAAGACATGATTGAACACGCCGATTTTGTTTTTGACATTGGTCCGGGAGCAGGAATTCACGGTGGAGAAATTGTTAGTGAAGGAACTTTTAAACAGATTATAAATCACAATACATTAACCGCTGATTATTTATCTGGCAGAAAACAAATTGAAGTTCCAAAAACCAGACGAACTGGAAATGGGAAATCTATCAAAATTACAGGAGCTTCAGGAAACAATTTAAAAAATGTTTCTGCAGAATTTCCACTAGGAAAAATGATTTGTGTTACGGGAGTTTCTGGAAGTGGAAAATCTACCTTAATCAACGAAACCCTCTACCCTATTTTAAACAAGCATATTTATAGAGGCGTTAAAGAACCGATGCCTTATAAAAAAATTACAGGATTAGAACATATCGATAAAGTCATTGATATTGATCAATCTCCTATTGGAAGAACACCTCGCTCAAACCCTGCAACCTACACAGGAGTTTTTAGTGAAATTAGAAGCCTGTTTGCAAAAACACCAGAAGCATCAATCCGTGGTTATAAACCAGGACGGTTTTCTTTTAATGTAAAAGGTGGAAGATGTGAAACCTGTCAAGGTGGTGGTGTTCGTGTGATTGAAATGAATTTCTTACCTGATGTTCATGTAGAATGCGAAACCTGTCAAGGAAAACGTTTTAACAGAGAAACTTTAGAAATTAGATACAAAGGAAAATCGATTGCAGATATTTTAGAAATGACCATCGACCATTCAGTTGAATTCTTTGAATTGATTCCTAAAATATATAGCAAACTGAAAACCATTAAGGATGTTGGCTTAGGATACATTACTCTAGGTCAGCAATCTACAACACTTTCAGGTGGAGAAGCACAACGAATTAAATTAGCTTCCGAACTTTCTAAACGAGATACTGGAAATACTTTTTATATTTTAGATGAACCAACAACCGGACTCCATTTTGAAGATATTAGAGTATTAATGGAAGTTTTAAATAAATTAGCCAATAAAGGAAATACTGTTTTGATTATTGAACACAATATGGATGTGATAAAATTAGCTGATTATATTATTGATATTGGTATGGAAGGCGGTAAAAAAGGTGGTGAAGTGCTGTGCAAAGGAACACCAGAACAAATAGTGAAACACAAAAAAAGTTACACAGCTCAGTTTTTGAAAAAGGAATTACTTTAACTTTGTATCGTAAAAATTTAGGAATATGACAAATGACGACAGAAAAATAAGAGAAAAACTGCAACAAAAAACTTGGAATGAAATCAAAACCAATGATTCTTGGGCCATTTTTAAGATCATGGCAGAGTTTGTTGAAGGATACGAAAAACTAAGTAAAATTGGACCTTCAGTTTCCATTTTTGGATCTGCAAGAACCAAACCAGGAGATCCATTTTATGAGTTGGCAGAAGAAGTTGCTTTTAAATTAACTCAAAACGGATATGGAGTTATAACAGGTGGCGGACCAGGAATCATGGAAGCTGGTAACAAAGGTGCGCATCGTGGAAAAGGAACTTCTGTAGGTTTAAATATAGAATTACCATTTGAACAACATGACAATCCTTGGATTGATAAAGACAAGAATTTAGAATTCGATTATTTCTTTGTTCGTAAAGTAATGTTTGTTAAATACTCTCAAGGATTTATTGTAATGCCAGGAGGATTTGGAACTTTAGACGAACTTTTTGAAGCAATTACACTTATTCAAACTAAAAAAATTGGAAGATTTCCTATAGTTTTAGTCGGTACTTCTTTTTGGAGTGGATTGATGGATTGGATTAAAGACACCTTAATCGCTCAAGGAAATATAAGTGAAGCAGATTTAAAATTATTTAGAATTGTTGATACAGCAGATGAAGCTATTGAACACCTAAATAAATTCTACGACAAATATCAGTTTAAACCTAACTTTTAGAAATTAAGTAGTTATAATCAGTCAGCTTGTAAAAACAATTACTATTAATAATGAACTAACATCTTCTTTACGAATAGAAGTTCAACAAATTTCAGGTGGTATTTATTATCTTTCGGCACAAAACTTGAGCAAACCATTAAAGTTTCTAAAAATCTAATTGAAAAAAAATATACTCATATTACTTTTTATCATCTGTTCTTGCTTGCAAGTGAATGGACAAGAACACCAGATATCTATTGAGGCACAATTAGATGATAAAGAAAATATTCTACAAATTAATCAACGAATTATTTATCATAATAATTCTGATTCTACGTTCACTGAAATTTATTTTCATGATTGGGCAAATGGTTACAAAAATATTAAAGCACCACTATCTAGGAGACTTATTGAAGATTATGATAAATCTCTATATTTTGCGAGTGAAAAAGATAGAGGATATACAGCAATCAGCAATCTAACCGTTAATTTTGAAACCGTTTCATTTTTTGAGCTAGAAAATAATCAAATAGATGTTATTAAAATACAATTAAACCAACCTTTAAAACCTAGAGATTCTGTTGAAATAAATATTGCTTACAAGGTTAAAATACCCAATGCTAAATTTACAAGTTACGGGAAAACAAAAACAGGATATCATCTTAGATACTGGTATTTATCTCCCGCTGTTTTTAAAAATGATTGGAAAATCATGAGCAATCTAAATATGGATGATTTATTGACTAATGTTAGTAATTATGAAGTAAAAATCTCTTTGCCCAAGCATTACTTTTTAAGTTCAAATTTATATGAGTACAAAACTCCAAAAGGAGTTTTAAACGAATATTTACTAATAGGAAAAAACAAAACCGAAGTTGTTTTAAGTATTGATACAATTGATAAATTTAGGTCTTTTAAAACTACTGATATTGACATCAAGACAGACTTACACAAGAAAAGTGTCAATAAAACCTTGAGTAAAGATATTTTAAATAGACAGCTATTATTTATTAAAAAATTTCTAGGAGAATATCCGCATAAAGAAATTTTCATCGATAAAGCATCCCAAAGTAAAAATCCAATTTATGGTCTTAACCAACTTCCAAAATTCATAAGACCTTTCCCAGATGTTTTCGAATGGGATTTAACCATGTTAAAAGCCTTAACAAAAAAGTATATTGATAACACAATGCTTTTAGACAAAAGAAAAGATTATTGGCTTACGGATGGTTTACAAGCTTACTTAATGATGTGTTATGTTTCGGAATATTATCCAGAAATTAAACTGGCAGGAAATATTTCAAAAATTTGGGGTTTTAGAAGTTTTAACTTTTCAAAGCTTAATTTTAATGATAAATATCCTTTTATTTATCAATTTAGCGCGCGTCAATTTTTAGACCAACCCTTAAATACTAGAGCAGATTCTCTATCTAATTTTAATCGAAAAATTGTTAGTAAATATAAAGCTGGATTAGGTTTACGATATCTTGCAGATTATGTAGGAGACTCAATTATCAGACAATCATTTCAAGAGTTTTATTTAAAAAATAAACTTTCATTCGCAAGAAGTAACGAGTTTGGAGAAATCGTTTCTTCTAAAACTGATAAAGACTTAAAATGGTTTTTTGGTGATTATTTACAAACAGATAAAAAAATAGATTATACCATTAAGAAAGCAGCAATCAAAGGAGATTCTGTTTATGTTACTATCAAAAACAAAAGAAATATTACAGCTCCCATTGCCTTATATGGAATTAAAAATAAAAAAGTCATGTTTAAAAAATGGCTTACAAATATTGATAGTACTGAGATAGTTGCCGTTCCTAAAAATGGATATGACCGACTTTCATTAAATTTTGAAAATTCCTACCCTGAATTCAATTCTATGGATAACTGGAGAAAAGTTGGGAAAAATATTTTAAATAAACCTGTACAATTCAAGTTATACAAAGACATCAATGATCCTTATTATAACCAATTATACCTTCAACCCAATATAAAATATAACTTTTATGATGGAGTTTTACTAGGATTAAAGATTCATAACAAACCCATTTTAGCAAGAAACTTTCAGTTTTCTATCACACCTCAATACGGTACAAAAAGTAGTTCTCTTAACGGAACTTTTAATACTCGTTATGTTCAATATTTTGAAAATAAAAAAGTCAATAGAATCTTTTATTCATTATCAGGAAGTAATTTACACTATGCAGAAGATTTATCCTATAATACTTTTAACCAGAGCGTAACTGTTCAGTTTAGAAGAAAAAGTTTGCGAGATGCTGGTGGTAGTTTTTTATCGGCTAGATTGTTAAACATTAATCGAGAACTTGCTCCTGGCGACACACAAACAGACTCCGATAAATACAGTATATTTAAATTAAGATATTTTTATAACAAACCCGATATTATAAAAGGGTTTCAATATTCTGTTGGAACAGAGATTGGAAGCAATTATTCTAAAGCTACAGGTGAAGTTCGTTTTAGAAAATTAACAGCTAAAAACACACAACTGGACTTTAGATTTTACGCAGGAACGTTCTTATCCAACAACACCAATTCAGACTTCTTTAGTTTTGGATTAGACAGAGCTAATGATTACTTATTTGAATTAAATTATATTGGAAGATCTGAAAGTTCAGGGGTTCTTAGCCAACAATTCATCATGGCTGAAGGTGGTTTTAAATCTGTTTTAGAACAACGTTTTGCCAATCAGTTTTTAGTTTCTTTTAATTCAAGCATTGGTCTCTGGAGATGGTTTGAAATTTATACCGATGTCGCTTTTCTAAAAAACAGAGGTAACAATGTGTTCTTTGCTTATGAAAATGGTATTCGATTAAATTTCATTCATAATATCTTTGAATTCTATTTGCCGTTATACTCAAATAATGGTTGGGCGTTAAATAAAAATGGATATTCGAAGAGTATTAGATTTGTATTAGTTGCAAGACCTAAAGCTATTTTCAACTTTTTTAGACGTGGATTTTTATAAAATTCGCAATAAATTTAACATATAGCACCTATTTGTTGAATTATTCTTAGCTTTAAGATATATTTTTAAATTTCATCCAAAAAAGCTACCTTTGCCAAACATTAAAAAGCAATTGAATTATGACTAATACTACTGCAACCTCTAGCGCTACTAAAATCTCATTTAACGACTTTAAAAACGAAGTTTTAAACGATTATAGAATTGCTAGAATTAGTAGAGAATGTAGCTTATTAGGACGCCGAGAAGTATTAACCGGTAAAGCAAAATTCGGAATCTTTGGCGATGGTAAAGAAATACCACAACTTGCCATGGCAAAAGCTTTTAAAAATGGTGATTTCCGTTCTGGTTATTACAGAGATCAAACCTTTATGATGTCTATTGGTGAATTAAACGCGCAACAATTTTTTGCAGGTTTATACGCCCATACAGATATTAAAATAGAACCCATGTCTGCTGGTAGACAAATGGGTGGGCATTTTGCAACCCATAGTTTAAATGAAGATGGGAGCTGGAAAAACTTAACCAATCAAAAAAATTCAAGTGCAGATATTTCTCCTACCGCTGGTCAAATGCCAAGACTAGTAGGATTAGCACAAGCCTCAAAAATATTTAGAAACGTAGATGGTTTAAAACATCTTTCTAACTTTTCTAATGAAGGAAATGAAGTTGCCTGGGGAACCATAGGAAACGCGAGTACTAGTGAAGGTATTTTCTTTGAAAGCATTAATGCAGCTGGAGTATTAGAAGTTCCTATGATTATGAGTGTTTGGGATGATGAATATGGAATTTCAGTACATGCAAAATATCAAACTACCAAAGAAAGTATTTCGGAAATCTTAAAAGGTTTTCAAAGAGATAAAGACACTAATGGTTATGAAATCTTTGTGGTAAATGGTTGGGATTATGTACAACTAATTGATGTTTATAACAAAGCTTCAAAAATAGCAAGAGAAGAACACGTACCTGTTTTAATTCACGTTAAAGAATTAACACAGCCACAGGGCCATTCCACTTCTGGATCTCATGAAAGATATAAAGACGAAGCACGTTTACAATGGGAAAAAGAATTTGATTGTATTGAAAAAATGCGTCAATGGATTCTAGATTTTGAATTACAAGATGGTCATGGAGATACTTTAAAATTTGTTTCTGCTGAAGACGAATTAATAACGATAGAAAAAGAGGCAAAGAAAGAAGTAAGTACAGCAAAAAGAAATGCTTGGAATGCTTTTATTAATGAAGTAAAATCTGAAGTAACAATTGCTTCACATATTTTAGAAAGAATTGCAATTAAAAGTAGTAATGGCACTTTTATCACCAAACTTAAAAACGATTTAACAAGTATCGTAGAACCTATCAGAAAAGATGTTTTATCAGCTTCAAGAAAGGTGTTGCGCTATATAAAAGATGAAGATTTTGCTGAAAAAACAGAGCTTCAAAAGTTTATCAAATCTTCTATAAAAAATGCTGAATTAAAATATTCATCACACTTATTAAGTGAAACTGAAGAAGCTTCAACTAATATTCCTCAGGTAAATCCAACTTACAATTCTCAACCAACCAAAGTTGATGCAAGGCTTGTAATGAGAGATAATTTTGATGCAATTCTAGAAAAATATCCAGAAGTTTTAATTTTTGGGGAAGACGCAGGTCAAATCGGCGATGTAAATCAAGGTTTAGAAGGATTACAAGAAAAATATGGAGAATTAAGAATCTCTGATACTGGTATACGTGAAGCTACAATCTTAGGCCAAGGAATAGGATTAGCGATGAGAGGATTACGTCCGATTGCTGAAATTCAATATTTAGACTATTTATTATACGCATTGCAAATCATGAGTGATGATTTAGCAACGCTACGTTATAGAACTTTTGGAAAACAAAAAGCACCTTTAATTATTAGAACTAGAGGACATCGATTAGAAGGAATCTGGCATTCTGGTTCTCCAATGGGCGGAATCATAAACAATGTAAGAGGAATTCATGTTTTAGTTCCAAGAAACATGACCAAAGCCGCAGGTTTTTACAATACCTTATTGCAAGGTGATGATCCTGGATTGGTCATAGAGTGTTTAAACGGGTATCGATTAAAAGAAGAAGTGCCTACTAATTTTGGAGAATTTACAACGCCTATTGGTGTTGTAGAAACTATCAAAGAAGGAAAAGACATGACTGTTATTTCTTACGGTTCTACTCTTAGAATAGTGGAAGAAGCTGCGAAAGAATTAACTCAAGTAGGAATAGATATAGAGATTATAGATGCTCAAAGTTTATTACCTTTTGATATCAATCACGATACAGTAAAATCTGTAGCTAAAACCAACAGATTATTAGTGGTAGATGAGGATGTGCCGGGCGGGGCTTCTGCGTATCTTTTACAAGAAATTTTAGAAAATCAAGACGGGTACCAATACTTAGATAGCAAACCAGCTACCTTAACAGCCAAAGCACACAGACCAGCTTACGGAACAGACGGAGATTACTTCTCAAAACCTTCAGCAGAAGACATCTTTGAGAAAATCTACGAAATGATGCACGAAACAAATCCAACTAAGTTTAAAAGTTTGTATTAGAATTAGCATCAGAAAATAAATCAGCTTCTTAAAAGTTTATTTCCTATTGCGCATTCTAAACATCGTTTAGATGCGCAATAGCTGTCTCTTATACACATCTCCGAGCCCACGAGACCGTACTAGATCT
>CAJXRR010000063.1 GCA_913060575.1 uncultured Flavobacterium sp.
CTACACAGAGTAGATCGTCGGCAGCGTCAGATGTGTATAAGAGACAGAATGAATGCAGATCAATTCATCTTTAAAATTGGTAGTAAAAAACAAATAATCTTCACCACCATCTTTAATTTTTAATTCTTTACGAATTTGAGCAACCGTTTTGGGAAAATTTCTAGTAGTAATATTTGCCTTTTTATTGCTGATTAATTTTGCAATTTTCTTTTTATCGTAGGATGTGATTTCTACAATCTTAAACACTCTTCCAGGAAATTCAATTTGACTCTCTGAAGTATATAAATGAGAATGCTGGTGTAATTTGAAGATGTTTAATTGATTGCTGATTTCATGAAATCCACCTGACTTAAGGATGGCTGCATTGGGTTCATATAAATACTCTAGAGGTTTACTGTAGGTTGAAATAGGTTTTGTTTGATGCTGAAAATTAAATTCTTGAGAGCCACTTTTTGTAAAATTGATTGTTTTAATTTGAATTTCTTTTTTGTAATCTTTCTCCAATAAGAAAAGCAATTCTTTTACATCGTTATTAATGGCAATAATATGAATTTCTTTAACAAAGCTTAATTCGTTGATGGCACTTGTAATATCTAGAATTGGAGAGTTCTTGATTAAAATTGTATTTGTTTTTTCAAACAAAAAACTCATATTGTCAGGAACATTAGGCTCACAATCTCTTAATAAAAAGACTTTTCCTTTGGCGTCATTTCGTCTTGAAGGATCTATATAAATAACATCAAAAAAATCTTTAGAATTCTTAATAAAATCGATACCATTTTCAGAAACTGATTTAATATTTATTGCATTTAATTGTTTGAAGTTATGTGTGGCAATTTCTGAGAGTTCTTTATTGATTTCACAATGGGTAACTGTCTCAATTTTTTTTGAAAAGAAAAATGAATCGACACCATAACCACCTGTCATATCGATGAGTGTTTTACCAGCAACTAATTCAGATTTGTATTGAGCTGTAAGTTCTGATGAGGTTTGTTCAATGTTTAATTTTGGAGGATAATAGATGTTTTTTGTTTGAAACCAGTTGGGTAATTTCTTTTCGCATTTTTGTTTAGAAACAATCTGATTTGCTAATTCTTGTACAGTAATTTCATCAAAAGGAGAACCTTTTAAAATTAATTTATGGAGATCAGATTTTAAATGCTCATCAATATAATTTTGAACTTCTTGATATAAGATCCGTTTGTTCAAAATTTTAAATATCTTTTGTTAATGAACTAACAATCTTATTATCGGAAATGAATTCTTTCAAAATTACTTTAATCACTGTGTACGAAGGAACTGCAATGATCATTCCTAAAGGTCCCATCAACAAACCACCAATAATGATAATTAAGAAAATTTCTAGTGGATGAGATTTGGTTGTTTTTGAAAATATGATTGGCTGACTAGCAAAATTATCTACCAATTGAGCAAGGATAAAACCGATCATCACGTAAATGGTTGTAGGTAATATTTCTGATTGAAAATCTTGCCCTAAATTACTGGTCATTGATAAAATCATCATTAAAAATGCACTAATTAACGGTCCAACATAAGGAATAATGTTTAATAAAGCACATAAAAAAGCGATGACAACTGCGTTTGAAATTCCGAAGATTAATAAGATAATAGTATATAAAATAAAGAGAATGGTTATCTGAATTACTAGGCCAATAAAATATCTTGACAACAAATCGTTGATTTTTTCTAAGGAGCTCGAAAATCTTTTTTCTGTTCCTTTTGGGATTACGACGAGTATAGCACTTTTAAGCATTCGACTATCTTTCATAAAAAAGAATGAAATAAATAATACAGAAAATAAGCCAACGCTAAACGAACCAAGAGTTCCAATAATTGAATTTAAAACATTTGGAATTGACTCTAAACTTGAAAATAAATCTGCACTCTTTAATTCACTTAAAATATTGATGTTTTTCTGCTTAAAATAGTCATTAATTTCTATGATAATATTCTGAACATCTGTTTGTAATTTATCGGTTTGGAGTAGTGATAAGTTTTCTCCTTGTTCTATCACTAAGGGGATAAACATTCCAATAATACCAACTAAGAGCATAAGAAAAACTACCATTGTTGATATTACTGCAATGGTATTTGGGAACTTAAGTTTTCTTCTTAAGAATAAGATAATTGGTCGTGCTATTAAAGCAATAATAGCTGCTATAATAATATAAACTAGCACCGATTGAATCATTAAAAGAAAGTACCCTAAAAGAGCAACTCCAATGATGATGGCAATGGCACGTAAAATTCCGGTTGAAATTATTTTAGAGTTCATTAGTTATATCCTTTTACATCTCCCATGCTTAATTTTCCACCACTAGCAAAAGTGTGACTTTTAGGTAGCATTGTTCCCGATTCCGTTTCAATCCAATCTTCCCAAGTTGCTGGAACGCCAGCCATTTTCATACTTGGAACATACATTTGATAACTACCTGGGAGGTAATTTTCATCTAAAATCCAAACATAAGAATCACCAGGAGTAGTTCCTCCACTAGAATATTTAACTCGTAAAGCTTCTTTACCATCAATCATTTCAATACTTCTGTAAATACCTGGTTCAAATAATTTATGTGGTGCCACCAACCAAAAACTATCATTATTAAATAAATCCCAAGCTCTTTTTACTAGGCTTTCATTGTTTTTTATTTCCTCTCCTTTTAAGTAAGCAATGCTTTTTGACATTTCATTTGGATGTAAGATCACTTTTGCATCATTCCAACTTACTTCAACAATATGAAGCTCTTTATCCCATTTATAAGAACGTCTTCCTCCAAAACTCCAATCGATATAACGTGTTTTTTTGTATGCCTCATGTTTTACTGCTTTTAAAACCTTTTCAGCTAAAGCATCAGCATTTGGATTGTAGGCTTTTACATCACCCATAGATAATTCCATTCCAAACAAAGAAAGTGTGTGTGTAGTTGGTAATTTAATTCCACTATCTGCCGTGGTCATATCATTCCAAGTAGCAGAAACTCCACCAAGAGGTATAATACTTGTCCACATTTTGTAGGAAGTAGGAACATAGGTCGAATCTAAAATCCACAGATAAGAATCTCCAGGAGTTGATCCGCCGCTAGTATAAGTAACCATTAGTGCATCTTTATCGTCAACTTTTACAACACTTCTTTCTACGCCATCATCAAAAACTTTATAAGGTGCAACTAGCCAAAAACTATCATTATTAAAATAATCTAAGGCAGTTTGAATCATTTTTTGATTTTCACCTGTACTTTTTGAAGTATCATTTAGGTTTAAAACAACTTGGTTATCATCCCAAGAAACTTCTACCAAACCTTCTTGTTTCTTCCACTTATATTGATGTTCACCTCTGAAATTCCATTCTATAATTTCGGTAGTGTCAAAGGCTTTTTTATTAATGGCATTCATCATTTTTTGAGCCAACTCTTCTGCTTCTTTTCCTTTAGTTCCTATGGGTAGAGATTCGTTATTTACAAAATAATACACGCCAACAAATAGTAGTAAGCCAATAATGATTACTCCAATAATTTTAAGAAATTTCTTCATATTTTGTTATTCTTTCTTTAATTGCCTTTGCTAATTTATGTGCAGCTTTAGGATGATTTCTAAACCACAATTCGGGTTCTATTAATTCTAATTCAGCCAAGGCTAATTTATTTTCATTGTCTAAAAATACATCAACTCTTGCATATATAGGCATTTCTGGACAGGATTTTACAGCATTTTCAGCATAAGTGATTTCTTCTTGAGTAGGAGTGTAGTCAGAAACAGTTCCTCCGAAATCATCTTGTACTCTAAAATCACCAGGTTTGGCAATTTTTAAAACAGCATGTGTAAATTTCCCATCTACAACCATCATTGAGATCTCTCCTTTTTTTACAATATTTTTTTGAAAAGGTTGAATAATCATTGCTTCATTTGCGATTAATTCTGAGAAGAGCTCTTCGTGTGCAGTAATGTTTTCTTGAGAAATCTTGTATGTATGTCTTGCAGCACCTGAAATACAGGGTTTTATAACAAAAGTGTCTAAGGAATGCTTTTTTGACAAATTATATAAAGTGATTGTATCACCCTTTTCTATAAAATAACTTTCACAAATAGGAACTCCTTTGTACTTTAAATTTAGTAAATAGTGCTTGTCAATATTCCAACGAATAAGATTTTCAGAGTTTAATAGGATTGTTTGTTGACTAACTTTATTTAACCAACTAGAAAACTCTTCAAAACGATCAAAATAATCCCAAGTGGTTCTAAAAATTGCAAATCGAGTAGTAGACCAATCAAAATTTGAATCATCCCAAGATTTTCTCACTACTTGTAAGTTTAGTTTTTGAATAGCATCTTTTAAAAGATTGTCTTCTAAATAGACATTTTTAGAATAGATATCAGCTTTAGATTCATCCACGTATCTTGGATCGGTTAGTATAACTACATCATATTTCATCTTTGCAATATACTATTAACGAAGTTTTTTCACAATAAGAATTTGGCTATTTGTTTTGGTGATAATAGTCTAAAACATGCGAAGGTATTTCGATACTTTCTTTTAATACGGGATCAGAAATCGGATATTCTACAACTTGTTTTATAGGAATAATTCCTGCCCAAACATCCAAATCATAATCTTCTGGTTCGTCTTGTACACCAACGTCCCTAATTTTAGCTGAAGCTGTTTCTATGGTCATCTCAACTACTAAAGTTCTGTCTAATTCTTTTTGATGCATCGGTCTGATTCCATCCCAACGACCTTTCATCATATGCTCCATAAAACAAAGTAAGGCGGCTTCTTTTTCTTCATCATTTTCTAATTTTTTTACAGAACCAAATAAGGTTGCAGAACGATAATTAACAGAGTGATGTAATCCAGATCTCGCTAAAACCAATCCATCTAAATGCATCACAGTCATGCTAATTTCTTTGGTTTTTAATAGTGAGGTAAGCATTCTATTTGCATTAGAACCATGTAGGTAAATTTTATCTTCATTCCTTCCATACCCCATCGGAATTGTAATTGGTTTTCCTTCAAAGATGTAGTTGACAAAACCGACAAAGCCAGCATCTAAAATGGTATTAATTTTCTCAACATCATAGCTAGCTCTGATTTGACCTCTTTTTACTCTATTTAAAGACGATTTTTGATATTCTTTCATCGTTTTTCTGGTTGAATGTTTTTAAACTTTTCTGATAATATTGCTGTTTTTTCTAAATCCTTAGGAGCAAAAATTCTTTTTTCTGATGCAGGATATTTTTTTATCATAGTTAAAGTTCTAATAGGTCTTGAAACAAAATTCCCTGAGCAACTAGGACAGACATTTTTAAAAACTTCTTCTGCACAAGTTTTACAATAGGTGCATTCAAAACTGCAAATCATTGCTTCGGTAGAAGTATTAGGTAAATCTTTATCGCAATGCTCGCAGTTGGGTCTAATTTCTAACATGGTTAAATGTAATCAAAAATCTTTTTAAATTTTAAAGGAATAGGGGAGTTTATTTCTAAATGCTCCTTAGTAAATGGGTGAATAAAATCTAATCGAGAAGCATGCAAATACAATCCTTTCCCTTTTAAAATCAACTCTTCTTTTCCGTATTCTTGATCTCCTAAAATTGGATTTCCAATTGCTGTAAGATGTTTTCTCAATTGATGTCGTCTTCCTGTTTTTGGTGATAGCTTAACTAAATTTAATTTACTAAATCGTTTTGATGAAACTGTAGCAATTACTTTATAAATAGATTCTGATTGTTTTTCATCAACTTCAAATTGTATTCTTCCTTCTGGTTCTAACTTTCCAATGGTAATGGCATGATATATTTTCTCAATTTTTTTGTTCTCGAATAATTGATTTAATGCTAGAATACTTGAGCTTGTTTTTCCAATTAATAACAATCCTGTTGTTGGATAATCCAAACGATGCACAGGTCTTGGCCTTACCGCATCAGACTGGATGCTTCTTTGTAGGTTTTGTTGTAAAGCATTGTCTATTGTTTTGAATTTATTTCCACTTACCAAAATACCAGCCGGCTTTTCTATCACAGCTAAATAATCATCTTCATAAAGAACCCTCAACTTTAAGATCAACTGCTTTTGTGTAGACTTCTCTCCATTGTCAATTAACGTAATTTTCTCTTCTCCAATAATAATTTTTGCAGTAGATGTAGGTTCGTCATTGACAAGAATCAATTCTTTCTTAATTGCTTTTTTGATAGCCGATTTTGTCGCAACCGTTTTGAAAATCCCCACAGCGTATTCTTGAATTCGAATTGGATTTTTCTGATGAGGAACAATATGTGTTTCTAAAATCTTCAACTAGTTGAATTTGATGTAAAAATGGATTCCCGCTTGGACTTCGGCAGGCTCAGTCTAACACGGGAATGACATTTATAATAAATAGTGATTTTTTATTTATCGTTTTTATAGCCTTTAGGTCTCTTAGAACGAATTGGTGCTTTTGGTTCTGGTTTCAATTGAAATTCATTTCCTTTTAATAAACGCATTGCTTCATTAATAGCCGCTTGTAACTGAGGATCGTTTCCTTGTAAAACACTTTTCGGATTTTGAATTACTTCAATATCTGGCGCAACTCCTTCTCCTTCAACAGCCCAATTTCCATCTACATCATAGAATCCACCACGAGGTGCAACCATTCTTCCGCCATCAATAAAACGGGGTGTATCCCAAGTTCCAACCAATCCTCCCCAAGTTCTTGTACCCACTATAGGACCTAGTTTTTTCATTTTAAACATATAAGGCAATAAGTCACCTCCAGAGCCAGCACGTTCGTTAATGATCATTACTTTTGGACCCCAAATTCCTGCCATTGGTGTTGTCCAAGGTCTACGATCGTTTGCTTTACTGTTAAAATATCCCAATACTTCTCTCGACATAATATCGATCATATAATCTGCTGCAGATCCACCGCCATTATTACGTTCATCAATCACAACTCCTTTTTTATCTTGCTGCGAAAAGTAGTAACGATTAAAAGAGGTGAATCCACCACCACCTGTATTTGGAACATAAACATAAGCTAATTTTCCATTAGAGAGTTCATCCACTTTTCTGCGATTTCCTTCAATCCAATCAATAGTTCTTAAACCTCTTTCTGAGGATGTAGGTTTTACCAAAATTTTTCTGGCACCATCTAAAGAAGGTTTTGAATTTACTTTGATGTAAATTTCTCTTCCGGCTGTTTGTTCTAGTAAATGATAAGGATTCATATCAGCTGTTAATGAAACACCATTAATTTCTAATAAATAATCTCCAGCTTTTACATTAATTCCAGGTATACCTAATGGAGCACTGATGTTAGGATTCCAACGTTCTCCTTTATAAACTTTTGCAAAACGATATTTTCCGTTATTTTTTTCAAAATCAGCACCTAACAATCCTACAGGAACTCGATCAACATCTGGTAAATCTCCTCCAGAAACATACGAATGTCCAATAGCAATTTCACCACTCATAATATCTACCACATAATTTAAATCAGTTCTGTGTCTTACATGATCAATCCAAGGAGCGTACCATTTATATACATCATCCCAAGGTGCACCATGCGTGTTATCTACATATAAGAAATCTCGCATGTATCTCCATCCTTCTTTAAAAATTTGATGTGCTTCAGCTTTAGGATCTACTTTTATTTTAAGATTTGTTTTTAAACTCCCTTTTCCTGGTTTTGCAGGTGACTTACTACTAACTAAACTCCAGGCACCTCTTTTAGATAGTAATACTGAATTTCTATCTTCAGAAGCGTTCATTGAAGAAACTCCTGTTGAAAATACTGTTGCTTTTTCTTTGGCAACATCATAACTATGTACTGTCAATCCTGGAGTATTTGGAACACTTTCAGCCACAAAAACGGTATTCTTAGGTCCTTTCATTAAACCAGCATAATTTCTTGCAGGAAGTTTTAAAGTGACAGCTCTATCAAACAAACCATTTTCATCTATAGTAACTACGACTGCTTTTTTATCTTTTGATTTATCTGTATCGGTTGCTGAATCTTTAGAGGTATCTTCTTCATCAGTTTCTGGTAAATTAGGAGCTTTATCAGCAGAATTTAATACGACAGCATATAAGCTTCTAGTAACACTAGGGTCGTAAGAACTCATATCTAACCAACCAGTTTGCAAACCATAATCAGTACTTGCTAAAGTATAAATATATTTACCTGATGCATCCCAAACTGGGCTGATAGCATCTGCAATTGGATCCGTAATTTGAACCGTTTTCTTAGTGCTAATTTGATATGCATAAATAGATTTAAAATGACTGTCATTTTGTTTTGCAAAAGCAATCCAGTCACTATCTGGAGACCATTGAGGATTCATCGTTCTATCTGGGTGTGCATATCTATCCGTAGCCGCTTTTACTGTTTTTTTAGTTTCTAAATTGATGACCCAAATATTAAAATCGGTATCTGTATACGCGATGTGTTTTCCATCTGGAGACCAATCTGGCATGAAATAAAATGTGGGATTTGGAATTTCAATAGAAGTTTGATTGTCTCCATTTTGATCTGCAATGACCAATTGATATTCGCCACTTTTATCAGAAAACCAAGCTACTTGATCTCCTTTTGGTGACCAAATTGGAGAACGATCTGCAACTCCTGATGAATTTGTTAAGTTTCTCCAAGTACCATTTTCTTTAGGAACTGTAAAGATTTCACCTCTGTATTCAAAAATTGCCCGCTTTCCATTAGGTGATACATTAGGATTGGTTAAATCTCTTCCGGTTACATCCATCCACCTTGGACGTGCATAATTCATATCACCTTTTACATTGATAACAATTTGATTAGTTTCTCCAGTTGTTGGATTCAATCGATGAATAAATCCAGCTTGTTCATAAACGATTCCGTTTGAATTGGCATCTAAGCTTTTAACATCAAACTTTTTATGAAATGTAATTTGCTTTTCTTGTTTGCTATTCATGTCGAAAGACCAAACATTACTTGTATAATCCCTTTCAGAAATATAGTATACAATTCCATTATGCCAAACCGGTTCTACATGTCTTTCTTTGTCTTTTTGAGGTGTTCTAGTCAGCTCTTTAGTTTTTAAATTTACAATCCAAATAGGCATTGCTTGTCCACCACGATAATTTCTCCATTCTGCATCCCAACTGGTAATAGGAGTATAGGCAACATGTTTACCATCTTCAGAGATTTCTCCATAAGCAGCTCTTGGAATTTCTAACGCTTCGGGCATTCCGCCTTTTGCAGAAATCGTAAAAAACTTATTGGTTTGTGTTGGTTTCCCTTCTCTTCCAGAACGGAATAGAACTTTTCCATCTGGAGTCCAGCCTTGCACAAAATCTCCTGTAGGATGATACGTCAAGCGTTTAGGTTCACCACCATCAGCAGAAACCACATAAACATCAACGTTTCCATCATATTGAGCGGTAAAAGCGATCATCTTTCCGTCTTTAGAAAAATGCGGATTAGATTCGTAACCATCATCACTAGTTAACCGAATGGCATCGCCACCATTAAGTGAGGCTTTCCATAAATCATTGGCGTAGACAAATACAACATCTGTATTTGAAAGTGTAGGTTGTCTTAATAAACGTGTTCCTTGAGAAAATCCATAGGAAGAAATCATTAAAGCGATCAGTAAAAGATATTTTTTCATGAGTCTATAGTTTGAAGTTTGTTGATTCTTTAAAGATAAAGAATTCAAAATGAAGACTCAAATAGAGTTAACACAATTATTATTTTGCGAATAACTGACCAATATCTTTAAAGGCTTTAAATTCTAGCGCGTTTCCTTCTGGATCATTAAAAAACATGGTGGCTTGTTCACCAGGTTTTCCTCGAAATCGAGTAGTTGGTTCTATGATAAAGTGTGTCTTGTTAGCTTGTAATCGTTCTGAAAGTTGATGCCAATTTTCCCAGGTTAAAACGACTCCAAAATGAGGTACAGGAACATCATGCCCGTCTACAGGATTTGAAATTCTTTGCGGTATAAAATCATCTTTTTGATGAATGACTAATTGATGTCCGAAGAAATTAAAATCTACCCAATGATCAGAGCTTCTGCCTTCTTCACATTGTAAAACGTCTCTGTAAAATGTTCTACAGATTTCTAAATTTTTTACTGGAATTGCTAAGTGAAATGGTTGTATCATTGTTAGTTGTTAGTTGTTAGTTGTTAGTTGTTAGTTGTTGGTTACTCATTGTTTATTGTGACTTAGAGTGTATTTCGACAAGCTCATTATGACACCTCAGTTACTTTGTAAAGATTCTTGTTGGTCATTGAGACTCTCAAAATGACTTCAAATATTATCAATCATCTAGAACTGTTAAAACTTAAAATCCAATTGCAGCATCATCACCTCTTGGATCTGCACCGCCTTCTAATTTTCCATTTTTTGTTACTAAAATTGCATCTACTTTTCCTAGAATGATTGAATTACGTTCTATAATCTGATATCCTAATTTGGTTAATTCTACTTTTGTAATAGAGTCGAATTGATTAGGTTCCATGACCACATTATCAGGGAACCATTGATGATGAAAACGACCTTTGCTAACAGCTTCTTGCATTCCCATATCAAACTCATGAACATTTAAAATGGTTTGTAAAACTGAGGTAATAATAGTTGATCCTCCAGGAGAACCAACAACCATTAATAATTTACCATCTTTTTCAACTATGGTTGGAGTCATTGAACTTAACATTCTTTTTTCTGGAGCAATTTCATTTGCTTTTGCACCAAGTAATCCAAATTGATTAGGAATTCCAGGTTTGCTACTAAAATCGTCCATTTGATTGTTGAAAAAGAATCCTAACTCATTAGAATATAGTTTTGAACCGAAATTACCATTTAAGGTTGTTGTTACAGAAACGGCATTGCCATATTGATCTACAATAGAATAATGAGTTGTTTCGTTACTCTCTACAATTTCAATATTACCATAAGAAACATCAGAAGATAAGGTTGCTTTGTTAAACGAAAAACTATTCATTCTTTTTTCAGAATAGGTTTTACTGACCAAAGTATCCATCGGAATTTTTACAAAATCTGGGTCTCCTAAAAAGAAACTTCTGTCTGCGTAAGCTCTGCGTTCAGCTTCTATAATTACTTGCATCGTTTTTTTAGAATTATGACCGTAATCGTCTAGTTCATAAGGCTCTATACTGTTCATAATTTGTGCTAAACAAACTCCTCCACTTGAAGGGGGTGACATAGAAATCACTTTCAAATTGTCATAGTTAAAAGTAACAGGAGTTCTCCATCTAGGCTCGTATTTTGATAAATCTTCTAAAGTTATAATTCCACCATTTTCTTGAATAAATTTTACGATAGTTTTAGCGGTTTCACCTTTGTAAAATTCATCTTTTCCATTATTAGCAATTTTCTCTAGAGTTGTTGCTAAAGAAAAATTCTTAATGGTATCATTTTCTTTCCATCCTTTGGTAAATAAAATGGAATCTTTATTTACCTTCAAAAAATCTTTTTGGTATCTTTTGATTCTTTTTTCTTCCATTTCAGTAACTATAAATCCTTTTTTTGCTAAAGCAATAACAGGAGCTAAGATTTCTTTGACGGTTAATTTTCCAAATTTTTGTTGCGCTTCAAAAACACCAGCTACAGTTCCTGGAACTCCTACTGCAGTTGCTCCAATAGTACTTTTCCCTTTTATGATATTCCCCTCACTATCTAAATACATATCTCTAGACGCAGCTAGAGGAGCTTTTTCTCTATAGTCTAGCCCACCAATTTCACCTGTGTTTTTTCTGTATACCATAAATCCACCGCCGCCAATATTTCCAGCATTCGGATAGGAAACAGCTAATGCTAATTCAGTTGCCATCATGGCATCAAATGCATTTCCGCCTTTTTCTAGAATTTGAATTCCTATTTCTGAAGCTTCTTTTCTAGCAGAAACTACCATTCCGTTTTCTGCGAGAACTCCAAGTGTTTTTCTGGGAGATTCATTTTTACAAGCAGTTATTAAAATGCTTATTATAAATAGTACTATTAATTTTTTCATGAAGTTGGATTTGATAGTTGCAATTCTACTAATTTTTGATTGGTAAAGATTCGTAAATCTTCAAAAAATAATTTAAAATCTTTTTCAAATTCTGAATCTAATTCATACAAATCATCAATGGCTAAATCCATTTGACCTAGATTTTTTGTTCGACGATTCATACCGTTTAAAACACTTTTAATTCCCTTTTTAAATTGATAGTTAAACAACCAATTATGTTCTATCATATAAGGTAACATGTGGTTTGTTTTTTCTGGAAGTATTTCTTTTTTACCATCAAGTAAAGCATATACAGAATCTACAAATACATCCAAAGGAATGGCTGAATACTCATGCCAGTTTTTCGCTAAATAATGGTCGTAAAAAATGTCAATAATAATCCCAGCATACAGTCCATAGCGTTTGTGAAGTCTGCGTTTACTTTTTCTTGTAATTGGATGCGCATCTGTAAACGTATCGATTTCTCGGTGTAATTTAATTCCTTGTTGAATTTCTGGATCTAAGTGTGTAAATCTGTTTCCTCTAATATGATCCGCAATAAAATTACCAATCATAATATTGGTATTGCTTTCTGATAAATAAAGGTGAGCGAGGAAGTTCAAAAAAGAATATTAAAGATTGTGTATAAAAGTAATCAAAAAACCACAACCTTGTACAGAACTTGATTCAGTATTTGGCTATGGTTTTTTAAAATATATTTATTACTTCGGCTACGCTCAGTGACCAAATTTACTACGCTCAGTGACCAAATTGGTAATTGAGCGGAGTCGAAATTAACTATTCAACATTACTGGCATTACCAACATGGTAATTTTTTCACCTTCATCAGTTCCATCTATTGGAGTTAAGATCCCTGCTCTGTTAGGTAAAGACATTTCAATCAAAACTTCACTAGAACTTAGGTTGCTTAACATTTCACTTAAAAAACGAGAGTTAAACCCTATTTGCATATCATCACCTTGATAATCACAACTTAAACGTTCATCAGCTTTGTTAG
>CAJXRR010000064.1 GCA_913060575.1 uncultured Flavobacterium sp.
ACGGTCTCGTGGGCTCGGAGATGTGTATAAGAGACAGGCTTTAAACACCATTCTAAAATTTATGAGTAAATCTATTTACATCGCTACAACAGAACCTAATAGTGGTAAGTCTCTATTATCATTAGGAATCTTGAGAATGATGTTGACAAAATCATCTCGAGTTGGATATTTTAGACCGATCATTAATGATAAAGATGGTTCTGGAATAGATCATCATACCAAAACAGCCATCGATTTTTTTGAATTAGATCTAAAGTATCAAGATAGTTATGCCTATGAACAAAAAGAAGTATTACAACTCTTAGCACAAGATAAGATTGATGTTGTACTCAACACAGTTATTGAAAAATATAAAAAGTTAGAAGCTCAATTTGACTATGTTCTGGTTGAAGGAAGCGATTTCTCAGGTGAAAGATCATTTACAGAACTAGATATTAATCTCAATATTGCTAAAAACTTAGGAATTCCAGCAATGATCGTTGCTTCAGGAATAGGTAAAAATGCACAAGATTTTACAGACTCTCTCTTTATCACTTATCAATCATTTATTGAAAAAGAAGTTGATGTAATCGGAATTGTTGCAAACAAAGTAACTCGTGAAGATTTAGAAATTGTAACAGAAAAATTACACCATAAAATCCCCAGTTCGGTTCAAATTAGTATCATTCCAAAAATTGATTTTCTAAATAACCCAACTGTAAAAGAAGTAACGGAGACTTTAAATGGGAAAGTTTTATTTGGTGATGTTTTTTTGGATAATACCATAGGTAATTTTACCACTGGCGCCATGCAATTACGCAATTATCTTGTCCATTTAGAAGAGGACACATTGGTCATTACCCCTGGCGATAGAGCTGATATTATTTTAGGCGCGTTACAAGCAAATGTATCGAGTAATTACCCAAAGGTTGCTGGAATAATTCTAACAGGAGGATTGATGCCTGAAGAATCTATCTTAAAATTGATTGAAGGTGTTCAATCTACAGTTCCTGTTGTTTCTGTAGATGGAAATACTTTTAGTGTTGCCAATAAAGTTGGAGCAGTAAAATCAAAAATATACGCAACCAATGAGAAAAAAATCTTAATGGCGTTAGATATTTTCGATACATATGTCAATTCAGAACTCCTAGCAGAGTCTTTAACTTCTTATACTTCTGACAAGATTACACCTAGAATGTTTCAATACAATATGTTGCAAAGAGCAAAACTGCATAGAAAACATATTGTTTTGCCAGAAGGTGAAGAAGAAAGAATTATCAGAGCAGCCTATCGTTTACAGTTGTTAGATATTGTTGATTTAACCTTACTAGGAAACAAAGAAGGTATACAACAAAAATGCAATCAATTAGGATTACAGATGGATTTTACAAAAATAAATATTTTAAATCCTGAAGATTCTATTCATAATGATGACTTTGCTAAAACATTATATGAAGCTAGAAAACATAAAGGAATGACAGAAACTACGGCTGTCGATTTAGTGAGAGATGTATCATATTATGGAACTTTAATGATTTTAAACGGATTGGCAGACGGAATGGTTTCTGGAGCAATTCACACCACTCAACACACCATTAAACCCGCATTACAACTAATTAAAACAAAGCCAGGAGTTTCTGTGGTCTCTTCTGTCTTTTTTATGTGTTTGTCAGATCGGGTTTCTGTGATGGGAGATTGTGCAGTAAACCCAAATCCAAATGCAGAACAACTAGCCGAAATAGCAATTTCTTCAGCAATCTCCTCAGAAGCTTTTGGAATTGAAGCAAAAATTGCCATGTTATCCTATTCCTCCGGAGATTCTGGAAAAGGAGAAGAAGTAGAAAAAGTAAGAAAAGCTACAGAAATTGTAAAGCTAAAACATCCTAATTTTAAAATTGAAGGACCAATTCAATATGATGCTGCAGTAGATATGTCTGTAGCAAAAACCAAACTTCCCAATTCTGAAGTAGCAGGACAAGCATCGGTGTTAATTTTCCCAGACTTAAATACAGGAAACAATACTTATAAAGCAATTCAAAGAGAAACTGGTGCATTAGCTATTGGTCCAATGTTGCAAGGTTTAAATAAGCCTGTAAACGATTTAAGTCGCGGTTGTACAGTAGATGATATTTTCAATACCGTTTTATTAACCGCGATACAAGCAGAACAGAAATAATGAACATATTAGTTATTAATGCGGGTTCTTCCTCAATCAAATATCAATCAATTGATATGCCATCTGGGTTTATAAAGTGTATCGGTTTGTTAGAAAGAATTGGTTTTTCTGATGCTATTTTTACGCATGAAAAAGAAGGAAGTAAACATCAAGAAATCATTGCTATTTTGAATCATGAAGAAGGAATGAAAAAAATTGCTGCTACTTTGATGAATAGTCAATTAGGAGTCATCTCAAAAGTTGAAGAGATTGATGCCGTTGGACATCGAGTTGTTCATGGTGGAAGTAGGTTTACAAAAACAGTTTTAATCAATGATGCTGTAAAACAAAACATTAAAGAATTATCAGATTTAGCTCCACTGCATAATCCTGCAAATTTAACTGGAATTGAAATTTCAGAAGCTGTATTTTCTACTGCAAAGCAAATCGCAGTATTTGACACTGCTTTTCATCAAACCATGCCGCAAGAAGCATATCAATATGCAATTCCACATAAATTTTTAACCGATGAAAAGATCAGAGCCTATGGATTTCACGGAACAAGTCATAAATACGTTTCTGAAAAAGCTATAGAATACTTACAAAAATCAACAAGTAAAATTATTACTATCCATTTAGGGAACGGTTGTAGCATGTCTGCAATTAAAGACGGTAAATGTATCGATACTTCATTAGGTTTTGGCCCAATGAACGGTTTGGTTATGGGAACGCGTTCTGGCGATGTTGATCAATCGATTATTTTTTACATGCACAATTCATTAGGAATGAGTATGAAAGAAATCAATACTGTCTTACAAAAAGAATCAGGGTTAAAAGGATTAACTGGCTTTTCTGATCTACGTGAAATTGAAAAAGCAGCTAATGAAGGCCATAAGGATTGCATCAATGCGCTTAAATTAACAACCTATAGAATTAAAAAATATGTAGGTTCTTATACCGCAATTTTAAATGGACTAGATGCCCTAGTATTTACTGCAGGAATTGGAGAAAATTCTGAAACCATTAGAAAAATGGTTTGTGAGAATTTAGATTGCATAGGTATTCAAATAGATATCAATAAGAATAGTATCAAATCAAAAGAACTACGAGAAATTCAAGATGAGGCTTCAAACGTGAAAATTTTGGTCATTCCAACCAATGAAGAAATAGAAATTGCCAAGCAAACTTATCTATTATTGAATTGATGGGGAAACACTTCAATAAAAATTGTAAAAGCATTTTCATTTTTTTACATTTGTTCACCTCTAATTTTTTAGAGATTACTTAAATCAAACGCATGGGAAGAGCATTCGAATTTCGAAAAGCACGTAAGATGAAACGTTGGTCAGCGATGGCTAAAACGTTTACAAGAATTGGTAAAGATATTGTAATGGCTGTTAAAGAAGGCGGTCCTAATCCTGAGTCTAACTCAAGATTAAGAGCCGTTATACAGAATGCCAAAGCGGCCAACATGCCAAAAGACAATGTAGAGCGTGCCATTAAAAAAGCTACAGATAAAGATACTGCAGACTTTAAAGAAGTCTTATTTGAAGGATATGCACCCCATGGAATTGCAGTTTTAATAGAAACAGCGACCGATAATAATAACAGAACTGTTGCCAATGTGAGAGCATCTTTTAATAAGTGTGATGGGAATTTAGGAACTTCTGGATCTGTAGTTTTTATGTTTGACCATACCTGTAACTTTACGGTAAAAAAAGAAGATATCTCTATGGATATGGAGGAGTTAGAATTAGAACTCATCGATTTTGAAGTAGAGGAAGTGTTTGATGATGAAGAAGGTATTATAATTTATGCTCCTTTTGAGCAATTTGGAGCCATCCAATCTTTTTTTGAAGAAAATAATGTAGAGATTATTTCTTCTGGATTTGAGAGAATTCCAACTACTACCACTAAGCTTAACGAAGAGCAAAAAGCAGATGTTGAAAAGTTACTAGAACGATTAGAAGAAGATGATGACGTGCAAAACGTCTATCATTCTATGGAAGAATAAATACCCTTGAAAAAGCCTCCCAATCGGGAGGCTTTTTAATTAAACACCAGAATATTTATTTATTAGTCTTACTATTAAATCATTTAATTTTTCGACCTTAAAATCTTTTGTAGAGGGCTTCATATGTTTATTACCTATTCCACTATCATCAGTTAAGAAAACATAAGTACCATTTGTATAAACACTAAAATATCTCATTAAATACTCAACACTTTTATTCGCATCGCTAGCAACTATAGGAATAATTTTAATCCCCATAGATTTTGCTTTATTTATTTGTTCTTTTATAATTTTAATATTCTCTTGATTTAAATGAGGCGGGGCATCTAACATTAAAAATATCAATTTAGTTTTTGCATTTTCTCTCCAATTCATAGATAATGATTTCTTTAAAGCAATTTCTACCGCTTCTTCATAATCACCACCACCTTCTGCTTTTTGTTTAGATAGATTCTCTTTTACTTCGATTATATTAGATGAAAAATCAAAGTCTTTAACTACATAACTATCAGTTAAATCTCTGTAAAACGTGAGGGCAATTCTTTTCTCTTGAATGGTTGAATCTACTCTTGTTATAATGTTTTCTATTTCAGATTTTAAATAAGAAATTTCATCGCCCATAGATCCAGTAGCATCAATAGTAAACATTACATCTAAACCTTTTAATTTTTGTGAAACTGAATCATATTGAAAAATGGTTTTTGAGATATCTTTATTTAATCTTTTACCTCTTACTTGCTGCTTATACAAAGTTTGTATTGTGAAAAACTGACTTGAATTTTTGAAAAATACGGCTTTACCAAAAACATCAGTGACACCTTGTTTTATGCTTTTTTGATCGTCAATTAAAAATACCTTCACATTTATTATTGGATCCTGATTATTATCTACAAGAAAAACTTCTAGCTTATCTCCCAAATCAAATCCCCATTTTTTTTCTTCTTCAATAAAATCTTGCTTTTGAGTTAATTTCTTCCATTCGTTCCATTTTTCTAAATCATTTATTTCGGCAGCTGTAAGTAAACCAGATTGTGGCTTAAAGATTTCTTCCATATATCCACTAGCTGATTTCTTTGAAATAGAAATACCACTAGCTCTACCTTTTAATGTAATCAAAGCAGCTGCACTCTTTCTTTTACTTAACTTTCTACCGTAAGAAGCAACAATAATTTCATCAAGAACTTCTCCTCCTTCTTTCATAGTTATATTTATAATTTTTTCTAATGCTACCGTTTTTTCTACTGTTTCATATCCTAAATAACTATAAACTAAAACATCTCCTACGTTAGCTTCAATTGTATAAGCTCCGTCAAAATCTGTATCAGCTCCGTTAGCTGTTCCTTTAATAAGTACACTTACTCCAGGTAATACTCCAGCTTTATCAGAGACGATTCCTTTAATTGTGATTTTTTGTGCTTGTAAAGATGCTATTATCAATAGCATAAATACTAATAAGGTTTTCTTAATCATATTTTTTAATTTTTTATAACTGATAAAACTTCAGGTAAAAGACTAATTGCAGTTAGTAAAAAAATATTGTTTCTTTTCTTTTTCCCTTGCTTTGAGTTTGCTGCTATTGGTGTAGGGTTAGAATTTCTAACCATTATGATGGAATTAATAGCATCTTCATCAAAATGATCATTTGCATATTTATAGGCAAAGTCAATTCCATCTTTATGCATTTCTTTTATACTTTCATTAAAATCAATAACAGATTTTAATATTTTCTTAATCTTAGTTGCATTGGTTTGTTTCATAACAACACCATTTATACCAGAATAAGTTAGAATAGAAATTTTATCATTTTCTGATAATCTAGAAGACATCAACTTTAAAGACTGTTTTAAAATAATCTTCTTTTCTTCCGAAAAATCATTATTAAACTGAATTAAGAGTACAATATTTTTAGGAGTTACTTCAGAGCTCTTTTTACTCTTGTAGTTTTCAACAACATAAGAAATTAAGTTATCAATATCAACCGATTGAGTTTTAATGTTTTTCTCTTGAGCTTGTATAAATGCTGTTATCAACAACACAAATACTAATAAATTTTTCTTTGACATACTTGTTAGTTTTTAGATTCACAGTAAACCTATAAACTAACTAAAGAATTAAAAAACTATAATTAGGGAACGTAACCAGAAATCACGTAAAGTATCTTTATGAAGTAGTAAGAACTTTTTTCAAAGTGCAATTTCTCTGAATTTTACCCGTTGTTGTTTCCATGAATTTAGAAATAAAGAAGATCTCTTTTGGGGTTTCAAATTTTGAGAGAACCTTTTTGAGATTTCTCACTTCGTTCGAAATGACAAGGTTATTTTCTCCTTCTATAATTAAGATTAATTTTTCTCCTAATTTTTCATCAGGAATTCCTGCTACAAAAAAACGTGATTGTATAAAGGAAACTAGTTTCTTTTCGATTTCTTCTGGATGTAATTTAATTCCTCCTGAATTAATCACATTGTCTAAACGACCTTTCCAAATAAACTCTGTTTTGGAAGTAATTTCAACAACATCGTTGGTAACTATTACTTCGGATGAAACTTTGGGTGCATTGATTACTAAGCAATTTCTATGATCAAGAGAAATTTGAACATTTGGCAATATTTTATATTTAGAAGCTACAGGAACTTCAGTTAGGCTGAAATTATTTAATTTCTGAACAGCTATATGAGTAATGGTTTCTGTCATCCCGTAGGTTGCAAATGCTAGTGTAGAAACTTCTTGTAATTTTTCTTGTAGTTTGGAAGAAACTTCACCTCCACCAATAATTAATTTCTGAATTAAATGTAATCTATCAATAGAGTTATCAACTTGAAGAGGAACCATGGCAGAAAAATTATACTCTTTTTCAATAAATTCTAGGGGATTTGAATTAGGCACCAATACATCTAGATGCCAACCTAGTGTTAAAGCTCTTACTAACATCATTTTACCGGCAATAAAATCAATAGGTAAACAACATAGTGCAGTTGTTTTATTTGGTAGATCAAAATACTTACCTGTTGCTAGTGCAGAATTTAACATGAACTCTTTTTTGAGTTCAATCTGTTTTGGTTTTCCAGTGGAACCTGATGTATTAACGATGATAAAATCATCCTTAGAAAACCACTCATTCAAAAAATTTACTAACTCTTTTGATATAGATGCTGAGAAAAGAATTACCTCTTCTGTACTAGAAAATGAAATTCCGTTTAATTGAAAGTTTGTATGGATATTATTCGTTTTCAATCAGAATCGGTTCTTCTACGTTACCAAAAATTTTATCTTTCCAATTTGTCCATTTATATTTTTTTGATAAAATAAAAAACACCAAAGGATATAAAACAAGAAAAGGTAAAAACATATCTAAACCCATTAAAGGTTCAGAAGTATCTATATACAAAGCATCGGTTTGAAGCACTGTCCAGTCTGTAGTTATAAATAATGCCGCAATAATATTATTAATTGCATGCATTCCCATAGCCAATTCTGTCCCTTCGTCCATTAAAGTTACAATTCCGAAAAAAAAGCCAGTTCCTATATATAAAAACAAAGCAGCGTAACCCAATTTTTCAATTTCCGGATTCATACCATGTAGTAATCCGAAAACCATAGACATAATAATTAAAGGTGCCCATTTATTTTTAAGCCATAAGGCTAATCCTTGCATATAATATCCTCTAAACAATAACTCTTCTAAGCTAGTTTGTATTGGCAGAAATAAAACCGCAACTAAAAAAAGTGTGAAAAATGGTAGGGGTTTAAAATTCCAAATATAATTTTCTGGAGATAAAACAACGTCTGTACCTAAAAATAATAGAGCCAAACCTCCCCATAATAACGCTCCGAAAAAGAAACGTTTCCAATCCATCTTTTTTCTGGAAGTGACAATCCAAATAAATTTTTTCTTATGTAGTTTTTTTACACAAATATAAAGTGCAATAAAACCAGCAATAAAAGTTATAATTATTAGAAACAAATACAAACTAGAGTTGATTCCAATATTTAAAAAAGAGGTTTTTGCAGCTTTTAAAAACATCTCCATATCGCCATCTACCTGATTTAAAGCAACAAATGCAAGGACAAAAGAAGCAATTTGAGTCGCGAAGAATATGACAAATAATGTGAGTGAATACATCCACCAATCATTCTTTCCTTTAAAACCTGTCTGTAAAAAATTCATATTAAATCAAGTTAAAATTCCAACTCTTATTTTTTTTATAGTGTAAATATCCGTTTTTTACTTCTAACGGACTTTCTATGTTATTGGTAAACAAACTTCCAGTTCCTAAACCTTGTGGCATTTCACTTTCTAAGGTAGCTGTCCATTGCGCAATTGCATTAAGTCCAACGTTGCTTTCTAAAGCACTGGTAATCCACCAACCTATGTTTTTATTTTTGGCTAGCTGTATCCATTCCTCACTTCCTTGAAAACCTCCCACTAAACTTGGTTTTAATATAATGTATTGTGGATTGATAGTTTGTAGCAATTTTCGCTTATTTGTTACATCAAAAACACCTATTAATTCTTCATCCAAAGCAATAGGTAAAGGTGTTTTATCGCACAAAATAGCCATTTCTTGTAGCTGACCTTGTTTGATGGGTTGCTCAATAGAATGCAAATTATATTCAGATAAAACCTTTAATTTTTCTAGCGCTTCCTTAGGATTAAAAGCTCCGTTTGCATCTACTCGTAATTCGATGTCTTCAATAGAAAATTCTTTTCTAATTGACTGAAGTAATTCAATTTCTGTTTGAAAATCAATCGCTCCAATTTTCATTTTTATACATCGAAACCCTTGCTGTATTTTCTGTTTAATTTGATCTTTCATGAATTGCTTATTGCCCATCCAAATGAGACCATTGATATTAATTCCTGCTTTAGATGATGAAAAATCAGAAGGAAATAAATGAAATGTATTTGTTGATGCTAATGATAAGAAAGCTTGTTCTAATCCGATTTGGATACTAGGAAACTGAATAGTTTCTATTAATAGGAGTTCTAAACCAAGATGAATGTTTTGACAAACCCATTGAAGTTTCTCTTCATAATCTGGTCTATCGTCGATACTCAATCCTCTAAAGATTCCGCACTCTCCTACTCCTTTTTTACCATTTTTTTCTAGTGTTAAAAACCATGTTTCTTTCGTTTTTAAAATCCCTCTAGACGTTCCACTAGGAACTTTAAAATTCAATAGATATTTATGGTATTTAGCAGAAATCAAAATGAAGATTTTTCAGCAAAATTTTTAAAATTTGTGAGAGCTTGCTCGTCTATTGCTTTAAAATTTGATTCAAAATAAGGCAAGACACATCCCAAAATATAACTCTTTGCTTGAAAGCTAGCATTTAGCGTAATGACAGTAGTTAACCCATCACTTGTAAAGGTATAATCATCTCTTTCAGCGACTCCTTCTCTATCAAAAAGCAAGGTTACTTTCTCATTTTTAACATACGCCAGTACTTTCTCTTTGACAATAACAGTTTCTTCATTATGTTTAACCATAATATTATAAACGCTTCCTGTAATACCAGACTTGTTATCTACAACTTCTATGGAAGTATATTCTGGATTCCATTTTGTAATTGTTTCCGTATCATTAAACATTTTAAAAGTTTCTTCTAAAGGTTTATTGATGGTGATTTTAGTTGAATAACTACTTTCTTTTATAATGAGACCTGTACCAAAAAACACCACTGTTAGAATGACTAAAAACGTGATGATAATTTTTACTGTTTTCATGTATTTCTTTTATTATTTTTTATTGGCCACATGTAGCTTCCACATAATCATTTCATTGGGCATCAATTACTCATTATGGAAGTTTCATTGAATTAAATTATGAACTTCTTTTTTTAAATTTTCTTCTAACAATTAAATAAACAATAGAAATTAAAATAGCAAACGGCCATATTGAAACTAGAAATATACCAAAGTTTTTTATAGCTTGTATACCATCATTAAATGCTTCAACAAATCTATTTGTTTTTTCTGTCTTAGCTTCTATTTCTTTATAAAATGTAATTGTTAAAGTAGAAAGATCAATTTGACTACTTAAATATTTTAATCTCCCTTCTGCTGATTCTATATCTTCTCTTAATTTACCTATTTCTTTTTCTACTTCTAAAATTTCTTTTACACTTTTTGCTTTCCCTAAAATCTGTAGATATCTTTTTTCTAATTCCTTTTTATTTTTTAATCGAGATTGTAAATCATAAAATTGCTCCGTTACATCAGAAATAGTAATATCTTTTGAATCATACTCATTTACTCCTTTTGACAATTCACTTAAGAAAGCATCAAAATTTTTGGCAGGAATTCTTACAGTAAGATATTGATTAATTCTTGTGTTATTTTTTGAAGTATTATCCGATGAAACATATCCTTTAAACTGTTTTATGAGTTGATTTATTCTGCTTTTAGTTTTTGAAATACTATCAGTTTTAAATACAACTCTTCCATTTTTAATAAACTTTCTATTTACAGAAATCTCTTCATTTTTGGCATTTGATTTCTTTTTTACTACTGACTCAAAATTATAATCAGCGCTTGCTTGAAGACTAGAAACAACTGTTTCGTTTAGATCAACATCATCATTATATTTTTTGTTATCACAAGAAATGACGATACTCGATACAAATATTAGTAAGAATAACTTTTTCATTTTAGATAGTTTATTATTTATATTACTTGACCAATTCCAAAAAGGATGCCAAATAAAAAAGTACTGAGTGCTACTACTTTTAATTGTCCGTCTAAAAGGCTTTCATCATTGTTCTTTATTACAAATACAAAGTGCTTATATAATGGTATATAAGCGATCATAAATAAAAATTGAAATGGGCTAACATAGTTGAGGATTACATATACAACCGCAAAAACCAATGAAAAAATCAATAAACTGTAATGATATTTTTTTGCAGCAGTTGCTCCTATTTTAACAACGATGGTATTTTTATTTGATTTTTTGTCGTTTTCACGATCTCTCATATTATTAAGATTTAAAACTGCTGTACTTAATAAACCGATAGAAAATGCAGGTAACAATATTAAAAAGTCAATTTGTTTAGTAAATAAAAAGTAACTTCCTAAAACACTTAACAAGCCAAAAAAGACAAATACAAAAACATCTCCCAAACCACTATATCCATAAGCAGAATTACCCACGGTATATTTTATGGCAGCAACAATAGAGGCAATTCCAAGTGTAAAAAAAAGAATTGAATAGGCAAAATTATTTTTTCCGAAGGCTAAATAAATTAGTACAAGCGCTATTAAGATAGTCACTGTAGCTGTGATTATCATGGCTGTTTTCATTTGTTTTGGAGAAATCTTACCAGAACTCACCATTCTTTCTTCTCCAGTTCTAATAGCATCTGTTCCTTTGATGCCATCACCATAATCATTAGCGAAATTTGAAAGTACTTGAAAACCAATAGTCGTAAATATTGATAAAATAAAAATTGACCAATCAAAAAAACCTTGAGACTTGGCTAATAAGCCTCCAACTATAATTCCAGAAATTGATAAGGGCAAGGTTCTTAATCTAGCAGCCTTAAAATAGTTTTTAACCAAAATATTATTTTTGTCTAGATTACTTTAAAGCTTTAATAATATTGATAGGGTTGTTCTTTTTTAAAGCTTGCACAAAAGCACCTGGATATTCTTTTGAAAGTCTCTTTCTAAAGCTCCTTGCTGATTTATAATCTGTAAAGGAACCCAATCTATATTTATATAAATCTTCTTCTTTTGTGATTTTAATGTTAGTAATAATAGCCATTTTTTGATTTGGCTTTTTAAAAGCACCAATCTGTACTGTAAAAATTAATTCAGGTGTATTTTCTACTATCTTTTTTTCAACTTGTACAATACTATCTTTTGGTTTTTCTACTGGTACTATATCCGTTTTTGTATTTTTTTCTTTGTTACAAGAAACTAAGAATAGTAAGGTGAAAACGAAAATAAGATTTATTAATTTTTTCATAGGAATGTCTAAAATTGATTTGATTCTGCTATTAATTCTGCGATATCTTTTACGATAACCTGATCTTCTTTTTCGTGGAATTTCACTCCATCCGTCATCATTGTATTACAATAAGGGCATCCAGTTGCTATTATTTTAGCATTGGTTTCTAGTGCTTGTTCAGTTCTTAACACATTAATTTCCTTATCGCCTTTCTCAGCATCTTTAAACATTTGTGCTCCACCTGCTCCACAACACAAGGCTCTGTTTTTACTTTGTTTCATCTCAACCAAATTAACACCTAGTTTTCTAATGATGTCCCTTGGCGATTCATACACACCATTTCCTCTTCCTAAATAACAAGGGTCATGATACGTAACTTGTTTTCCTTTTAAAGAATCTTTAATATCTAATCTTCCTTCTTCTACTAATTTTTTGATGTATTGTGTGTGATGATATACTTCATATTTACCGCCTAATTCTGGATACTCATTTTTTAAGGTATTGAAAGAATGAGGATCTGTACATACAATCGTTTTTACTTCGTATGCATTTAGAATTTCAATGTTAGTCATTGCTTGCATTTGAAACAAAAACTCGTTTCCAGCTCTTTTTGCAGCATCACCTGTAGAACTTTCCTCTGTTCCTAAAACAGCAAAATCTACCTTAGCTTTATGCAAAATTTTCACAAAAGCTCTGGTTATTTTTTTTGCTCTATCATCATAACTACCAGCAGCGCCAACCCAAAACAATATTTCTGGTTGTTTTCCTTGCGCCATCATTTCAGCCATTGT
>CAJXRR010000065.1 GCA_913060575.1 uncultured Flavobacterium sp.
CGAGATCTAGTACGGTCTCGTGGGCTCGGAGATGTGTATAAGAGACAGTAATGTAACCCGCAGCAACCACACAAACCGATGCTAAAACGATATATAATAAATGTAAATCAAAAATTACAGTGGATGCAGATTTATTTGGAGAAAAAATAAAAATTGAAGCTAAATACTGAGCGAAAATTAATATTAGAATATTATAACCTCTTACAACTGATAGTAAACTAAATATTTTTTTTAGAAAAGTCTTCTTTTTTGAAGAACTCATAGAAGTAGTTTTAGAACCTGTAAACCAATTCTAATTTGTAGTCTTTTAAACTTTCCTGAGCCTTAGGATAATCTTCTGTAAAGCCTAAAATATAACCTCCACCGCCAGAGCCACAAAGTTTTAAGTAATATTCGTTAGAATTTATACCTTTTTCCCAAACTTTGTGAAAAGCATCAGGAATCATGGGCTTAAAGTTTTTTAGGACAACTTTTGACAAACTTTTTACATTACCAAATAAAGATTTCAAGTTTCCGCTTAAAAAATCTTCGATACAAGCGTCTGTTGTTTTAGAAAATTCTTCACTTATCATTGTTCTGAAACCTTCGTTTTTCATCTTATTCATAAAAATATTCACCATTGGCTCAGTTTCTCCAATTTGCTCTGAATCTAAAAGAAAAACGGCTCCCTTTCCTTCTTTTTGAGATGGAATACCAGCAGGTTCTAAATTATCTTTTGAATTGATTAAAATGGGCAAACTCAAATATGAATTTAAAGGATCTAAACCAGAACTTTTCCCATGAAAAAAAGATTCCATTAAAGAGAAAATCGATTTTAAATTCAACAATTTTTCTCTAGTTAAATTCTCTAAAATTGTGATTTTATCGTAAGCATATTTATCATAGATAGAGGCAACCAAAGCACCAGAACTTCCCACTCCGTAACCTTGAGGAATTGAAGAATCAAAATACATTCCACTATCAATATCTTCCTTAAAAGTTACTAAATCAAAAGAAACTAAATCTGTGTGCAAGTTTTTTAAATACTCGTATAATCTTGATAAGTTTTCGTTTGATTTTTTTGCTTCTCCTGTAAGATTAGAAACAGATTTTAACGCTCCTTTGTAAGAGTTGTAGGGAATTGCAAGACCTTTTGAGTCTTTGATGATACCGTATTCTCCGAAAAGTAAAATTTTTGCGTAAAATAAAGGGCCTTTCATAGGTTATAAAATATAGTGCAAATATACAATAAAATTACTCGTCATCAGGATAATAGACATCTCTGTAAAATGTAGTCCATTCGCCAACTTTTTCTCCATCTCTGTATTTTCCTTTGGTTTTTATTTTTCCTGTTTTATAATAGATTTTCCAAACTCTTTCTCTAGTTCCTCTATTATAAACACCATCAATCTTAAGTTCTCCTGTTGGATAAAATTCTTTGTAAGGACCGTCTAAAACTCCATTTTTATATTTCTCTTTTTTTGAAATAGCTCCGTCTTTATAGAAATAAGTAACAAATCCTTTAAAAATTTCTTTTTGAACAGTAATGGATTCTGCTTTACCTTCTCGGTATTTAGCTCCGTTCTTGTAATAATCAATGATATAATAACCACTTCTTTTTTTCTCTGGAACAGGTCTGTAAAACGCTGCTTCTTTTTCGGTTGTTTGTGAATGATTTTCATCTAACCAAATTGTTCCTTGGGTAAAGGATACAAGGATAAATCCAACAAACAGCAGTGTAATGAAATTTGAGATTTTAGAAAGTAACTTATTCATTTACAGGTTATAATTTAACGGCTCCTAAACCGACAACATCACAAATATACTGATTTTTTTGACAGAAGCTAGAAAGCTCATCTTCAATAAATTGCAATACTTTTTCTGATTCATTTTGTGGATATAATGCATGCACGTTTGCGCCTGCATCTAAGGTGAAACAAATCTTACTTCCCGTTTCATTTCTGTATCGCCAAATTGCATTGATAATTTCTAAGGTATTTGGCTTCATTAAGATAAAATAAGGATTGCTTGTCAACATCATTGCATGCAAGCTCAAGGCTTCACTTTCTACCAAATTGATAAATGAATCAATATCTCCATGTTGTAAAATTTTAGAAATCTTAGTTAAGTTTTCATTCGCTTGATGAAATCTTTGATCTGCAAATGGATGATTGTGCATTAAATCGTGACCAACTGTACTGCTGACTTGCTTCTCTCCTTTATCAACTAATAAGATAGCATCTTGATAGTTTTGAAAAACTTCATGAACTTGGTATGGAAACGGAACTCCAAATAAATCTGAACTTTCTTCAATTTCTGGATGTGTTCCCCAAACAACCAAAGGCCCTTCAATACTTCTACTAGCACTTCCAGAACCTAAACGTGCTAAAAATGACGCTTTTTGATTTATAAAATCAGGTTTCATTTCAGTTTCAGTTAATGATTTTTCTAAACTCATTAAACACATCGCAATAGCGCTCATCCCACTTGCTGATGAAGCAATTCCACTACTGTGCGGAAAAGAGTTTTCTGAACTAATGACCATATTGTATGTTAAAACATACGGACAATATGCTTTAATTCTATCAAAAAACTTTGCAATCTTTGGCTTAAAATCTTCTTTCTTTTTTCCTTCAAAAAACAACTCAAATGAAATTTCTTCTTGCGAATCTGAATCATTTTTTGGCGTAAAATCAATGGTAGTAATCGTATGACTATTACTTAAGGTAAAACTAATAGACGCATTTTTTGGAATCTGAGGATCTGTTTTTCCCCAATATTTAACCAATGCGATGTTACTAGGAGTTTTCCAAGTAAATGAAAAATTATCAGTTGATTTTTGAAGTATTTTCGGAATAAATTGCTGTGTATTCAAGCCTTAAAATTTGCCACAAATATAGCAGTTTTTCACTTATTTACCAGTCAACTTTTTTAAGACATTTTCTTTGTAAGATCTACTAATCGGAATTGCTTTTTTTTCTAACTCAACAAACTCATTTGTATATGAATTTATTTGACTCATGGAGACTATGTATGAGCGATGTGTTCTAAGGAAATCTTTGGATGGTAATTTAGATTCTATATTACTAATGGTTTCTCTAGTTACAATCGTTTCTTGGTTGGTGTAAATCTTCACATAATCACTTAAACTTTCTATGTATCTAATTTCATTGAACCTTACTTTGACCATTTTTCTATCCGATCTCACAAAAATCGAAGCTTCTTTTTCAACAGGCACTAATTCATTTCTTTCAGTTTCTTTTGTGACATGTAAATCAAAATATTTCTGAACAGCTTTTAAAAAACGATCAAAAGAAATAGGTTTTAATAAATAATCTACCGCTTGTAAATCGAAACCTTCAATGGCATATTCTCTATACGCTGTTGTGAAAATAACCTGACTTTTATGCTGAATAGATTTCGCCAAAGACAAACCAGAAATTTCTGGCATATTAATATCCAAAAAGATTAAATGAATCGTTTCGTTTTGCAAAACGGTAAATGCTTCCGAAACATTTTTACAAGTTGCAACCAGTTCTAAATCGTTAATTTTAGCCACAAAAGAAGCAATAATTTCTCTTGCTACAGGCTCATCATCTACAATAATACAAGTTACTTTGTTAGACATGTTTAAGTGTTTTTAAACCGTTTACATTGATTGTCAATTGTACTTTAAACAACTTATTTATTTGTTTGATTTCTAAAGTATACGCATTTGGATACAACATTTTTAATCGCTTTGTAATGTTTTCTAATCCTATTCCGTTTGTACTATTTGTGTTTTCTAACACAGAATTTTCCACTTCAAAAATAAGAGTTTCTTTTTCTCTTTTTACTGCAATTGCAATCCGTAAACAACCGTCTATAATAGCCCCATGTTTAAAACTATTTTCAACAAAAGGAATTAACAACATGGGAGCAATATAGATGTCAGAAATCTTATCCTCTTTTAAAAAACTAACCTCTAAGGTATCGTGAAATCGTAATTTTTCTAAGGAAATATAATCTTCTAAATGATTGATTTCATTTTCTAAAGAAACGGTAGGTTTTTCAATTTGATATAAAATATAATCCAACAAATTCGATAGTTTTAAAATCATTTCCGGAGCTTCATCAGCTTTTTTTAAAGCAAATCCATAGATCGTATTGAGTGAATTGAACAAAAAATGTGGATGAATTTGCATCTTTAACATTTTTAGTTCTTGCTCTTTTAATTGCAATTGGGTTTGTAAAATTTTGTTTTTTAAATCTTCGTTTTTAACGAGCGATTTATAATTATTCATAAGCAACCCAATTGTAATCGCTATAAAAACCACAAAATAGACGCCTAATACTATAAACAAAAAGGTCTTTGTTAAAGGTGATGAACTATCTACACGAAGGTGATTTAAAAGTATGGATCCATAAAGTATGGATATTGAAATAAAAAAATAGGAAATGATTAAAGTATAAATACTATATAAAATGAATAAGCCCTGCTTATTTACTAGCAAAAATCTTGGAATTAAGTACCCTAAAAAAACATAACTAACAACAATAGTAACAGGCATTAGAAATAATGAAAATCTAGTTACATATTCAATATTTTCACTACCATATCCTAAAAAATAATTATAGAAAAAATACACAACAAGCCAAAACAATATATGGATTGCGCATTTGAAAAGTAACTTTCCTATTTTTATTTGCTTTAACATAACTACAATAATACCGTTTTTATAGATTGACAACAATGTAATAAGACCAAATTACATTTTAGGGCGGTTTTTAACTGTTTTAACCCTAAAACTCCAAAATTGATGGTAAACTTGTAACTTTAGGTGGATATTCTGTCATTTGTCGAGTTAAATAATCTTGAGAAATATTTAAAAATACATTTACGGCATACTAATATTAAAACAATAAATATGAATTTTTCAATGACAACTCAATTTATCAAACCTTTATTTGCTAGCCTATTAAGTGATGGAGGTCCTACTTTTATGTATCCCACATTAATTCTTTTAATTATTTGTATTGCTTTAATTATAAAAGGTTTACTAAAAGGTGATGCAGACAATAAAATACAAAAACTTATTAGTTCTATCAGTTTATTTGCCTTGGTTTGGGGGTTTTTAGGACACTTTATAGGAATGATTGGTGGAATGGACGCAATCTCTTCAGCCAATGATATTTCTTCCGGTGTTTTAGCAGCAGGGATTAAAATTAGTTTGTTGAGTCCTTCTTTCGGAATTGTAGTTTTCTTAATTGCTCGTTTGGGAATTATTGCATTAATTCTAAAAGAGAAATAAACGTTCTTTCTTAACAAATACAAATACCCATTTCTAGTTAGAAATGGGTATTTTTGTATCCTAAATTGTATTCTTTTGGAAAGAAAAATAAAACTTTTGTGGGATTTTAGAGGTCCAGATGCTTTGGAAACTGCCAAGCATCATACCCTTCATTTAAAAGAATTTTCGGCTATTGAAAACCTTCCTTTTCATGAAATAGACATCAAAGAACTTAACCCAATGTTCTGCGCTGCATTTATTGTTGTCAACGAAAGCGACATGAAAGTATTTAGAGATGCTTTAAAACCGCATCGTGGAGAATTGGGGTAAATCTTTCTCTATTCCTTCTTTTAATAAACAGGTATAAATACCTGTTTTATTTTCATGCATCTTAATTGCTTGACTTTGAAAAAAAATTCTACTAACTTCGTTAACTCTTGATAAATTGAATTTACACTGAGCTAGCCGAAGTGTTAAAACTCACCTTATCAATTAAGTTGGCAACAAGCTAAGAAACAGCAGTTATCAAATTCATAATTTAATAAAATGGAAAGTAAAAACAAAAAATGAAACCTTTTTTTAATATTATTGAAATGATATTCAAATTGAAAAATTTAGACTTTTTTTATATTTGACTTTTAAACTAACCAATAACAAAATATGAAACATTTTTATATTACCTTTTATTTGCTTTTTTGTAGTCTAATTTGTCTTGCTCAAGACGATAATACAAACTCTCAACAAAATGTTGATGCTTCTAACCCAACCAATCTCTATACGCAAGTGAATACCCAATTTGAATATACTTCTTTAAAAGATGGTACTAGTCTTTACGGTTTTAGGGGAAATGTACAATATACGTTCAACCCAAATAATTTAGTTCTTGCAGAAATACCGTTATTACATAATGACGCTACTTCTAAATTTGGATTGGGCGATGTGCGTTTGCGATATTTTACTATTGTTAAACGAGAAATGACGGCTGAAAAATTTAATGTTATCGCACCATTTTTAGATATTACATTACCTACGGGAAATTTTGAGGATGGTTTAGGCACAAGTAGTTTTGTGCTTTCGGCTGGCTCTGTATATGGGTTCGCATTGTCTAAAAAGGTATTGATGTTTCCCGGTTTAAGTCTAGTTCACGTTACAAAGCCATCGACAGATGTTATTCCAGATGAATTCAAATTTTCAAGTACAGGTTTTTTGGCGCAAGCTAATGTTAGTATTAGCTTCAACCAAAGTTGGTTTTTGTTTGTGAATCCTATACTTACATATTTGAATACCGATGGAGAATGGAATGATACGTGGTCTGGCGAGTTTAATCTAAACCATATGATTATTCCAAATAAATTAAAAGCCAATATTGGCTATTTTCCTAATTTCACTAATGAGGCGACAACTATTCGTATAGGAACTACCTTCTTTCTCTAAAAAATTATAATGATGAAAAAATTACTTGTATTATTCGTGTCACTATGTATGTTCAGCTGTAACGATTCAACAAAAAAAGCAGCACCAGAAAACGCTGCGGACACTATTTATTTTAATGGCGATATTATAACTATGGAAGGTGATGAACCTACCTACGTTGAGGCGGTTTCAATAAAAAATGGCATTATTTCTAAATTAGGAACTAAAAAAGATGTTTTAAAGTTAAAAGGCGACAGTACAAAAGTTGTTGACCTCAAAGGAAAAACAATGCTTCCAGGTTTTATAGACGGTCATTGTCATTTTGCAAATTTTGGAGGACAAGCAATAGGAGCTCAATTACTTGCTTCGCCCGATGCAAATGTCAATGACATTGAAATACTAATTTCAGTATTAAAGCAATGGAATACACCAGAAAACAGAGCCCTTACGGGTTGGATATTTGGAGCTGGTTTTGATGATTCGGTCTTAAAAGAAAAACGGTTTCCAACCAAACACGATTTAGATAAAGTAAGTACCGAATTTCCAATAATGATTGTTCATATATCAGGTCACTTTGCTGTTGTTAATTCTAAAGGATTAGAGCAGTTAGGTATTAATGCCAACTCTAAAGACCCTGAGGGCGGTTTAATTAGACGTGAGAAAAATTCAAATGAACCTAACGGTGTACTTGAAGAACTAGCAGCAATCCCTTTTATGCTTCAAGCGATAGCGCCTAAATCAGAAGAGGCTCTCATCAAATTCTTTGATGCAGGACAGGATATGGCACTTTCTTATGGATATACCACTGCACAAGAAGGAAGAGCAATGCAAAATCAAGAAATGCTTGTAGCAATGGCTGAAATGGATAAATATAAAATTGATGTAGTAAGCTATATAGATTACATGTTTGTAGATAAACACATGACCAGTAAATGGAATAGCAAAAATTACATTAATAAATTTAGAATAGGCGGTATGAAAGTTACTCTTGACGGTTCACCTCAAGGTAGAACAGCATGGCGAACAGAACCATATCTTATTCCGCCAGAAGGAATGCCTCATGACTATAGTGGCTATCCAGCAATAGCAAATGACAGTGTATTGTCTTCTATATTTGAGAAAGGCTTCAAAAATAATTGGCAAATTCTTACCCATACAAATGGAGATGCAGCAATTGACCAACTCATAAGAACAATGAAACCATTAAAAGAAAAATATGGAAATGAAGGTAGACGGGATGTGATTATTCACGGCCAATATATAAGAGACGACCAATTAAACCAAGCAAAGGATATGAATATGATTGCATCCCTATTTCCTTTACATACATTTTATTGGGGAGATTGGCATCAAGAACTGATTGGAGAAAAATTGGGACAAAAAATAAGCCCAACGCGTTCGGCATTAAATAAGGGAATGAAAATTACAACACATACAGATGCACCAGTTGCATTACCTAATTTAATGCGTGTTGTTTGGACAGCAGTTGCCAGAACTTCGAGAAGTGGAAAAATCATAGGAGAGGACGAACGTTTAACACCTTACGAAGCGTTAAAATCAATTACGGAATGGAGTGCCTACCAACACTTTGAAGAAGATAAGAAAGGTACATTAAACGAAGGTAAGTTAGCAGATTTGGTAGTTCTTTCTGACAATCCTTTGAAAGTAAAAGTTGATTTAATTAAAGGTATTCAAGTATTGAAAACTATAAAAGATGGAAAGATAGTATATGAGCTTCAATAAAAACATCTTGAACATAGTAGGCAAAATAGAGCGTATTATTGTAATCGTTCTTCTATTTTCCCTACTTACAGTTGTACTATATAGTACAGTGGTATTCATAATGCTACTCTATAACGGTATCCTTGATAGCTTTAGAGAAACTCTAACTTTAGAACACAACATCTTATTGTCTCTTCACACTATATTTGGTGGATTTATGTTGGTGTTGATTGGTATTGAATTGCTTCAAACAATGAAAATTTACTTAAAGGAAAATGTTGTACACGCCGAAGTTGTTATTTTGGTAGCTATAATAGGCCTTTCAAGACATATTATCGATTTAAAATTGGAAAGAGAGCCGCTTTATTTTGTTGGTTTAGGAATTCTAGTTTTTGGGCTTTCGGGAAGTTATTATTTAATTAAAAAGTCGTCAAAACGAAAAATAAAAGAATAGTAGAAATAATATTAAAACTGACCAAAAAAGCCAGTTGCCAACAACGTATATAGCTCATAGCTAATTAGTTGCTCAATCGAAGTTAAGGCATATTTGTAAGTCTGCCAAATTTTTAAATTTGGCTAATTGAGAAATAAAGATAATAAGAAAAATTTAAAAATTCGGCTCGTGCTTAACCGAAAAATAATCGCTAATTTATGCGCTACGAGCCATATACAAGACCGTTAACGAAACCTTAATTCTCCGCTAAGTTTTTTGCACACAACCAGCCACCAGTCCAAGCGTTTTGAAAATTAAAACCACCTGTAACGGCATCAATATTTAAAACTTCACCTACGAAGAATAGGTTTTGATGAATTCTACTTTCAAACTTTTTAAAATTGATTTCTTTTAAATCTACTCCACCAGCAGTTACAAATTCTTCTTTAAACGTACTTTTTCCTTTAGCTGTAAACACACTTTTAGTAAGTTGGTTTGCTAGGTTGTCTATTTGAGTATGACTTAAATCTGCCCAATTAAAAGTAGCCGGTATTTGAGAAGCAACTACAAAACGTTCCCATAATCGTTTGGGAATATCCTCAAACGGAGAGCGTAAAATTACTTGCTTTTTGGGTTGTTTCTTTTTTAAATTCAACAACACATTCACAATTTTTTTAGTAGGTCTAGACAACCAATCTACTTGTACGTTATATTCGTAATTTTTGTCTGCTAAAATTCTAGCTCCAAAAGCTGAGAGTTTTAAAATTGCAGGACCACTCATACCCCAATGTGTAATTAATAAAGATCCGGATGCTTCTAAATTAGTATCTACCAATTGTACACTAGCATTGGGAACAGAAATTCCCAACAAATCTTTGATTCTTGGGTCTTTAATATTAAAGGTAAATAACGACGGAACAGGTGAAATAATTGAATGACCCAACGATTGAGACAAATCCCAAACTTTTTTACTGCTACCGGCTGCCATTACCACAGCATCACAGACAAATTGTTGCTCTTTGGTATTGACCAACCATGAATCGCCTTGTTTTTTGATGGAATTTACTCCGTGATTTTTTAACACCGGAATTCCTAATGCTTTGGTTTTTCCTAAAAAACAATCAATAATCGTTTGTGAGGAATTAGATTCTGGAAAAACTCTGTTATCTTTTTCGATTTTAAGCGGAATTCCATTGTTTTCAAACCATTCGAAAGTATCGCCCGTCATAAATTGATGAAAGGGTCCGAGTAATTCTTTTTCGCCACGCGGATAGAATTTTACCAATTCTTTTGGTTCAAAACACGCATGGGTTACATTGCATCGTCCGCCACCAGAAATTTTGACTTTCTGTAGTACTTCTTTTCCTTTTTCTAGAATTGTAATCTCTAAATTAGGATTCATTTCTTTCGCATTGATTGCTGTGAAAAATCCTGCTGCTCCACCACCAATGATGATTACTTTTTTCATTTATTTCTTTTCTTATTTGCAGCTTCGACTCCGCTCAGCTACCTGTGTTTTTGTTCAATTTAAAAACGATTATCAGCTCAGCTAACAAGCATTCTATTATATATTGTTGTAAAAGACACATTATCGTTGACTGAGCGTAGTCGTGTTGGCTGAGCGTAGTCGAAGACAAATTATAATACCATCTCTTTATATTTCAAAATGGTCGTATATCCTTTATCTTTAAAATAATTGATTGTGTTAGGAGTTCCTGTTGCAAGTATAAAATCCCCTCCCCAAGCACCTAAACTTTTGATGCTTCCATCATAATCTGAAAACAATCGTTCTTTTACTGTTTCTAACTGAATAATGTTAAAAATAATCTGTTCGTGTTCATCCATCAATCTTTCAAAATCTGAAAGCGATTTCACAGCACACATTTCAAGAGAAATTTCTGAAACACGCTGTATTTCTTGTTGAATATCGCTCTTATTTTCTTTGTATTTAGCAATACCTTCTCTACTATTTTGCTTTTTATTAAGGTGTACAAAATAAAGTTGATCACTAAATTCTGGATTAAATTCAACCGTTTTTACAGTCGGTTTTTGATTTCGACGAAGTTTATAATGAGCGCAGTCGAATTGCTCATTCACCTTTTCTAATGTGTATAAAATTGGAGAATTATGTTGTGCGTTAGCAATATCATAACCACTTCCAGAAAAGGAATTCCATAGTAATTGATACGCGTCAACATTTGCCCATTGTGCAATATTGTTAAGTAAGGTAGACGATGTACCCAATCCCCAATCTCTTGGAAATGTTAGATTCGTTCTCACAACAAAACCAGTTTCTGACTGTAAAAAATCAGGATTTAAGTTTCTAGCTTCTTGTAAAATATTCTGTAAGGTTTCTGCAATAACTTCTGAGCTTCCTTCTTTATTAGAATCAAAAGTAGCGCTAACCAATCTTAATTTTGGTAAATCAAAAACAGCTTCGAACCAACATTCTCCTGTGTTAGTAAAACTCCCCCAGATCAGTTGTGGTTCTTTAATTGTTGAGACCACTAAATCTTGTCCAAATTTAGTAGGTACAGCCAAAGCAGTTGCTCCGTCCAAAACAAGATATTCTCCTGTGAGTAATAATTTTCCGTTGGAGTAGCTTCGACTTCGCTCAGCTACCTGTTCTGTTTTCTTAGTCATTTATTCTACCGGTGGTTGAGCGTAGTCGAAACCACTTATAATTTGTTTCATTTAAACATTCTGAAAAAACTTTTAACTGTTCAAAATTTTCTTCTATTAAAGCTATTTTCTTTCTTCTGCTCCAGCCTTGAATTTGCTTCTCTCTATTAAAAGCTTCCTCTATCCTGATAAATTCTTGACAAAATACTAAATCTACCGGAAGTCTTTTTCTAGTATGATTAGCCCCTCTTCCATCTTGATGCTCAAGCAACCTTTTATCTATATCAATTGTACTCCCTGTATAAAAACTTCCATCAGAACATCGTAAAATATATACATACCCCTTTTTCATTTTTTTTTACAATTTAATGTGTCTTCGACTACGCTCAGACACCACGACTACGCTCAGACACCACGACTACGCTCAGACACCACGATACTGTTATAAATTTACAAATTACTATTTCTTAATTCATTAAACTTATCAACTACTGCACTGTGAGAAACAGTTTTTCCATCAAAATAATCAGCTATTTTTTTCTTTTCAGCATCATTTGCTCCTAACTGATTTAAAATATTCATTAAGTGCATTTTCATATGCCCATGTTGAATTCCTTTTGTTGTTAAAGCACGTAATGCTGCAAAATTTTGAGCCAACCCAGCAGTTGCCATAATCATCATTAATTCTCTTGCCGATGGTTTTTGTAACATCTCTAAAGATAACTTTGCCATAGGATGTAAAGAGGTTAAACCACCAACAGTTCCTAACGCTAATGGAAGTTCTATCCAAAAACGAAAAACTCCATTCTCAATTTCGCAATGAGTTAAGCTTTTATATTTTCCAGATCTAGAAGCATACGCATGAACTCCAGCTTCTACAGCTCTAAAATCGTTTCCAGTTGCCAAAACAACAGCATCAATTCCATTCATAATTCCTTTGTTATGCGTTACCGCTCTATAAGGTTCTACTTCTGCTATTTGTACTGCTTGATGGAATTTCTGTGCAAATTTTTGTGGATTTGCTCCACCCAATTCCTCTATCTTACAGCTTACTTCTGCTCTTACCAAACAATCTGGAACAAAGTTAGAAAGAATACTCATCACAATTTCTATCTCGTCATTTCTAAACTCTTTGGCAATTACTTCCAAACACGAATTGATAAAGTTTGCTCCCATAGAATCTACAGTTTCAAACGTAACATGTAATTGATAGTAATTATCTAACTTTTCAGTTTTATCAACTAATTGGATATCTAAAATTCCACCACCACGTTTTTCCATGTTCTTGGTAATAGAAGCAGTTGCACTTCGCAAAGCATCTTTCTTTTGAGAAAAATATTCTTGTAAAGCTTCTTTATCTCCATTGTACATAAAATGTACTTGACCAATTCTGTCTCTTATACACATCTGACGCTGCCGACGATCTACTCTGT
>CAJXRR010000066.1 GCA_913060575.1 uncultured Flavobacterium sp.
GCTCGGAGATGTGTATAAGAGACAGCCTCTAGAAGCTATATCGCATTTAGAAAAACTAATTGATTCTAACAACTTTCAGCTAAAAATCGTTAACCAACGTCATTCCAAACACGGTGATTTTAGAAAACTTCCCAATGGTAAATTTCAGATTACGATTAATAACAATTTGAATCCTTATCAGTTTTTATTAACCTTAGTTCATGAAATTGCGCATCATATTACATTCATGAAATATGGACGGGTTCAACCCCATGGAAAAGAATGGAAACAAACATTTCAACATTTAATGTTACCTTTTCTGAATCCTAGTATTTATCCAATTGAAATGTTAGCTCCTCTGGCACATTATTTAAAAAATCCAAAAGCGAGCACTGATAGTGATGTTAAGTTATCACTAGCCTTAAAAGAAAATACTGCAGAAAGCGGAAAGAGTTTTATCTTTGAGCTCGAATTAAACAGTGTTTTTGTTTTTAAAAACAAATTATATAAAAAAGGAAATAAGAGGAAAACCAGATACGAATGCTTACAATTGGCAACAAATCGCATCTACCTTTTTAATCAGAATGCAGAAGTAATCCTTAAAGAGGATTAAAGAATCAAAAAATATGAAGAACAGTAATTATTATGCCGTAATTATGGCAGGTGGAGTTGGATCAAGGTTTTGGCCAATGAGTACACAAGAATTTCCAAAACAATTTCACGATATGTTAGGAAAAGGTCAATCTTTAATTCAAAGAACATTTGATCGAATTAATGAACTGGTTCCTTCTAAAAATATTTTAATAGCTACCAACGAGCAATATGAAGAGTTGGTATTAACTCAACTTCCAAAAACCACCAAAAGTCAGCTTTTATTAGAGCCTACAATGAGAAATACAGCTCCGTGTATTTTATATGCTGCTTTAAAAGTATACAATCAAAATCCAGACGCTGTAATGTTAATTGCACCCTCTGATCACTGGATTGATAATGAAAAAGAATTCTCCAGAAACATTGAAACTTCATTTGAAGAATGTTCAAAAAAGGATATTCTAATGACCTTAGGAATACAACCTGATTCTCCTAATACTGGATATGGTTATATTCAGTTTGAAGCCTCGAAAAATGAAGTAAAAAAAGTAAAAAACTTTACTGAAAAACCAAATTTAGAAACAGCTCAACAATTTTTAGATAGTGGTGATTATCTATGGAATGCTGGGATATTTGTTTGGTCTGCAAAAAGTATTATCAAAGGATTCGAATCTTCATTACCAGAGATGATTTCCTTGTTTGATGTTGAGAACACCTACAACACAGAAAAGGAAACTTCTTTTATACAATCTAATTATAAGAATGCTGAAAATATTTCAATTGACTTTGGGATTATGGAAAAAGCACCAAACGTTCATGTTTTACCTGTAGAATTTGGGTGGAATGATTTAGGAACTTGGGGATCTCTTTATAATAAATTAGATAAAGACAAACATAAAAATGCAACTGTTGGAGCTGAAACTATTTTTAGAGATGCCAATGGAAATATGATTCGTACTCAAGATGGAAAAAGAGTCGTAATTCAAGGGCTTCATGATTTTATAGTTGTAGAAAAAGACGATGTATTATTGATCTGTCCTCGAAAAGACGAACAAGATATCAAACAAATAGTTTCTGATGTAAAAAACACCTTTGGTGACAAATTTGTTTAATCAACATAATGCTATTTTTCTCTCTTGATAAATAAGGTGTCTAATTGCATTTCATTTTGTAGCCAAGATCTTAATTCTCTTTCTTTGATAGATATCAAACTATCATTTAGATTAACACTCCACTGAATTGTAACAGTAGGGATGGTATCTATTTTTATAAAATCTTTGGAAGACAAAACATTCGCAAATCCAATTTGTAGAATCTCATTATAACGAATTTTAGCATCTTTTGAAATCCTACTAAAAGCAATTGCTTTTTCGTTATTTAAGGCATATTTCTGTTCAATACTTTGATTCAAACTAGTAATAGTAGTTTTTAAATCTTCAATCTCTGTTCGTAAAGCATCATTGATTCTTTTACTGTCTTCTAATTCTTGCTTTTTATCTTTATACGCTGTGGTAATTAACTCAAAACTCTTCGTATCACTACCTTTAATATCTATTACAATATCTTTACAATTGGCATACCTTGGATCTGTAAGCAATCTATTTTGAAGCGAATTTTTCTCAGCCTCACTAACTTCATTAAAAAAGTTCAAACTTAATATTTTCTTTTCTTCATCAAAACTATCATCCATTAATTGATAAAGTCTATTTGACTTAATTTCATTCTTAATAAAAGCAGAGATCTCTGTGCTAACTTTATTTTCTTTATAAACATTGATGAATGTAAAAATAGCAGGAATCATAACTACTACTGCAAGTAAAGAAGCTAACTGAGCTATTCTTCTTCTTTTAGCAGAATTAGCATATCTAATCATAGAAAACTTTAATAGTTTAAGAACTAAAAAAGCTGCCAAAGCAATAAAAATAGTATTAATGGTAAATAGATACATGGCACCTAAAAAGTAGTTCCAGTTTCCTTTTGCAAGTCCATAACCTGCTGTACATAAAGGTGGCATTAATGCTGTAGCAATAGCAACCCCAAAAATTACAGTAGCAACCGTTCCTTTTTTTGTTCTAGCGACCATTAAAGCTAAACCACCAAAGAAAGCGATTAACACATCACGAATATCTGGACGAACTCTTCCTAATAATTCTGAATTATCTTCACTTAATGGAAATATATAAAAGAATAAAAAAGCGGTCAATAAACTTAAAACAATCATGGTCGCTAAATTAATTAGCGACTTACGTAGTGTATCTATATCATTAATGGCTATTGACATTCCTATTCCTAAAATAGGACCCATTAAAGGAGAAATAAGCATAGCTCCAATAACAACTGCAGTAGAACCAGCATTTAATCCTATGGAGGCAACAAAGACCGCAAAAATTAAAATCCATGCTGTAGCTCCTTTAAATGGAATATCTGCTTTTATAGCTTCTATAGTAGCTGCATGATCCGTATCATCTCTAAAATCTAATAATTCAATTAGAAATTTTTTAATACTAACCAATAACCCTTTTGCATCCTTTTGAACATTTTGTTTGGATTGCTCTACAGACTCGTCATTTAATGAATTTTCTTCCATGATAATAATTAAAGATGGGAATATACAAAAAAGAAAAAAGCTTCTCGAATGAGAAGCTTTTTTTGTGACCGGGCTGGGGCTTACCTCGACTTACGCTCGGTATAAACTTCTCGCCCAAAACCTTTTTAAATTAAAAACTCCAAACAAAGTTTGGAGTTTTTAAAAGTGACCGGGCTGGGGCTCGAACCCAGGACCCTCTCCTTAAAAGGGAGATGCTCTACCAACTGAGCTACCAGGTCATCCTTTCCTTAGCGGGTGCAAATATAAAAGCAAAAATTTAATTTTCAAACTAAAATTTTACTTTGTTTCATTTAAATATGCAAGTCGCACTTTTTTGAATAATTCAGAGCTGTATACAAATTTCACAACAGCTTCATTATCAGTTTTAAAGATCTCATTTTTGGTTCCTTCCCATGCTTTTTTTCCATCTTTAAGAAATACAATTTTTTCTCCAATTTCCATTACAGAATTCATATCATGGGTATTAATTACGGTCGTAATTTGATATTCATCGGTAATTTCTTGGATTAAATTGTCAATTAAGATCGCTGTATTTGGATCTAAACCCGAATTAGGTTCATCACAAAATAAGTATTTAGGATTCATTACGATCGCTCTTGCAATCGCTACTCTTTTTTGCATACCACCTGAGAGTTCTGCTGGAAATTTATGATTAGAGTTTTCTAAGTTTACTCTTTTAAGAACAAAATTAACCCGTTCTAACATTTCCTCCGCAGTTTGCTTCTTAAACATCTTGAGTGGGAACATTACATTTTCTTCTACAGTTTGTGAATCAAACAAGGCACTACCTTGAAAAACCATCCCTATTTCTTGTCGCCACTGCCTTTTTTCTTCTGTCGTAAATTTGGTGTTTATTCTACCATCAAAAGAAATTGAACCTGATTCTGGTGTATGCAAGCCAATTAATGTCTTTAGAAATACTGTTTTCCCAGAACCACTTTGTCCAATTATTAAACTTGTTTTGCCCGGCTCAAAACTTGTTGAAATACCTTTCAAAACTTTTACATCTCCAAAGCCTTTATGTAATTTATCTACAATAATCATTAGGTAAGTAACATTTGGGTTAAGAAATAATTAGCAATCACAATTAAAATGATTGTCCAAACTACAGCTTGCGTACTTGCTTTTCCTACTGCAATTGAGCCTCCTTTTACATAATAACCATGATAAGATGGTACTGTGGCAATTAAAAATGCAAATACTAATGTTTTAATAAGTGCATATTTAACTAAAAATGGATTGAATTCTAATTGAACCCCTTGCATATAATCAATTTCTGAAAACATCGTTGATGTTAAACCGGCAACCCATCCTCCAAAAATTCCAAGAAACATTGCTAAAACTATTAAAAAAGGATAGAAAAAAATGGTTGCTAATACTTTAGGAAGTACTAAGTGATTTAAGGAATTAATTCCCATAACCTCCAAGGCATCAATTTGTTCAGTAACTCTCATAGTTCCAATACTAGAGGTTATATATGATCCTACTTTACCAGCTAAAATAATGGAACAAAATGTGGGTGCAAATTCTAAAATTACAGAACGTTTGGTTGCAAATCCAATTAAATATTGAGGAATAAAAGGGTTTTCAATATTTAAAGCTGTTTGTAAGGCGATAACTCCACCTATAAAAAAAGATATAAAAGCTACAATTCCCAAAGATTTTAATCCAAGTTCATCAAACTCTTTAAAAAGCGCCTCTCTAAATACCCTTCCTTTTTGAGGTCTTTTAAAAACCTGCCCAAGCATTATAAAATATTTACCAGCATGTCCTAGGTAAGTCATCCTCTTTTTTTATTTGTGCTAAAGTAATAAATATCATGAATCTTATGAAGATTAATAACTAGGAAACCGAAAACTTTATGCTACTTGTTTTTTTGACTCAAGAAAGTTAGAACTTAAATTTTAAAAACAGAGTTGTTTTGATGCTTTTTCATTGCTTTTCTGGATAGCAAAAGACCAATAAATAAAGATATAAACGCTCCGATTGCAATACCTGGAATATAATCTAAAAACAAAAAGAAATCATAAGCGCCATGAAATAGAACGGCAACTACCAAGCCTGTAAAGTTATATAGAATTTTATGTTTAGAAAATTTAGCTTTACCCATAAAATAACCCATTAAAATTGCAAAAGTTGCATGAGCGGGCACTGCAGTGAAAGCTCTTAAGACACCCGTTGAAAAACCATAATTGTAGACATATAATACATTTTCCAAGGTTGCAAATCCCATTGAAACAAAGACAGCATAAACAATTCCATCAAAAGGCTCATTGAAAGCTTTGTTATTTTGAGCTGCTCTTACAATAATATATTTTGAAGTTTCTTCAACCAAGGCAACTAAAATAAACGCTTTGAGAAACATGTCAAAAACACTTTTATTGTCTAATTCTGGCAAAAAAATAGATGCTAAATAACTTAAAAAGAAAGCTAGTATTACTGATAAAGTAGCTCCTAACATAAAGTTCTTAAGAAGCAACTTCCATGGTTCTTTTTCAAACTTATCTTTAAAATAGATATATACGATAATCACCATGGCAGGTCCTACAGCAAGTAAAAATAAATTCATAGGTTGGATATACAGTAATTTTTAAATACTAAAGGTTAGTGATCCTTTGGTAAAAAAACCTCTGCCATCATACAACGAGCACTACCTCCTCCACAAAATTCAATGGTTTCTAAAGAACTAGATATAATGCTACAATGATTTTCTATTTGAGCTATTTGAGATTTATTTAAGCTATCATATGCTGCCTGACTCATGACTAAGAATAACTCATCATTTTTACCTCTTACTTGAAGCATGTTTCCTGCAAAATTATTGACTTGTTCTTCAGAAATAGAAATTACCTTTTTACCGTCTTCTTTTAAATGTTTTAAGACATTTTTGCGTTCTTTTTTATCATCAATAGAGTCCAAACAAATAATAGCAAATGTTTCTGCTAAACACATCATTACATTGGTGTGATAGATGGGTTTTCTGACATCATTAACAGTTTGATAAGCAGTAAAATAAACAGGTGTGTACTCAAAGTCTTCACAGAATTCTATAAATAAATCTTCATCAGCTCTAGGCGATAATGCACAATAAGCTTTTCTATTCACTCGATCAAGAGCTAAACTTCCGGTTCCTTCTAAAAAATAACCTTCCTCTTCTGCTTCTGTATAATCTATTACGTTTTCAATAATAAAACCCCTTTCTTCGAGGGTTTCTAAAATATCTTCTCTTCTTTCAAATCTTCTATTTTCAGCAAACATCGGATATAAACCAACGGTACCGTTTTCATGAAAAGAAACCCAATTATTAGGAAAGATTGAATCTGGCGTATCTGAACCTTCAATATCAGATATTACAATTACTTCTATACCATGAGATTCTAATTTCTCTACATAGGCATCAAATTCTTTTTGAGCGTTTGCATTAACAGCTGCTGGTAAAGTATGCTGAGGCAATTTTTGATAATAATTATTTACTGCTGTTTGTTCATTCATCCTAAAATTTATAGGGCGAATCATTAGAATTGAATTGGTTGTTTGTTGCATCTGATTTTATTTCATTTGCAAAATTATCACTTTTTAACGTGTTAAAGTTGCTTTTAAGTCTTCAATATTATTGTTCTAATCTAAATGGAAAATAACTTTATAAATGTAGAGACTAATCTCTTATCAAAGGCAACGTAGAACAACGTAACAAACCCTCTTGTTTGGCTATCTCTGCATAGGAAACTTTCTCTACGATAAATCCATTTTCTAGAAGCCATTTATTTAGTCTTGTGAAACCTTTTTCTGATATAATAACATCTTCAGAAATAGAAAAAACATTACTGTTCATATTGTACATTTCTTCTTTGGTGATTTCAAAAATGTTTTCTTTTCCAAAAAAGTTAACCAACCAATTGTACTCACTTTCTATTAAAAAACCATTTTTATGAAGAATCGCTTTATCTTTTCCAATAGGTTGAAAACAACAATCTAAATGCAGTGCGTTTTCTTTAGGATCTAAGTTAGATTTTCTTAATTCAAAAGGTTTTACAATTTTATTTGGAAACAATTCTTTAAGTGCGATTACAGCAGCTGTATTTGTTCTTGCTGTAATATAATCCGAGTAATCTTCACCAGAATAAGTTCCAACAAAAATATAATCATTCCAAGGCATTACATCACCACCTTCAACGTGACAATCTTCTGGTAAATTAATTCTATTTTCTTCTGCTACTTGACTCCAGATATGTTCAATTGCTAATATTTCACGATCTCTATCTGGAAGAATATTAGCAATAATAAATTTATCTTCTATAACGAAACCAATATCTCTTGTAAAAATCTGATTGTAATCTTTTATTACTTCTGGTCTATAAACTTTTACATCATATTTCTCAAATACTTGACAGACAGATTCCATTTCCAGTATCATATCTTCTTCTTTTGGATATGTACCTGCTAAAACATGCTGCAGGCTTTTAGGGTCATAGCATTCTTCTGGTGTTGGAATTGGTCCATTATCTAGTGCAGTTCCTAAAACAACAGCTCTCAATCGAGATGTTTCGTTTTTAATATTTAAGTGTAACATAAAAGAGCATAAAAAAGCTTCATAAAATTTATGAAGCTTTGTTAAATATTATTGCATACTATCTTTGAGAAATATTTTTAAATTCTCTGTGGTTTTCACCTGTATAGATTTGACGTGGTCGACCAATTGGTTCTTTTCCTAAACGCATTTCTCTCCATTGTGCAATCCAACCTGGCAAACGACCTAGAGCAAACATTACTGTAAACATTTCAACAGGTATTCCCATTGCTCTATAGATGATTCCTGAATAGAAATCTACGTTTGGATATAATTTTCTGTCAACAAAATAAGGATCACTTAATGCTTCTTGTTCTAAACCTTTAGCAATTTCTAAGATTGGATCTTCAACTCCTAAATCATTTAAAACTTGGTCTGCAACTTCCTTAATTATTTTTGCTCTTGGATCAAAATTCTTGTAAACTCTATGACCAAATCCCATTAAACGGAAAGGGTCATTTTTATCTTTCGCTTTCGCCATGTATTTTTTTGTATCTCCTCCATCTTGTTTGATTGCTTCTAACATTTCTAGCACCGCTTGATTTGCTCCACCGTGCAATGGTCCCCAAAGAGCTGAAATACCAGCGGATAAAGAAGCAAATAGTCCTGCATGAGAAGAACCAACAATTCTTACTGTAGAAGTAGAACAATTCTGTTCATGATCTGCATGTAAAATCAATAATTTATCTAAAGCATTTTTAACAATTGGATTGATGACATAATCTTCGTTTGGTTTTGCAAACATCATTGTCATCACGTTCTCTACATACCCTAAAGAGTTTGAACCATAATTTAGAGGCATTCCTTGTATTTTGCGCATTGCCCAAGCAACCAATACAGGAAATTTACCCATAATCTTTACAATAGCTCTGTACATATCTTCTTCAGAATCTACATTTACAGATGATGGGTTAAATGCTGTTAAAGCACTTGTTAAAGATGATAAGATACCCATAGGGTGTGCTGACTTAGGAAAAGCATCAATTATTTTTCTTACGTCATCATCTACGATTGCTTTATCTTTAATGTCAGCATGAAATTGCTCTAATTGTTCTTTCGTTGGTAATTCACCAAAAATTAATAAATAAGCAACTTCTAAGAAATCAGCTTTTTCTGCTAATTCTTCAATAGAATATCCTCTATATCTTAAGATTCCTTTTTCTCCATCTAAAAATGTAATAGCACTTAGACAAGCTCCTGTATTTTTGTATCCTGGATCAATAGTTATTACACCATTTGTTGCACCTCTTAATGTTTTTACATCAATTGCAACTTCATTTTCAGTACCTTTCACCAATGGAAATTCATAAGAATTTTCCCCAATCTGCAGTTTTGCTATATCTTCCATATTCTATATAATTTTATTTTTTTTGAAGTCACACAAAGATAGCTTTTTTAAAGGATTTTTAAAATAAGCTATGATAGTTTTTGAATATGAAAAAATAACTTTAACTGATTATTAACTAATAAAAAAACCTCATAATTTGATTTATGAGGTTTTTTATAATTTTATGAAAATATCTTAGATTTTAAAAGCTTTCTCTTGTGGAAAATAAGCTACTTCTCCAAGATCTTCTTCTATTCTTAATAATTGATTATATTTTGCCATACGATCTGAACGCGAAGCAGAGCCTGTTTTGATTTGCCCACAATTTAATGCTACGGCTAAATCTGCAATAGTATTGTCTTCAGTTTCTCCAGAACGGTGACTCATTACTGAAGTATAACCAGCATTTTTTGCCATATTAACAGCAGAAATTGTTTCTGTTAACGTTCCAATTTGATTCACTTTAATTAAAATAGAATTTGCAATTCCATTTTCAATTCCTCTACCTAAACGCTCTACATTGGTAACAAATAAATCATCTCCTACTAATTGAACTTTATCTCCAATTTTATCAGTCAAATATTTCCATCCTTCCCAGTCATTTTCATCCATTCCGTCTTCTATAGAAATAATAGGGTAATTTGCTGCTAATTCAGCTAAATAATCAGCTTGCTCTTGACTTGTTCTTATCTTTCCTGTTGATCCTTCAAATTTTGAATAGTCATATTTTCCATCAACATAAAATTCAGCAGCTGCACAATCTAAAGCGATCATGATTTCATCTCCTAATTTGTATCCTGCATTTCTAACTGCTAAAGCAATGGTATCTAACGCATCTTCAGTACCGTCTAATGTTGGTGCAAAACCTCCTTCATCTCCAACTGCAGTAGATAAATTTCTGTCGTGTAAGACTTTCTTTAAGTTGTGAAAAATTTCAGAACCCATTTGCATAGCATGAGAAAAGTTTTTTGCTTTCACAGGCATCACCATAAACTCTTGAAAAGCGATTGGTGCATCGGAATGAGATCCACCGTTAATAATATTCATCATAGGAACCGGCAAAGTATTTGCTGAAACTCCTCCAATATATCTATACAAAGGCATTCCTAATTCATTAGCAGCAGCTTTGGCTGCAGCAAGCGAAACTCCTAATATAGCATTGGCTCCTAATTTTGATTTATTGGGTGTTCCATCTAAATCAATCATCAATTGATCTATATGATTTTGTTCAAATACAGAGACTCCTAATAATTCTTCAGCGATTAGAGTATTCACATTTTCAACTGCTTTTAAGACTCCTTTACCCATGTAAGCTTTTCCCCCGTCTCTTAACTCTACTGCTTCATGTTCACCAGTTGAGGCACCAGAAGGAACCGCTGCTCTTCCCTGAATACCGTTTTCAGTAGTTACATCTACTTCTACAGTAGGATTTCCTCTAGAATCAAAAATTTGCCTTGCATGAATGTTTATTATAATACTCATTTTACTAAAATTTAAATTTGTTTGTTTAAAATAATGTTAGCTAAATTACACAATATGAACTGTTTTTAGTAGCATTAGCGTCATTTTATTACGAAAACGATTTCATCTTAACTCTATTTAATACTAGAAAATTAAGATGAATTTATTTCATAAAAAAACCCACTCCTAAGAGTGGGAAAAATTGCTATGAAAAAGAAAGTGATGATAAACATCACTATAGTAAAAGTAACACTTATTATTAAATTAACAACAACAAAATATAAAATTTTTGTTAAATTTTATTTAAACAGGTATTTTTACCTATAAATAATTCAGAAAAAATTATTATACGGTTGTTTTTTTAATGTTCTCTATAAATTGATCAAATAAATATTCAGAATCATGTGGTCCAGGATTAGCTTCTGGGTGATATTGTACAGAAAAACAATTTTTATCTTTCAATCGAATACCAGCTACTGTTTGATCATTTAAATGTAAATGAGTGATTTCAACATCTTTGTTCGCTTCTGTTTCTTCTCTATTAATTGCAAATCCATGGTTTTGAGAAGTGATTTCACCTTTTCCTGTCAATAAATTTTTAACCGGATGGTTAATCCCTCGATGTCCATTATGCATTTTATAAGTAGAGATTCCGTTTGCTAAAGCAATTACTTGATGTCCTAAACAAATTCCAAACAAAGGTAAATCTCTTTTGATAATTTCTTTAGCAACAGCCTGAGCATCTATTAAAGGTTCTGGATCTCCAGGGCCATTAGAAATAAAATAACCGTCTGGATTCCAAGATTGTAAATCTTCGAAACTTGAATTGTAAGGATATACTTTTACATAAGCACCTCTTTTTACAAAATTTCTTATGATGTTCTTCTTAATACCGATATCTAAAGCTGCTATTTTATATTTTGCATTTTCATCACCAACAAAATACGGTTCTTTAGTTGATACTTTAGAAGCTAACTCTAACCCTTCCATGCTAGGCACTTTAGATAATTGAGCTTTCAGATCTTCAATATTATCGGTTTCAGTGGTTATGATTGCATTCATAGCACCATTGTCTCTGATATAAGAAACTAGTGCTCTGGTGTCCACATCAGAAATGGCAACCAAATTATGTTTTACGAACCAGTCTTTTAGGTTACCGTCAGAATCAACTCTTGAATGCTCGAAACTAAAGTTTCTTACAATCAGTCCTGAAATTTTAATTCCATCAGATTCTACCTCATTGTCATTTACTCCATAGTTTCCAATATGAGCGTTTGTTGTGACCATAATTTGACCAAAATAAGAAGGATCTGTAAAAATCTCTTGATATCCTGTCATTCCTGTATTAAAACAGATTTCACCTGTAACTGTTCCTTCTATTCCAACAGATTTACCATGAAAAATGGTTCCATCTGCTAATAAGACTAATGCTTTCTTGCGTTGTTGATATTTCATTGAATTTTAAAAAAAGGTTTCACAAAAATAATGATTAATGATTTTTTATTGATAAAGAGTTATTAGATTTTATTGACAATAAAAAAAGGGATAAACTAAAATGTTTATCCCTTTTTGATATGAATTAAAAAATCTTCATTTTACTCTTCAGATTTTTCTTCTTTTTTTGTTTCTACTGTTTCAGTTGCAGTTGCAACGTCATCAGTTTTCTTTCTTCTACCTCTACGAGTAGTCTTCTTAGTGCTAGATCCTTTAGGATTGTAAAGTTCATTATAATCAACTAATTCTACCATTGCCATTGGAGCATTATCTCCCTGACGGTTTCCTAATTTGATGATACGAACATAACCACCTGGTCTATCTGCAATTTTTACAGAAATTTCTTTGAATAATTCTGTAACTGCATATTTATCTCTAAGGTAACTAAATACTACACGTCTATTGTGTGTAGTATCGTTTTTAGATTTTGTAAGTAAAGGCTCTACATATTTACGCAAAGCTTTCGCTTTTGCTTCTGTAGTGTTAATACGTTTGTGCTCAATTAATGAACATGCCATATTAGCTAACATCGCCTTTCTGTGCGCTGTTTGTCTTCCTAAGTGGTTAAATTTCTTACCGTGTCTCATGACCTTTGTTTTATACTCTCATCTTGCTCAACCAATTATTGGGGGCAAATTATGAAAGAATTAATCTCTATCTAATTTATATTTACCTAAATCCATTCCAAAGTTTAAACCTTTAACATTTACTAGTTCCTGTCTCTTATACACATCTCCGAGCCCA
>CAJXRR010000067.1 GCA_913060575.1 uncultured Flavobacterium sp.
CAAAACAATGCTGGAGGTGCTTGGGATAACGCTAAGAAATCTTTTGAAGCTGGAGTTGAGATTAATGGAGAAATGACTTACAAAGGTTCTGAGGCTCACAAAGCTGCGGTAACTGGTGATACAGTTGGAGATCCTTTTAAAGATACTTCTGGACCATCAATGAATATTTTAATTAAACTAACGTGTTTAATTGGTTTAGTAATTGCTCCTATCTTAGGTGGACATGCTGTTGAAAACCATGCAAATAAGGAAGTAAATAAAGAACTTCATTTAGAAGTAACTGTGGATGCAGATGCTAACGAAATGGCTACAGCTACTATTACTACAACCTATGTAGTTGATGGTGTTGAATCTACAAAAGATGAAATTATTGAAGGAACTTTAGAAGAAGTTGAAAAGAAAATTGAAGCTTTAAAAGGTGAAGGTGTTCACGGAAAACCTCACTTTAAAATTGATGCTTCTAAAGGAGAAACCATGAAAATGGTAAAAATTGAAGTTAAAAAAGAAAGCTAGACTTCTAGTTTTTTAAACATATTAAAAAGCACTTTTAAATTGAATTTATTTCAGTTTCTAGGTGCTTTTTTGTTTTCTAGAAAATAAATTTTTTATAAGAAACTCTTTTAAAAACATTTCAAATTCTTTATTCCCTATACATTGATTAAATTAGTAGCAAAATTTAAAAATGGAAGAAAAAGCAAATCCTAAAGCACAAATAAAAATAACGTTTCAAATATTTATAGCCTTATTAGCTGGATTAATTTTAGCGGCTTATTATTTATTTCCAGAAATAGAGTCTTATAAAATTGATATAAACAACACTGAAGATATAGTTATGTATATTATACCACTTGGTTTAATAGTAGCAATACTTTTAGGAAGTATCTTATTTCAATCAAATATAAAACAAGCTTTATCTAACGAATGTTTATCTAACAAACTGGCAACTTACCAAACCGGAATGTTAATGAGATTAGCTCCTTTAGAGGGTATCGCTTTTCTTAGTATTTTTCAATTCTCTGACTCCAAAAATGTAATTTATTTAATTATTGAAGTTATAGCTATTCTATATATAATATTTTTAGTTCCTACAAAATCTAGAATTATCAAAGAACTACAACTAAGCGAAACTCATAAAAGGCAATTAAACTAAGTCAAACATCACTTTATCTCCTGCAACTTTTTGGCTAAGTCTAGAAATTGCATAGTCAGATAATTGTAAAATTCTTGGGTATCCACCAGTAACTTGACAATCTCGCATGAGTATAATTAATTTTCCAGAGGGTGTAAGTTGAACCGTTCCGGGTAAAACCGCAGACGTTAAAATGGGTTCTAATTCGTTTTCTAAAACTTCATGTAATCGATAGCCTACTCGATTATTGTCTTCAGATACGGTAAAAGTTTCTAACAATTGTTCTTTCTGCACATCAGTGAGTAGATCAAACTCTGGACCCGGAAAACATTCAATTTCTTTAGAGATAAAATGTTCTTTAAAAAACTCCATCTTAAAGACTTTTCGATTGTCTAATTCTTTTTGTGGCATAATAGGTAAAAGATCTCCTTTTTCTAATCGAAACTTTGAAGTGATTTGATTTGAAAAACTTTTGCTTTTTAAAACAGCTGTCGATTGTATTCCACCCTGCACCGCTATATATGTTCTTGCGCCATAATTGCGTTTTCCAAAAGAAAGTATCGCCCCATTTTTTACTTCATACACAGTTTCCATTTCTAAGAAATCATCATTGAGTTTTGGACAAAAATCGGCTCCTGTAATACTAATAAAAGTATCAGAAGTAAATTCAAACTTCGCCAATCCAAAAGTAACTTCTATCAATGCGTCAGATTTGTGATTCATTAATAAAGTATTTCCAATAGCTGCCGAAAATGCATCTAAAGAGCCTGCTAAAGGAATTCCCATTTTAGCAAAACCGAATCGTCCTTTATCTTGAACAGAGGTATAAATTCCAGGATGTAAAACCTTCATCATATCCATATAAATTTAGATTTGTATTCACCATTGTTAACCTCTTCTGAAATTTGATAAAAAGTTTCTAAATCTATCGCTTCAAACTGAATAAAATCTCCTGCTTTAGCAAAACATGGTTGTGGTTTTTGGATGTTAAAAAAATCAATCGGAGATTTTCCAATAAGATTCCAACCTCCAGCACTATCTTGAGGGTATACTCCTGTTTGCTCACCTCCTATTCCAACACTTCCTTTTTCAACTCTCAATCTAGGACTTGCTTTTCTTGGTATATGGATTAGTGGATTTAATCCACCTAAATAAAGAAAACCTGGTTGAAAACCGAGAAAGTAAATTAAGTAATTGGGATGGGTATGTAAATCAATAATGTCTTCTATGCTACATTCTTTTTCTTCAGAAATAGCTACTAAATCCAATCCAAAAGCGACATCATAACAGACTGGAATTTGCCATAGTTTTGATTCTTGTTTCTTGACATTCTGCTTCTGTTGATATATTTGTTTCAATTTTTCAACGGCCTTAGCGAAGCTATCATGATATTTATAATGCAGCGAATAGTTATGCATAAATTCATAGCGAATCAACAAAGAATTGTAAGCAATAACAGTTTCTAAGACTTTTTGATCTTTACGAATGAGTTTTTCAAAACCAATGATATCCTCTATGATACTAGCATCAATTTTGGAAGGCCATTCTATTAGAATTGCCGTTTCTCCAAAGGGTTTGTATGAGAGGTTGTATTTTTTCAATGTCTTATGTCATTTTAATGACAACCGAATTATTCTAAGTTTTGATTTAAATACATTAATATGTCGAGCGCATGTTTATTATCACCATGAACACAAAAAGTAGTAGCTTTTATGAATATTTTATTGTCCTGAACGGTTTTCACTTCCGAGGTTTCTACCATCCTTTTAATATGTTCTAATACTTTTACTTTATCTGTAATTGTCGCATATGGATAAACTCTTGACACCAGTGTTAAATCATCATTGTAATTTCTATCCGCAAAAGCTTCATAAACAATCTCAAGTTTGTTTTCTATGGCTACTTTCTCAATAACAGAATTGTAGGGTACATAAAGTTTTATTTGCTGAAAAACAGTTTGAATTGCTTTAACAACTACTATTGCTGTTTCTTCATCAACAGCAATTAAATTATACAGAGCACCGTGGGGTTTTACATGATGAACGGTTGCTTTTTGCAATGCAGCTCTTTCTTTAAAAAGAGTCAATTGGTTTACTAAACTTTCTTCTAAGTCAGTGTTTGAAATTTCCATTATTTCTCTACCAAAATTTTCTTTATCTGGAAACGATGGATGTGCTCCTATTTTTACTTGATGTTGTAACGCTAACTGAATTACTTTATCAATAATTTCAATAGATCCTGCATGAGCGGCGCAAGAAATATTACACGAGGATATTAATGGCATTAGCAAATGCTCATTTTGTAAACCTTCACCTAAGTCACAATTTAAATCAATCATAAGAATATATTTAATCCAAAAACTTTATCTAACCCTCTCAAGCCCAATATAATGGTCGTAATCAAAATGATAATTCCCAATATATTTTGAACTTTTGAATTTACGTAATTCCCTAAAACAGCTTTTTTATTGACAACCCACAACAATACTCCAGCAATCACTGGCAATAAAATTCCGTTTGCAATTTGAGCAAATTTGATAATCTCTATGGGTTTAATTCCTAATGATGAGAAAACAACTCCCATCAATAAAATAAACATCCAAACACCTCTAAATCGTTTGGATTTCAATCCAATTTGCCAACCAAAACAACCTCTTACAACATAAGCCGCTGCTAAAGGTGCAGTAATTGCTGAAGTAATTCCTGCAGCAAACAATCCAATTCCTAAAAAGTACTTCGAGAAATCTCCATACAAAGGAGCTAAACTTTTTGCCAAATCTGAAGCATTAGAAATTTCTCCTAAAGGAATTGAAGAAGCAGAAATAATAATGGCCATAGAAACCAGACCGCCTAAAACAATTGAAATAATAGTATCTTTTCGTACAGCTTTTAGATCTTTTTCATCACTCCACTTTTCTTTGACCAACGACGCATGTAAAAACAAATTATAAGGAACCACAGTAGTTCCGATTAATCCGATAATCGTTAACAAACTTCCTTTAGGGGAAGTTGGAATAAAAGCTCCTTTTAGAATTGAGATGATATCGGGTTTTGTTATAATAGCTGTTATTAAAAAAGAAATACTCATAACTAATACAAGTGTTACTAACACTTTTTCTAAGAATTTATAATTTCCAATATACAAAAGCGCAAAAGCTATAATTCCAACAATCAGGCTTAAAAAATTTAATGAATAGTTACCTAGATCAACACGTATTTCTCCGACAATGGTTTCTAAACCTAAAATTCCTCCACTAATATTTCCAGCTTCATAAGATGCGTTTCCGATGACAATTGCTGATAAGATGAGCAACATCATAAATTTATTGATAATTGGGTTTTTTATTTCTGATTTAATCACATCAGACAATCCTCTTTGAGAAATAATCCCCAAACGTGCCGCCATTTCTTGTAAAACAATGGTTGCTACAATCGACAACACCATTGCCCATAGCAGATTGAACCCGAAATTGACTCCAGCTAAGGTGCATAAGGTTACCGTTCCTGGTCCAATAAATGCAGCGGCAACTAGCGTTCCTGGTCCAATGTTTTTAAACCAATTCTTACTCATTTGCTACTGAATTTAAAGCGTAAATTGCAAAACTTCCCAACCAATGTCCACCTTCATAACTATCTCCAACTAAATTTGGCAATGAATAATTAATATGCTCATTTGCTATATTTTTAAGATGACTGTATGCAGGTAAATCTTTTACAATATCATACAAAGCCCAAGCTCTTGAAAAATTAACACCATCCAAATGCACTAATTTACCATCGGTTCTATCGGAAACTTCACCAACTGCTAATTGATAATTGACATCTTTCAATTGTGGTAAAAACTTCTCAAACCAAGTTGTAAATTCTGATACTGATAAAACACGTTTCATAATAGCAGCCTCTTGCAAACAGGGCGATAGAAAATCGTATCCGCTAGGTTCCCATGAAATTGGGCAGTCGACATCATTTAAATAAAAGTCTTTTGCTCTTGTTGAAATCATTTTTTTTAATGGTTGATGACCAACTGTATTGGCATAATCCCAGGCAAAGGTTAATCCGAAAGCCGTATTTGGATGTTCTCCTACTCGAATCGGGTAGTTTAACTTTGGTAAGAATTCAATATATTTTTGTACTATTAAATCCGTCAGTGGTTGTAAGTTATTTTCTAATTCACGTGCAGTTGCATCATCCCAAGTATGAATTTCTTCAGCCAATTTTAACAACCAAGCCCAACCATAGGTACGTTCATAGCTCTTGTTGTGTTTTCCATAAAAATAGGCTACTTCTTTTTGAATATTTTCTTTTGAAATATTAATCAATAATTTCTTTTTAATCTCAGATGCATTTTCTAATTGAGGGAATTGTTTCAATAAGGAAACTAAACTCCAATGTCCATGAACTGAAGAATGCCAATCAAAACAGCCATAAAAAGCGGGATGCAATTCTTTAGGGGATTGTAAGTCTTCAACGCCACCGATTGTTTGACCAAGTTTATTTGGAAACTCAACTTCTACGCAATTGATAGGTAAACTAACCAATCTTTGTGCTTGTGTTAGGTTTAATATAGCTAAGGGAATTTCTCCTTTGATACTTTCTGTTTTTTCAGTTTTACAACTCATAAACAAAAGCAATAATGGCACTATCAAAAAGTTTCTCATAATAGAAATTATATCTTCTAAAAATAGAAAAAAGAATCCATAAAAAAAGCATCCGAATTGGATGCTTTTAAATAGTAGTTAATTTGATTAGAACGAATACCGTTGTGGACCACCTCTTCGGATTTCCTCATTTGCATATTCTTCAAATTGTTTAAAGTTTTTTCTAAATGCATTTGATAATTTAAATGCTGTTCTATAATACGCTTCGTCATTATTCCAAGTTGTTCTTGGACTTAAAACTGATGTTGGAACTCCAGGACAACTTCTTGGTTGTGCTACTCCAAATACAGAATGGATATGATAATCTTCATAGGTGTAATCTCCTAAGTCTCCATTTAACACAGCTGTAATCATTGCTCTGGTATATTTCAATGCCATTCTTTTTCCGACTCCATATTGACCGCCAGACCAACCTGTATTTACCAACCAAACATTCACACCCGCTTCTTTCATTTTATTACTCAACATTTCTGCATAACGTGTTGGGTGTAATGGCATAAAAGGCGCTCCAAAACATGCTGAAAAACTTGGTGTAGGTTCATTGACACCAGCTTCCGTTCCAGCTACTTTAGCTGTATACCCCGAAATGAAATGGTAAGCAGCTTGACTTGGTGTTAGTTTAGAAATTGGAGGCAATACTCCAAATGCATCCGCTGTCAAAAAGAAAATGTTCTTTGGGTTTTTACCAATAGATGGTTTTTGAATATTATCAATATGATAAATTGGATAACTAACTCTTGTGTTTTGCGTAATGGAAGTATCTGAAAAATCAATAACTCCATTTTCATCCATGATTATATTTTCAAGAATTGCTCCTTTTTTAATGGCTGCATAGATTTCTGGTTCTTTCTCTTGTGATAAGTCGATTGCTTTTGCATAACAACCTCCTTCAAAATTAAAAACCGTATTTTCATTGGTCCAACCATGCTCATCATCCCCAATTAATTTTCTGTTAGGATCTGCAGATAAGGTTGTTTTTCCTGTTCCTGATAAACCAAAGAAAATTGCTGTATCACCATCTTTACCAACATTTGCAGAACAATGCATTGGTAAGGTATTTTTAAATACGGGAAGAATAAAGTTTAGTGCAGAAAAAATTCCTTTTTTAATTTCTCCAGTATAACCCGTTCCACCAATTAAGGCTATTTTTTTAGTAAAATTTAAGATTGCAAAATTATGTTGACGAGTCCCATCAATGGCTGCATCAGCCATAAAACCAGGAGCGTTGATTACGGTCCATTCTGGAGAAAAACCTTTTAACTCTTCTTCGGTTGGACGTAAGAACATATTGTAAGCAAACATGTTACTCCAAGGATATTCATTTACTACTCGTATGTTTAGTTTGTAGTTAGGGTCTGCACAAGCATAACTATCCCTAACAAAAATTTCTTTTTCAGATAAATAAGAAACTACCTTGTCATATAATTTATCAAACTTGTCTGATTCAAAAGGGATATTGATATCGCCCCACCAAACTTCGTCTTTTGTAATATCATCTTTCACTATAAAACGATCCATAGGAGATCGCCCTGTAAATTCACCTGTGTTAATTGCAATCGCTCCTAAAGAAGATTCTTTTCCTTGCTTTTTTTCAAGTGTTTTGTGATGTAATTCATTGGAAGATAATTGATAATGAATTGTTGAATTTTTGATTCCTAGACTATTTAACGAAATCGATTTCGTATTTGTATCTATCATTTCAAATTTTTTAGTTGTATTAGATTCTATGCAAAATTAAGGATATTTTTTAGACGACCTTGCTTAGATACTTTTTTTATTCACTTTTTCTTGTTGATTACTTTTTTGAGAAAAAAGATCATCATTGTTAACCAACCAAGAATTAGTAATAAACCCCCAAATGGAGTCACAAACCAAATACTTTTTGCAGAAACGCCAAAGATGTAAATAGAGTAAATAGAACCTGAGAAGAAAACGATTCCTGTGAAAAATAAAACACTTACTCGATTTTTAAATCGATCTGAAAAATCAGCATAGGTATTTACAAAAAGCAATACCAATACGTGATAGATTTGATATCTAATTCCGGTTTCTAAACTATTCATTTCTTCAATACTCAAAACTTCTCGCAAACTATGCGTGGTAAAAGCTCCTAATATTATGGCGGTTAATCCTAATAATGTTGTGATGGTTAAGTTTTTGTTCATATCTAATTTGAAAAAGAAGCGTGAGGCTTTTCTTTTTTTTTAATTTCGTTCTACAATCAACCAAAAATAAACATAATTCTACGATGAGAAACATCTTAGTTATTGGAGCAGGGAAATCTTGTTCATATTTAACAGATTATCTTCAAAAGAAATCCGTTACAGAAAAATTACATATTACGATTGCTGATATTTCTCTAGAGAATGCTAAAAAAAGCGCGGGAAATCATCCTAATTCTGCAGCTTTAGAATTTGATGTTTTTGATGAAACTCAACGAAGACAAGAGATTCAAAAAGCTGATATTGTTGTTTCTATGTTACCCGCTAGATTTCATATTGAAGTGGCTAAAGATTGTATTACATACAATAAACACATGGTTACCGCATCTTATATTTCTGACGAAATGAAAGCATTAGATGCACAAGCAAAAGAGAAAGGGTTGGTATTTATGAACGAAATTGGCGTAGATCCAGGAATTGATCATATGAGTGCCATGCAAGTCATCGATAGAATTCGAGATAATGGAGCTAAAATTTTACTTTTTGAATCCTTTACCGGAGGATTAGTAGCTCCAGAAAGTGACACTAATTTATGGAATTATAAGTTTACATGGAATCCAAGAAATGTAGTTTTAGCAGGTCAAGGTGGAGCCGCGATGTTTATTCAAGAAGGAACTTATAAATACATTCCGTATCATAAATTATTTAGAAGAACAGAATTCTTAACCTTAAATGGGAATGGGAAATTTGAAGCCTATGCCAATAGAGATTCTTTAAAATACAGAAGTGTTTACGGATTAGAAGACATCCCTACCATGTATAGAGGAACCATTAGAAAAGTAGGTTTTTCTAGAGCTTGGAACATTTTTGTTCAATTAGGAATGACAGATGACACTTATACAATTGAAGGCTCTGAACATATGAGTTATCGTGATTTTGTAAATCTATTTTTAGCCTATTCTCCGAGTGATTCTGTAGAATTAAAATTACGTTCATATTTAAAAATAGATCAAGATGATATCATGTGGGATAAATTGGTTGAGCTTGACATTTTTAACAAAGAGAAAAAAATTGAATTAAAAAATGCCACACCCGCTCAAATGCTTCAAAAAATATTATCTGATTCTTGGACTCTTCAAGAAACCGATAAAGATATGATAGTGATGCATCATAAATTTGGTTATGAAATTAATGGAGAAAAAAGACAAATTGAAAGTAGTTTGGTCGTAAAAGGAGAGAATCAAACGTATACTGCCATGGCCAAAACAGTGGGCTTGCCTGTTGCGATTGCAACCTTAAAAATACTTAACAAAGAAATTATAACACCAGGTGTTCAAATACCGATATCTAAAGAAGTTTATACGCCTATTTTAAAAGAGTTAGAAGAATACGGAATTAAATTTACAGAAAAGAAAGTCAAATATTTAGGTTATAATCCTGAGAATGTAATTGGATAACTTCGACTTCGCTCAGTTACCCACTATCAAACTCACACTCTCTACCCAGTAAACGTTTAGAACTCTCGTCCCTTAATTAATTTAGGTGACTGAGCGTAGTCGAAGTTATCCACTATCAAACTCACACTCTCTACCCAGTAAACGTTTAGTACTCTTGTCCCTTAATTAATTTAGGTGACTGAGCGTAGTCGAAGTCACATCTTCAGATAAAAATCTCTTGTCAATTCAATATAAGCTTCTGTATACTTATGTCGAGAGCGTTCTATGATGAGTTCTTCTTCTTTTAATGGTTTGTTTTCAAAAGAGAATTCTAGTAAACTTCTTTTAACTTGAGAAGTTTCTGTACCTTTTACTCTACAGATACGATTGAGAAACAAATCATTTTCTGCAGCTAAAGAAACAAACGACTCTTCTTCTTTATATGGAATAATCACTGAAAAAATACCTGTTTCAGAAAGCAAGTTTGAAGCGCCATGAATCAATTCTTGAAAAGACAAAGCAGTAGTAAATCTCGCTGTATTTCTCGCAGAATCTTCAGTTTCAAATTCATCAGTATAAAAAGGAGGGTTAGAAATAATCAAATCATACACTTCCTCTTCTTCAATCATTTCTTTTGCAAACTCCTGAAAAGAACTGTGATAACAAAACAAACGATCTCCCCAATCAGATTGCTCAAAATTACCTACCGTTTGCTCGTATGCATTTTCATCAACTTCCACAGCATCAATTGTCATTGCATCACTACGCTGTGCTAACATTAAACCTATCAATCCAGTTCCAGACCCAATGTCTAAAATAGTATCAGGATACTGTTCTAAAGTACACCAAGCTCCTAATAAAACTCCATCAGTTCCAACTTTCATCGCAGTTTTATCTTGATGAATGGTAAATTCTTTAAAATGAAATGGAGCATTCATATATCCAACATAATTTTATTTAAGTAGCAAAACTAGGTCTTAAATCTCATATAATTCAATTTATCAAGACCTGTATGGTTTTTATATGGGTAAAACAAAAGTTTGAAAACCATAATTACTTTATTTTTATAAAAAATTATTCTAGATGAAAATTCACTACTTACTTTACTCCCTTTTAATCCTAACAACTAGCTTTTGCTATTCGCAACAAACCCCTTTAGATTTTGAATCTAGTTCACATATTTTTACTGCTTTTAACACCAATCCATTTGCAACGAGAGTGGATCCACAAGACAGCAATAATACAGTTGGTCAATTCAACAATGATGGTTCGAATGCAGATCAAGGTTTTTTTGTTGATTTAAGTCGACAAATAAATCTAGATGTAGAGAAAAACTTAACACTTTCCTTTTACGCTTTTGACCCTAACACACATGATGTTGTTATCAAATTAGAAAACGGAGCTAATCCAGATGTAGAAGTAAGAGTAACTATAACAAGTCCATCAGCAAATAGTTGGAAAGACCTAACTTTTGATTTTTCAAATGCCGAATATAGTTCAAATGGAACACCAGTGAATGCAACGGGTTCTTATAGTAGACTAACCATTTTTATTGATAAAGGAGCTACCACAGCCGGAACTTATTTATTAGATGACATCAATGATGGTTCTGTAGCTTCTGATCCTAATGAGTTAGATGTAATATATTCTGATTTAGTATGGTCAGATGAATTTAGCACTGATGGTGCTGTAGATTCTGATAATTGGTATCATCAAACATTTGGTCCAAATGGCGGACAATGGTTTAATGGCGAATTACAACATTATACAGATAGCCAAACAAACTCTTTTGTCTCAGGAGGATTTTTAAACATTGTAGCCAAGAGAGAAACAACTACACAAAATGGTGTTCAATTAGATTTTACTTCTGCAAGACTAAACTCTAAGTTTGCATTTACGTATGGACGTGTTGATATACTGGCTAAATTGCCTTTTGGTAACGGTACGTGGCCAGCTTTATGGACCTTAGGCAAAAACATTAGTGAGCCTGGTGCATATTGGCAAACCCAAGGTTTTGGAGATACTCCATGGCCAGCTTGCGGAGAGTTAGACATCATGGAACATGGTTTACACGCCACAAATGAAGTAAGTTCTGCAATTCATACAACATCAAGTTCTGGAGACACCGTAAATACGGCTACAAATATGTTAACTGATGTTGCTAATACTTTCCATAAATACTCTATGAATTGGTCTCCGAATCAAATTACTTTTTTAATAGATGATGTAGGATATTACACCTACAATAAACCTAGTTTTGTAGATAACAATAATGATGGAATAGATGATGGATGGCCTTTTAGTGTAGATCAATTTTTATTGTTAAATATTGCTATGGGTGGATTTTCAGGAACCCCAGACCCAAATTTTACTCAAAGCAGTATGGTAATAGATTATATAAGAGTGTATCAAAACACTGGTTTAAGTACTGATGATGTTTTTGCTAGTAAGTTTTCAGTGTATCCGAATCCTAGTTCAGATATCATCAATATTAGAACTGATGAAACTTTAGACAAAACTGAATTATATAATACTTTAGGGCAGTTAATTATCAATAAAAACAAGAACACCAAACAACTGAATATCAACAGTGTTAAACCTGGCATCTATTTATTGAAAATTTATTCCAATAATAATATAGTGACGAAAAAAGTAATTATTGAGTAAACTCTGAAAGTCGCATTTATAAATTATTTGAATATAAAATCCGCAACGTTTGTTGCGGATTTTATATTTTATTTTGAAAAGAGGAAGGGGATTAACTCCGTTGATCCCAGAATAGAATCTGGAACAAGCATAAAAACCAACACAAGCTAGCGCTTATTGTTTTTTCATTTTCGAAATCTTACAAGAGTAAACTCTTGACGATTTCTCAAATGAAAAAACCACGACAAATGTCGTGGTTTTTTTTTGCAGAGAGGAAGGGATTCGAACCCTCGATACCCTTGAGAGGTATACACACTTTCCAGGCGTGCGCCTTCGACCACTCGGCCACCTCTCTAGTTCAAATACAAATCAATTAACCCTTCAGGGGTCTCTACATGTACTTGTTTCTTTTTTCTGTCTATCTTTTTAATAAAATCATCTATCATTGGTATAAAAATCTCTACATCACCTTTCTCTATCTCAAACATAGGTTGTGCAGCTTTGTCATTAATATACACCAACACACCAACGTCTCCGTGAACTGCATCAATTATAGTAAAACCAATAATTTCATGAAAATAGAATTGATCACCTTGTAACTTGGGTAATAAATCTAATGGAAGATAAATTCCGGCTTTCATAATAAAATCTGCCTCTTCCTCGGTATTTACCCCATCAAAATGAACACGCAACATGGTACTTCTACTCAAAGAACTTTTTTTAAT
>CAJXRR010000068.1 GCA_913060575.1 uncultured Flavobacterium sp.
GAGATCTAGTACGGTCTCGTGGGCTCGGAGATGTGTATAAGAGACAGGTAAAAAGAACCGCAAGAAACACCATCAATCAAATTGATCATGAAGTATATTCAGATTTTAATGTTTTAATACAACAATTAAAAGAAGAAGGGAATACAATTATTGGTATAGAAATTACTGATAAAAGCATCAATATTCAAGATTTTGAATTCACAAATCACAAAAAAATCGTCTTACTTTTGGGAAGTGAGAGACATGGAATTGAAAATACACATCATGTAGATCAAACCGTTTCAATTCCAATGTATGGAAGAAATTCTTCGATGAATGTAATTCACAGTTTAAGTATTGCTTTGTATGAAGCCACAAATCAATTAAATAATAAAAAATTACTGAAATAAATTCAGCATAAATATGAAAGGAGTATTACTAATCAATTTAGGATCACCAGATACCACTGAAACCAAAGACGTAAAACGTTATTTAGGTGAGTTTTTAATGGATGAGCGTGTGATTGACATCGCCTATTGGAAACGTTTTTTATTAATTAAAGGGATTATTTTACAAGTGCGCCCAAAAAAATCTGGCGCAGCTTATAAAAAGATTTGGTGGGATGAAGGTTCTCCTTTAGTCGTGATTTCTGAACGTTTTTCAAAAAAGGTTACTGATAAAGTTGAAGTTCCTGTTGCTTTAGCGATGAGATATGGTTCTATGAGTATGGAAAAAGGCTTTAAAGAATTAACAGACCAAGGTGTTGATGAAATTTTATTGGTTCCGTTATATCCGCATTACGCAATGTCTTCTTATGAAACTGTCACTGTAAAAGCAGAACAAATTGTGGCTGAGCATTATCCAAAGGTTACAATGGATATTCTTCCGACTTTTTACGACAAGCCAGAATACATAAAAGCTATGAGCGATAATATCAAGAATCATTTAGATGGTTTTGATTATGATCATGTTTTATTCTCATATCATGGAATTCCGGAAAGACATATTAGAAAATCGGATCCAACTAACAACCATTGTAAATTAGATGGTTCTTGTTGTGAGCGAAATTCTGTTGCACATCATACTTGTTACAGACATCAGTGTTTTGAAACGACCAAAGGAATTGTAAAAACTTTAGGTTTAAAAGAAGGAACATATAGTAATTCATTTCAATCTCGTTTATTAAAAGATCCTTGGTTAAAACCTTATACAGATTTTGAATTAGAAAAGTTTCCAGAAATGGGAAAGAAAAAAGTTGCTGTGATTACACCAGCCTTTGTTTCAGATTGTTTAGAGACTTTAGAAGAAATTGCTATGGAAGGAAAAGAAGATTTCTTAGAAGCCGGCGGAACAGATTACAAACACATTCCTTGTATGAATGACAATGATGATTGGGTTGATGTAATGGTAAACTGGATTAATGATTGGAAAGACAATTAGTTGTTAAAAATCCGAGAATGAACTACAACAGTAAAAAATTCAAGCCCATTGTAAATTCTGAAAATGGTGAAACCACAGAGGAAACTATTTTTGAGTACAAACAAGATGGAAATATTGTAACCGCAACTTATAGTGGTGGAGAAATTGTAGTTGGCCATTTAATTGGTTTGGTTGATGAACATGGAAACATTGAAATGCGGTATCATCAAGTAAATACTAAAGGAGATTTAATGACTGGAATTTGTTTTTCAAAACCAGTAGTAATGTACAATGGAAAAATCAGATTGCACGAAGATTGGAAATGGACTTCTGGCAATAAATCAAGCGGACAATCAATCTTAGAAGAGTTATAAGAACCAAATTGCTTAGATTACCCTAACTTTGATAATCAACAACCCAATATTATGGATTTATCTTACGTAAAAGCTTTGCACATTATTTTTGTAGTCACATGGTTTGCTGGCTTATTTTATATTGTTCGCCTGTTTATTTATCATGTTGAAGCCGAAGACAAAGAAGAACCTGCAAAGTCAATTTTACAAACTCAATACAAATTGATGAGTAAACGACTTTGGTATATTATCACTTGGCCATCGGCTGTACTTGCGGGTGTTTTTGCCGTTTGGATGCTAGTTTTAGAACCTTCTTATTTAACCATGATTTGGATGCATGTAAAATTATCTTTTGTATTTGTATTATATTTCTATCATATCGGATGCCAAAAAATATTTAATCAACTGCAAAAGGATGTAATCAAATACTCTTCTTTTAAATTACGCATTTGGAACGAAGTAGCTACACTCTTATTATTTGCAATAGTTTTCATAGTAGTTCTAAAAAGTGCTATTTCTTGGGTTTGGGGAGTTGTAGGGATTCTACTATTTGGAATTGTATTAATGCTAGCGATTAAACTTTATAAAAAAATTAGAGCTAAAAAAGATTGGGATAATTTTGAGGAAAAATTAATTGAAGATGACAAATCTGAAGATTAGTTTTTCAAAGACTGCTCAAACGGAATTCGATTTAGAATACTTCTTCCGAGTGTAACCTCATCGGCATATTCTAATTCATCTCCCACTGAAATTCCACGCGCAATTGTTGAAGTCACAACATTACATTCCTCAATCTGTTTAAAAATATAAAAATTAGTAGTATCTCCTTCCATCGTAGAGCTTAAAGCAAAAATCAACTCTTTAATTTCTCCATTTTTAACTTTTTCTACCAAACTTTCAATTTCTAAATTTTGAGGACCAATTCCTTCAATCGGAGAAATTTTACCCCCTAAAACATGATACAAACCTCTAAATTGAGAGGTGTTTTCAATGGCCATAACATCTCTAATATCTTCAACAACACAAATTATCTCTGGATTTCTATTTGGATTACTACAGATTTCACACAGGATGGTATCAGAAATATTATAACACTTTTCACAAGACTTCACATCAGTTCTTAAATGCTGTAAAGCTTCCGTTAAATAACTTGTGTTTTCTGCAGGTTGCTTTAATAAATGCAACACCAAGCGTAAGGCTGTACGCTTTCCTATTCCTGGTAAACGAGCAACTTCGTTCACCGCATTTTCAAGAAGTTTAGATGAAAAATCCATGACGGCAAATGTACAATTTTGATTTATGAAATACGAATAAACAAATCCACAAATAAACTTTATATTCGTACATCATAATTCGTAATTATCAATTCGTCATTCATAATTAACTCAATGCAACCACTTCATATTTTATTTTTAATTGTCGGTTACTTTAGTGTATTGATATTTATATCTTATATCACAGGAAAAAAAGCTAATAACACAACATTTTTCAAAGCAAATAATTCATCTCCATGGTATTTAGTTGCTTTTGGAATGATTGGCGCTTCACTTTCTGGAGTGACATTTATTTCTGTTCCGGGTTGGGTAGAAGATCAAAGTATGAGTTATATGCAAATGGTTTTAGGTTATGTAGTTGGTTATGCTGTCATCGGATTGGTTTTACTTCCATTGTATTACAAATTAAACTTAACTTCTATCTATACATATTTAGAAGACAGATTTGGAAAATATTCTTACAAAACTGGAGCTTCTTTCTTTTTATTATCAAGAACAATCGGTGCTGCATTTCGTTTGTTTTTAGTTGCAAACGTATTACAACTATTATTGTTTGATGAGTTTGGAATTCCATTTTGGATAACAGTAACCATTACTATTTTATTGATTTGGTTGTACACATTTAAAGGCGGAATCAAAACCATCGTCTGGACAGATACGCTGCAAACTTTATTTATGTTAATTGCCGTTGGTGTTTGTATTTATACAGTTTCTGATGAAATGAATATTTCGAATATCTTTAGTTATGTAGCTGATAGCGAGTTGTCAAAAACCTTCTTTTTTGATGATTATAAAGCTGGTAGCTATTTTTGGAAACGATTCTTTTCTGGAGCTTTTATAGCAATTGTAATGACCGGTTTAGACCAAGATATGATGCAGAAAAATTTAACTTGTAGAAATCTTAAAGATGCGCAAAAAAATATGTTTTGGTTTACGATTGTGTTAGTCATCGTAAATTTCTTCTTTTTGGCTTTAGGAGTCTTACTCACAGATTACGCTCAACAAAACGGAATTGAAGCACATAAAGATCAATTGTTTCCAATTATTGCCACTAAAGGAACTTTAGGGCTGGCTACCGCCATGTTCTTTTTATTAGGATTAATTGCTGCTGCATATTCTAGCGCCGACTCAGCTTTAACTGCTTTAACCACTTCTTTTAGTATTGATATCTTAGAAATTGACAAGAAAAAAGACAAACACTCTCAAGAAAAGATCAGAAAGAAAATTCATGTGTTGTTTTCTTTTGTTTTAATTGCTGTCATCTTAATTTTTAAATACTTTATTGCAAACGAAAGTGTCATTGCAAAAATATTTACGTTTGCAGGTTATACCTATGGACCATTGTTAGGTTTGTATGCTTTTGGGTTGTTTACCAAACTAAAAGTGAAAGACAGAGCGGTTCCTTTTATTTGCATAATAGCTCCTGTTTTGACTTTTTTAACCAATTATTTTACTATTCAAAACTTTGGGTTCGACTTTGAATTCTTTGTATTGGTACTTAATGGTTTCTATACATTTATTGGATTGTATATCTTTAGAAAATAATAACATGTGTTAAGCTATATTCTATTTATAATGAATATCTTGAAAAAACTATTTTAAGAAAAAATCTTTCCAAATATCTTTTCATGATAAAAAATTTAACTCGCGCACTCTTAATCATAACCGTAGCCTTAGTAGGACCTGTTGGTGTTATCTATGGGATTTTTGAAATTGGTGATGGAGCTTTCTCAGGTAGAAGTAATGTAAAAAGTATCGATGGTTATTACTTAATAGATTACATTACTATAAGTGCAACCTGCAATCTTTTATTTATTCTCGCTTTTGCCTTATTGGGTTGGATTATTAGAGGTAGAAAAGTTCAACTTTCAAGGATTATCAATTTCACAACAATTAGCCACCTTTTTTTTATTCCTTCTTTTTTAGTTTCCTTGCTTTTAACGATCATTCCAGTTGAAGGAAACATAAAAGGATTTATTATTTTTCCTGCTTTTATTCTAGCAAGTTTAGCGGGTATTGTTGGTTTTCTGATTTTTTTCATTATCAAACTTATCAAAGCTAAAAAAGAAAACAATAATGGCTCAAAAATTAAACTTCTTGCGCCTTATGGAATAGCCATTGTTGTTTTACTTATTTTACAAGTAGGAATTAATACAAAAGGAACAACAGATATTGATATTATCTCATTTGAACATGAAAATTTTACTTGGGGGATTCAACAAAAAAAATCTTCAAAACTCGGAATGGTTAATCAAAGAGAAAGAAATGCCCCATATATTATTTTCATTAATCATAAAAATGAAAATGACGCAACACGTTTAACCATAAGAAAAAGCTTTCACTCTCTTTACACTGAGATGCAACATGTGATTCCAGTTCAGACAGAAATTATACGTTTAAAATCTTACAACAGAGCTGTCGGTAATTATTATGGAAATCATATTGAAATATTTTCCTCCCAAAAAAATGAGAAAATATACCGCGTTAAATCAAATCGAAATCCCTATTCCGTTTATATAAACACTACACAAACAAGTCATGAAATAGCTAACATTATTGCTGAAGATTTAAAGAATAAACACTTTGTTACTAATATTTTAGATAAAGTTCATAACGATTTAATTATTGAAAGTGTTAGTATCGGAGAAGCTCCATCTGAAAATGAAATTATCTTTTCTGGACCTAATAACAAAAAAATAACCGTTGACACTTATGGTCTTGTTAAGATGTTTGAAGGTACTGGGAAATATGATCCAGTTATCGATTTAGGGGAAATCCATGAAGGGATTTATTATAGTTACCCTGGAGCTTTAAATCTTGAAAGCTATGTTAATAATACTATCAAACCATTTCTTTACAAAAACTATAAAAACTCAAAAAATGAAACACTAGATACTTTGTATCCACATGTTAATGGAACAGAATGTGCTTCTAATGTAAACTATGCTTTAAAAAACTGTAAAAATACTCAGTATCTATATTTAGTAGATTCAACAAAAAATAAAGAGATTCCAGAATCAATTAACAAGTTAGAAAACCTTTTTGCTTTAAACATCACAGGAATCAATATTGGAACCATCCCGAATAGCATTTGCGAATTGAAAAAATTAAATACAATTAGTATTAATGGTAGCAAAAGTATTGAACTTCCAAAATGTATAGAAGAAATTTCAACTTTATACTTTATAGAAATCACGAACAGTAATCTTACAAAGATTCCGACTGCTTTCACTAAAATGAACAATTTGATGGGTTTAGATTTCAGAGGAAACAACATCACAAAAATTCCTAAAGAGTTTGCTTCCTTCAGAGAATTAAGAAATATTACTGTTGATTTTAATGAAAAATTAGAAATTCCTGAGGAACTTTTAAAGATAGAAGAGTTTTATATGGAATTCATCACTTATAATGAAAGTCAAACAATCAAAGCAGAAGCTTTTTTGAAAAAAATAAACAAATTTACAAGGCAAGATACAGGTCTTAACATGTATGCTTGGAACATTATCAAGTCATACGAAGAATAAAAAAAATATCAATCAAATTAAAAAAATGATAAACGCTTTACAATTAGTCTCTCTTTCAGATTTCATTTTAGCAATACAATGTATCTTTTTAGCTGGCTTCATTTTCGGAAAAATAAAATCGCATACCTCTAGAGCTGGCTTGCTTGGATATTTTCTTTTTTTTGCTGGTCTTTCAGCATTTATGGGAGGAATAGATCATGGTTTTTTTGAACCCATAGATCAACGTTATTATCCTAGAACATTTACCTATTTATTTGTTGCAGCGGCAACTTTCTTTATCTTTCAATATACGATTGTCACATTTACCAAAGGTAAAATTAGAGCCTTCTTAACTGGTTTTGCTTATGTTCAACTTATTGCATTTATTGTTAGCTCTTTTTATTATCATAACTTCATATTGGTTGTTGGGAATTATTCACCAGTGCTACTGTTCTTTTTTATCATGAATTTAATCAATCTGAAAAAAGGAAAAAGTGAACAAAATTTTTCTTTATTCTGTACAATTATGATTATTGCTACATTAATACAAGTCTCTGAGATTAATTTATCTGAGTTAGTCAATAGTGATACATTATTTCACATCATCGCTTTTATTGGTTACTTCTTTATGTTTAGCGGCATCAAACAAATTAAAGAATAGGATTGATAAATTTCTTTCAAAAACTGTCAAATCCTTCGTATTTTTACATCTCTAATTATTAGTAATGTCTAAAGATCTAAGTAATTATCGTAAATCGTACGAAAAGCAAGAATTATTAGAAAGCAACTGTCCGGAAAACCCAATGGAATTATTCCAAAAATGGTTTTTACATGCTGATCAATCTGACACAGTAGATGAGACTAATGCTGTCACAGTAAGTACCATTGGAAAAGATGGATTCCCGAAAAGCAGAGTTGTTTTGTTAAAAAAATATACTTGGGAAGGATTTATCTTCTATACCAATTACAATTCAGAAAAAGGAAAAGCTATTCTGGAAAACAATCATATTTGTTTATCGTTCTTTTGGCCAGCTTTAGAACAACAAATCATCATCAAAGGAACAGCTGAAAAACAAGCTGAAAATTTATCAGATGGCTATTTTGAATCGAGACCCGATGGAAGTAAACTAGGTGCTTGGGCGTCTAACCAAAGTGGCGTGGTCGCTTCTAGAGAGGAATTAGAAAAAAACTTAAAAAACTACGAACAGAAATTTGAAGGAAAAGAAATTCCTAGACCACCACACTGGGGCGGATTTCTAGTAAAACCTATTTCTATAGAATTTTGGCAAGGAAGACCTAACAGATTACACGATCGAATCTTATATAGTTTACAAGAAGATTTCTCTTGGAAAATAGAAAGATTGGCTCCTTAAAACCTCAAAAATAACTACTCTTTTATTAGCTTCAATTTTTTCTTATAAAATCTTATATAGTTTTTATTTTCTTAAAGAATATTAGAATAATAATAATTATCTTGCTTAACGATTCAAAAAAAAGCAAAAAGCTAGTCGATGAAAAAACTCTACATAGTTAGGCATGCAAAGTCATCTTGGGAATACCAAAACATTGGCGACATAGACAGACCTCTAAAGAAAAGGGGGATTAATGATGCGCATCTCATGTCTAAAGTATTGGCTAAAAAAATGGAAAGACCCGATTTTTTTATCTCAAGTGTGGCTAATAGAGCCTTACATACTGCTGTGATTTTTTGCCAGAATTTCAACTATCCTTTTTCTCATTTAAAAATTAAAAAAGAACTCTATAGTTTTAGTGATAGTTATCTAGTAAAAACGGTAAAAGCTCTAGACGATAGCTTTGATTCTGTGATTATCTTTAGTCATGATCATGGGATTAATACTTTTGTAAACAAATTTGGAAGTAAACCTATTGCGCATGTTCCTACCTGTGGAGTAGTTGGAATTAGTTTTGAAGAAAAACACTGGAAAGACATTAAAAAAGGAACTACTTTATTAGTAGAGTTTCCTAAAAATCATAAATAAAGAATATTGATTTCAATAAAAAAATACGGCGCTATTGATATTGGCTCTAACGCCATTCGTTTATTAGTTGCCAATGTGATTGTAAGAGAAGGCCTTGAACCACAATTTAAAAAATCTGCCTTAGTAAGAGTTCCCATTCGTTTAGGTGCAGATTCTTTTGTGAATGGATCAATTAGTGAAGAAAACATAAAAAGAATGATTGACGCCATGGAAGCTTTTAAACTTCTAATGAAAGTTCATGGTGTTGAAAAATACAAAGCTTGTGCAACTTCTGCGATGCGTGAAGCCTCAAATGGCATTCAAATAGCTGAAGAAATTCTAGAAAAAACAGGTGTTAAAATTGATATCATTGGTGGAAAAGAAGAAGCTGCTATTATTTCTTCAACAGATTTACATGAATTAATCTCTGGAGATAAATCGTATTTATATGTTGATGTTGGAGGAGGAAGCACAGAATTCACTGTATTCTCTAAGGGAAAAATAGTAAAGTCTAAATCGTTTAAAATTGGTACCGTCCGTGTTTTAAACAATACCAAAGAACAGAATAAAGAAGCGTTTAAAAGAATAGAAAGTTGGATTAAAGAAAATACTTTAGGCTATAGAAAAATTTCTTTAATAGGCTCTGGAGGTAACATTAATAAGTTATTTAAAATGTCTGGAAGAACTGAAGGTGCTCCTATTTCTTATATCTATTTAAATGCCCAATATCAGTTTTTAAAGAAAATGAGTTATAGTGATCGAATTACGGAGCTAAGTTTAAATCCAGATAGAGCCGATGTAATTATCCCTGCTACAAAGATTTACTTATCTGCGATGAAATGGAGTGGCGCTCGTAAAATCTACGTTCCTAAAATTGGCTTAGCAGACGGAATTATTAAGAGTTTATTTTACAAATCGATATAAGCTTATTGTCAAAATCTTCTTGATTTTCCAGAAACTTAGTTTCAATCTCTATATAGCTCAAATCAGCAATCTTATCTGACAATCTCATATAATCTTTTTCAGTAGTCAGCAGTATTTTTTTATCAGAAGTTAATGTGTCAATCTTGGTTTGAATGTTGGCTATTTCTTGTGCAGAAAAGTTATGATGATCAGAAAAACTTAAATGATGTACTTTACACTTTTTACTACTAAGAAATTCTAATAATGGTGTTGGATTTGCAATTCCAGTGACCAATACAACTTCATAATCCGAAAGTTTCTCTAAAGAAATTTGTTGCTTCCCTCCTGTTTTAGCATGATAATCTATTGTTGAAAAAAATACTTGTTGGTGAGAATGTACCTTTAATTCATTTTTGATTTCTGTCTGTTTTTTTTCTGAAAGGTTTTTCGGACATTTAGTTACTACAATAACATTAGCTCTTCTTGCTCCACTTCTACTTTCACGTAAATTCCCAGTTGGCAATAGAAAATCATCAGCATATAAATCATTATATTTAGTCAGTAATACATAAAAAACTGCTTGTACTTTTCTATGTTGAAAAGCATCATCCAACAAAACTATATCTGGATTTACTTTATTCTTTAACTCTTGAATTCCGTTGACACGATTTGCATCTACAGCAACTGAAATTGATGGAAATTTTTTAAAGAACTGCAAAGGTTCATCACCCACATCTTCTGCTGTATGTGATTTATTTATTAAAACAAATCCGTCCGTTTTTCTTTTATAACCTCTACTTAAAACAGCAATTTTATTCGTCCGCTGTAATAATCGAATTAAATATTCTATTTGAGGTGACTTTCCTGTTCCGCCAACACTTAGGTTTCCAACTGCAATAATCGGAATATCAAAAGAAGTTGATTTAAAAACTCCGGTGTCGTAAAAATAATTACGAAGCCTAGTTACCAAATCATATAAAACAGCAAATGGAAATAATAAAAATCGAATCGCTCTCATTGACTACGAAAATACATTAAAAATAGTAACTTTGATTTCAAATTCTTATTTATGACAATTAAAGATGTTGCAAATTATTTAGAGGAAATTGCACCTTTACAACAAGCAGAGGACTTTGATAATGTTGGTTTACTAATTGGTGATTACCAAACGAAAGTCACTGGAATACTGGTTACACTTGATACTTTAGAAGAAACTATAGAGGAAGCAATTGCTAATAAATGTAATCTGATTGTAAGTTTTCATCCAATTATTTTTAGTGGATTGAAAAAAATTAATGGAAATTCTTATGTAGAAAGAGTTGTCTTAAAAGCCATACAGAATAATATTGCCATTTACGCAACTCATACCGCTTTAGATAATAGTAAAGTAGGTGTTAGCGCTAAAATGTGTGAGGTATTAGGTATACAAAATACTAGCATCTTACTACCAAAAGAGAATTCAGATATTGGTATGGGAATGATGGGTGAATTAGCTGAGCCAATGAACGAAAATGATTTTTTAAATTATGTAAAAATGATTTTTAATTCTGGTGGTGTTCGTCACTCTAAAAGTTTAAATAAATCAATTAAAAAAGTGGCGGTTTTAGGCGGTTCTGGAAGTTTTGCTATTTCTGCTGCAATTAATGAAAAAGCAGATGTTTACATCAGTGCAGATTTTAAATATCATGATTTTTTTAAGGCAGAAGAAAAAATCTTACTCATAGACGTAGGACATTATGAAAGTGAGCAGTTTACAAAAAACCTTTTGGTTGAGTATCTTACAAAAAAATTCACTAGTTTTGCAGTCGTTTTATCAGAAAAAAGTACAAATCCAATTTATTATATATAAACATGGCAAAGAAGAAAGAAGTTACTGTTGAAGAAAAGTTAAGAGCGCTATACGACTTACAATTAATTGATTCTAGAATAGATGAAATTAGAAATGTACGTGGTGAATTGCCTTTAGAAGTTGAAGATTTACAAGATGAAGTAACTGGATTAAATACAAGACTTTCAAATTTAGCTGAAGATGTTGCAAATTTAGAAACAGATATCAATAACAAAAAGTTAGCGATTGAAGAATCTAAAGCATTAATGGCTAAATACGAAGAGCAACAAAAGAAAGTTAGAAATAACAGAGAATTTGATTCTTTAGCTAAAGAAACTGAATATCAAGAATTAGAAATTCAATTATCTGAAAAGCGCATTAAAGAATATCAGGCTAAGATTGAACAAAAAAATGAAGTAATTGATACGACTAAAGAAAAGCTAGACAAACAACAACTTCATTTAGATCACAAGAAATCTGAATTAGATGCTATCTTAAAAGAAACTGAAAAAGAAGAAAAATTATTACAAGAAAAATCTAAAGAATTTTCTGGTTCTATTGATGATCATTTATTAAATGCTTACACTAGAATTAGAACTAAAGTGAAAAATGGATTGGCTGTTGTAGCTATTGAAAGAGGAGCTTCTGGCGGATCTTTCTTTACAATTCCGCCTCAGGTTCAGTTAGAGATTGCAACTCGTAAGAAAATTACAATAGATGAGCACAGTGGACGTATCTTAATTGATGCTGGCTTAGCTGCAGAAGAAAAAGAGAAAATTGACAATCTTTTTTCTTAATCAAAAAAGCATATAAAATAAAAAACTCGAACTTTTAAAAGTTCGAGTTTTTTATTTTGCAACTATTTCTATTAGTATTCTATTGTTCTTAAGTAGGCTAATTTCTTTTTCCAAAGATCTAAGCCTTCTTTATATTCATTGATGTTATTACGAACACTTTTCACCAATGGATTATCATCAGAAGCATTAGAGAAAAAGCTTAAATTATTTTCTAATTGCTGAATTTCCTTAACGTTTTCATCAATCTTTTTTCTAATAAACATTAATTCAGAATCTAGTTTTCTAGAGTCATTATTAGCAACATATCCATTAACGATATTCTTAAATTTTAAGAGTACTATTTCATCTTTATCAATAGAAAGGTTCGATAAAACACTATCTATAAATTTATTAAACTTAGAATCAACAGCTCTAGCACTTCTTGGCAAAACACCTAATGCATTCCAGTTATCCATTAGTTCGGTAATAGATTTTTTTGTTGTGTAGTCTTTTGAATTTAAAGAATCTAAAAGCTCTGATTTTTTATCTACCGTTTCTTTTTGCTCTGGATTTAATTCATTTTTCTGTTTGTGATAACGATCAAAATAATGATTACAAGCTGCTTTAAATTTTTTCCAAATATCATCTGAAAATTTTCTAGGAACATGTCCTATCTCTTTCC
>CAJXRR010000069.1 GCA_913060575.1 uncultured Flavobacterium sp.
TAATAATGGATATCCCCAAATAAAAGAGGCAAAGTCTGCTATGCTATCTTCTATAAATTTCATTTAAAAATAACTTCTGAAGTTGTTTCTTTTGCATTCATTTGGATGGTTCTTCCAAAAATTAATGCTCTATTATCGGTTTCATGTCCCGCTGGAAAATTAAAAATCACAGGAAAATCATATGCTGAAACCACGTCTAAAATAAGTTGCTCTATAGAAGTTCCCCATTTTGTGGTATTCTTTTTAATGTTACTCATATCTCCAACCACAAGCCCTCTTAAATCCTTGAAATATCCTGCTCTTTTTAAGCTATGTAACATTCGATCTATGTGATATTTATATTCGCCTATTTCTTCGATAAATAAGATTTTACCTTCTGTTTTTAATTGAGTTTCACTTCCTAACATGGTCATAAGAATACTTAAATTACCTCCTATTAATTGCCCTTCAGCAACACCTTTTTTATTAAATTTTGATGAAGCAATTTCATAAGTCAACTCATCTCCAAACAAAGCTTTTCTAAAAGTTTCGATACTTTCTTTTGTTTCTTCTTCATCAAATTGTAAACTGGTTCCCATCATGGCATGCATGGTTTCTACTCCCAGATTATGAATATGACTGTGAAAAGCTGTAACATCCGAATAACCAATAATCCATTTTGGGTTTTGTAAAAACTTAGAATAGTCTAATTTATCTAAAATACGTACGCTCCCATAACCTCCTCTTGCAGACCAAATTGCTTTAACACTAGAGTTGTCTAATGCTTTTTGAAAATCACTTGCACGTTCTTTATCTGTACCGGCAAAATGATTGTTTTGATAAAAAACATGTTCACCAATCAAAACGTGCAATCCCCAACTTTCTGCTAATTTCTTTGCATCATTGATAATATCTTGCTTACTCTTTAGTATTCCAGCCGGAGCCAATATAGCAATGGTATCTCCTGCTTTTAAATAGTTGGGTTGTATTAATTTCATTGGTTTAGAAATTGAATCATTCTTTATTTGTCCAAAGGACAAAAAAGAAATAAGGGAAAAAATTAAGGATACGAATTTAATTCGTCTCTTCATACTAATGATTTTTGTAAATGTATTTAAATTCATTGGGCTTTCAAAAATATGTTCAACTTGCTTTTTGTACTTTTGTCAATCAAAAAATAGTCCAAAACTAGATTCATGAGATATACGATTACCGCAGCCTTGCCGTATACTAACGGTCCAATTCATATTGGTCATTTAGCAGGTGTTTATGTTCCTGCAGATATTTATGCTAGATATTTACGATTAACAGGAAATGATGTTGCCTATATCTGTGGAAGTGATGAACATGGAGTTGCTATTCCTATGAGAGCAAAGAAAGAAGGTGTTTCTCCCCAAGATATTATTGATAAATATCATGGAATCATCAAACAATCTTTTCTAGATTTTGGAATCTCTTTTGACAATTATTCTAGAACCTCCTCTGAAATTCATCATAAAACAGCCTCTGAGTTTTTTATTGATTTACATGAAAAAGGCGAATTTATTGAAGAAGTAACAGAGCAATTGTATGATGCAGAAGCAAATCAATTTTTAGCAGACAGATTTGTTGTTGGAACTTGTCCGAAATGTGGTTTTGAAGAAAGTTATGGTGATCAATGTGAAAATTGTGGAACCAGTCATAATGGAACTGATTTAATTAATCCTAAATCGGCAATTACTGGAAATGTTCCTACCGTTAAAGGAACCAAACACTGGTTTTTACCTTTAGATAAACATGAATCTTTTTTACGTGAATGGATTTTAGGAGGTCATAAAAATGATTGGAAAACAAATGTGTTAGGTCAAGTAAAATCTTGGATTGATGATGGTTTAAGGCCAAGAGCTGTCACTCGTGATTTAGATTGGGGAATTCCAGTTCCTGTTGATGGTGGTGAAGGAAAAGTACTCTATGTTTGGTTTGATGCGCCCATTGGTTATATCTCATCAACAAAAGAATGGGCGGCTCGTGAAGGTAAAAATTGGGAAGATTATTGGAAAAATGAAAACACCAAATTGGTACATTTTATTGGTAAAGACAACATTGTTTTTCACTGTATTATTTTTCCAAGCATGCTAAAAGCACATGGTGATTATATTTTGCCAGAAAATGTTCCTGCAAACGAGTTTTTAAACTTAGAAGGCAATAAATTATCAACTTCAAAAAATTGGGCAGTTTGGTTGCATGAGTACTTAGAAGATTTTCCAGGACAGCAAGATGTTTTACGTTATACGTTAACAGCAAACGCTCCAGAAAACAAAGACAACGATTTTACTTGGAAAGATTTTCAAGCTAAAAATAACAACGAATTGGTTGCTATATTTGGAAACTTTATCAATCGTGTTGTTGTATTAACTAATAAATATTATCAAGGTATAATTCCATCACCAGGAGAATTCACGGAAGTTGATGAAGATACCTTAGCGGCTATTAAAGATTTCCCAAAAAGTATTGGAAAATCGATCCAACGATACCGATTTAGAGAAGCTTCTCAAGAATTAATGAATCTTGCCAGATTAGGAAATAAATATTTGGCTGATGAAGAACCTTGGAAAGTAATTAAACAAGATGAAGAACGCGTAAAAACAATTATGTATGTGGCTTTGCAAATAGCAACAGCTTTAGCCGTTGTTTCTGAGCCTTTTTTACCTTTTACTTCTGATAAACTGAAAAAGATACTCAATATCGCTTCGAATCCGCTCAGCGACCAAAACTCATGGAATGATGTTTCAGAAAAAGATATTTTAATTCCAGCTGGACATCAAATTGGAAAAGCTGAATTGCTATTCTCAAAAATTGAAGATAAAACTGTTGAAATTCAACTAGAAAAATTAGCAGCAACCAAAAGAGAAAATGAACAAGCGAATACTTCGACAAGCTCAGCACAAGATAAATTAATAGAGCCTCAGAAAGAAACCATCGAATTTGAAGACTTTACAAAGTTAGATATGCGAGTTGGAACCATTTTAGAAGCTGTAAAAGTTGCTAAAACTAAAAAATTACTACAGTTAAAAGTAGATGTTGGTATCGATGTAAGAACTATTGTTTCTGGTATTGCAGAAAGTTTTGCTCCGGAAGATATTATTGGCCAACAAGTTACTGTATTAACCAACTTAGCTCCAAGAAAAATTAGAGGTGTAGAAAGTCAGGGAATGATTTTAATGACCGATACTCCAGACGGTAAATTGGCTTTTGTAGAACCAGAACAAAAAGTAACCAACGGACAACAAATTAGTTAAAACTAAAGTCTAGAATAAACAGAGAGAAACAAATCATGTCAAAAAAATTAATCTTCATTTCCTTTGTTGTTTCTCTTGGAGGATTTTTATTTGGTTTTGATGCTGGTATCATTTCTGGAGTCATGTCTTATGCTGGTGGCGAATTCAATTTAAATGATATTCAGTCTGGCTGGGTGGTGAGTTCCCCTTCTTTTGCAGCCATGATTGCCATGCTTTTCTCAGGTAAATTAAGTGACAAATTAGGAAGAAGAAGAATTCTTATTTACGTAGCTTTCTTATATGCAGTTTCTGCCTTATTATCTGCTTTCGCTTCATCCTACGAAATGTTATATATAGCAAGAATGATTGGTGGTTTGGCATTTGGAGCGGCGTTGGTTTTAGCCCCTATGTATATTGCAGAAATTTCAACAGCCAAAAACAGAGGAAAATTAGTAGCAATTCAACAATTAAACATTGTTCTAGGGTTCTTTGCTGCGTTTTTAAGCAATTACTTTTTTAATAAATACAACTCTCCTGAAAGCACATTTCTTTCAGATACAACTGTATGGAGATGGATGTTGGGAGTTGAATTAATACCAGCTTTACTCTATTTTATTGCCTTGTTTTTTGTGCCTAAAAGTCCAAGATGGTTATATCTTAGCAATAAAATTGATGCAGCAAAAAAGGTGTTAATTCAAATTCATGGTGAAACATTTGCTGAAAGTGAAATAATAGCCATTGAAAAAAATAGTGATCAAAATAGAAATACCTCAAATTCTAATATTAGAAAATTATTAAAACCTGGTCTTCGTTTTATTTTTATAGTAGGATTAATGGTTGGAATTTTACAACAAATTACAGGAATTAACGCTGTCTATTTTTATGCAACTTCTATTTTTAAACAAACAGGAATTGGAACAGACGCTGCCTTTTCTTCTGGAATCTTATTAAGTTCTATTACGGTAGTTTTTACCATAATTGCCATGTATTTAATTGATAAAATGGGAAGAAGACCTTTGTTATTGATTGGTACTTTAGGAATCTCTATTAGTTTATTATTATGCGCCTATGGTTTTAAGCAAGCAAGCTACAAACTAACCTCAGATAATATTAAAACCTTCTCATTTACTGGATCAGAAAAACTAGAAAGCATCGCCAATAAAGAGTATACTTTTGATGTGGATTTTAAAAATGAGTTAAAAGCTATTTTAGGAAATCAGGTTTACAGTAAAAATGATGGCGCTATTTTAGAAGCAGCCACTACTATAAATGCTACTTTAATTTTAATTGGGATTTTAGGTTTTATCGCTTGTTTTGCTTTTTCTTTAGGTCCTGTTATGTGGGTGCTACTGTCCGAATTATATCCTTTAAAATATAGAGGATTAGCCATCGGAATTATTGCTTTTGTAAACTCACTAGTGAGTTCTATCATTCAATTAATTTTCCCTTGGGAATTATCAAATTTAGGAAATGCCATGTCCTTTTTCTTGTTTGGGATTATTGCTTTTATAGGTTTCTTTATCATGTTAAAAATAGTGCCCGAAACCAAAGGAAAATCTTTGGAAGAAATTGAAAAAGAATTTGTGAAAGCGTAAATTTGCGAATGCTAAAAATTGCTTACCATCCTATTTACAAACATCATTTGCCAGATGGGCATCGATTTCCGATGGCAAAATATGATCTCTTACCGCAACAATTATTGTATGAAGGAACTTGTATAGAAGAAAATTTCTTTGAACCTGAAATTCCAAATAATAAGTACTTTTTTATGGTACATGATGCTGATTATGTTTCCCATTTATTGAACATTACTTTAGATCAAAAAGCTGCTAGAAAAATTGGTTTTCCATTAAGCGAAGAATTAATTGCCAGAGAAATGATCATTGCAGACGGAACCATGAAAGCTAGTGAATATGCAATTAAACATGGAATTGCCATGAACATTGCAGGCGGAACACATCATGCGTTTACCAACAGAGGTGAGGGGTTTTGCATGTTAAATGATCAGGCGATTGGTGCAAAATATTTATTAGAAAATGGATTAGCTACTAAAATTTTAATTGTTGATTTAGATGTACATCAAGGAAATGGTACCGCAGAAATTTTTCAAAACGACACAGCTGTTTTTACTTTTTCAATGCACGGAAGAAGCAATTATCCATTTCATAAAGAGCAAAGTGATTTAGATATTCCGTTAGAAAACGGAACAAAAGACGCTGAATATTTATCAATTTTAAAAGAAACCTTACCCAACTTAATTAAAGAGCAACAACCAGATTTTATCTACTATCTCTGTGGTGTAGATGTCATCGAATCTGATAAATTAGGGAAACTTTCTTTAAGTTTAGAGGGTTGTAAAGAAAGAGACAGAATCGTTTTGCAAAATTGTAAAGATCAAAGTATTCCTGTCATGTGTAGTATGGGTGGTGGTTATTCTAAAGATATTAAAATTATAGTAGATGCACATGCCAATACTTTTAGGTTGGCGCAAGATATTTTCTTTTAATTAAGACCCAATTCTTTTCTTAAAGTAGCGTCTTTTAAACTATTCTGACTCCAATAAGGTAACATTTTTTGTTTCTTTAAAACGGCACGAGTAGTTCTTAATTTTCCATCAAATGCAGAAGGAAAAGTTTCAAACCAACCGATAATTTTATAAGGTGCTTTGTTTTCAAAAACAATGCGTATTGTTCTTTTCAATTGAACGTATTCTATTTTGTATTCCATTAAGTCCCCGCCAGGTAAGTCTTCTTTATCATAAGAATTTAGTGAGGCCTTAGCTTTAAAAGATTGTAATGGTAAATGTTTCATTTGAATATAATTCGCAGGAGGAATAAACTGAACATATCCTTTTGGTAATAATGCTGGGTTCATTCTAAGTACCGTAAAAACTTCATCTTCTAAAAATGATCTTTTTATTCTAGTAGTTTTATCACCTTCTTTCTCAAAATAAGAACGATGTTCTACTTTGTAATCTGTATTAAAAATGAGATTAAATTGTGTGTAAATTGTTCCACACCACTCTTGTGAAGAGGCAGAAACTTTTAATGATTTTGGAAATTGACCTCTATCAATAGGAGTAAAGACAGAACTAAATAAAGAATAATCATAAACTCCAGTCGTGAATTTTTTTAACTGAATGTTCTTTAAAATCCAAGTAGAACTTTTACTGGTATAGGTCTCATTCTTGACTTGTTTATCCGTCAGAAAATCCTCGGTAACAAAAACACTTACAAGTTGTCCAGGGTGATTTTCTTTATATCTATTTTGTGATACCTCATAAACATTTACTTCGGCTTTTCCTTGTGTCCAATAAGAGTTTGACGCAACATCATTTTTTTGAGCAAGTATCTCTCCAGAGAAAACTAGAGCTATCAGAAATATTAAAATGGAGTTTTTCATAATTTTGAAAGTATATCAGTAAAGATAAAGAATTCAAATTCTTTCTTTAAAAGTTGAAATGAAGGTATGCAATAACTGCTGAAATTTGTATTTTAGTTCTTTGATATGCTACACGAATTAAAAGACATTATCCGTTCTGCTAAAATTGCAAAAACCCATGGAGTTAAAACGGTTTTAGCTTCTGTTGTTTCTTTAGAGGGCTCTTCATATAGAAGGCCAGGAGTTAGAATGTCTATTCAAGAAAATGGAAAAATGATTGGTGCAGTTAGTGGGGGGTGTGTAGAAAAAGAAATCTTAAGGCAAGCTCAAAGTGTTTTTGAAACAAACACTCCCAAATTGATGGAATATGATGGTCGTTATCGATTAGGGTGTGAGGGAATTCTTTATATTTTAATTGAACCTTTTAATCCAGAGGATACTTTTTATGAAGCCTTTGAAAAACAATGCAACGCTAGAAAACCCTTTTCAATTAGTGCTTTTTATTCTAAAGAAGAATCCAATAGATTAATAGGAGGATCTGTTTTTAATTTTTCAGAAGTTCTTTTTTCTGTTTCAGAGGTTGTGACTGAAGAAAATTTAGATGTTTTTTCTCAAACGGTAAAAGCTGGTTTTAAATTAATTATAGTTGGATCTGAACACGATGCTGTTCAATTATGTAACTATGCTTCAACAACTGGTTGGGAAGTCGCTATAGTTGCTCCAACAGATGATCCAAAAGCAATTGATAATTTCCCTGGAGCTTCAGAATATTTAGGAATCAATGCAACTACATTTGGTAACCTAAACTTTGATTCTCAAACTGCTATCATGTTAATGACCCATAGTTATGTGAAAGATTTAACCTATTTATCAGAACTTGTAGAAAAAGATATTAGATATATTGGCTTATTAGGACCCAGCAAAAGAAGAGAGAAATTATTGAATGAATTATTAGAAAAAAACGAACTCCTCTCTGAGAATTTCTTTGCTAGTATCTATGGTCCTTCCGGAATTAATATTGGTGCAGAAACTCCACAAGAAATTGCTATTTCTATTCTTGCTGAAATATTATCTGTTTTTAGAAATCAAAAACCCATATCTTTGAAGGATAAACAAACCGGAATACATCAATAATGTCTAAAACTGCTATTTTAATTCTTGCTGCTGGGGAGTCCAAAAGAATGGGTGAACCAAAACAATTGTTACCTTATAATGATACAACTTTATTAATTCACACAATTGAACAAGCAGCGCCTCTAAAATACTCAGACACCTTTATTGTTATTGGAGCTCATTTCTCTGATATTTTTAAATCAATCAGAAGTCAAAAAGCTACCGTTATCAAAAACAATAACTGGGAAGATGGTATGGGCAGCTCTTTAAGTAAAGGAATAGAGTTTATAAAAAAGAAAGATAAATACGATAGAGTTTTAGTTACTTTAAGTGATTTACCTCTAGTAACTACAGAACATTATGAAGAATTGATGGCGTTATCTGACTCTTCTGGAAAACGAATTGTTCTTACTAATTATGAAGAAGTTGCAGGTGTTCCGGCAATTTTTGACAGATCATTATTTAATGAACTAACTATTTTATCAGATGATGAAGGAGCGAAACCTGTCGTAAAAAAATACAAAAAAGAGGTTTTAAAAATGAATTCTAAAACCCCGTTTTTTGATGTAGATACCAAAGAAGCGTATCAAAAATTATTGAAATTATCCTAAAATTTTACTTTTAGAAGCATCTAACTGATTTATAAATGGCTGCTTTAACAGTCGTTTTCCTGTTGCTACTTTAATGGCGTTAGCAACAGCACCTCCTGCTGGTGGCAATCCTGGTTCTCCTAGGCCTGTTGGTGATAAATCATTTTCAACAAAATAGGTGTTTACCTGAGGTGTTTCTTGCATTCTTATTAAACGATATTTATCAAAATTTACTGCCTGTGGCGCCCCATCTTTAAAGTTAAAGTCGCCATACATTGCATGTCCGATTCCGTCCAGTACTCCACCTTCAACTTGATTCTTAGCCCCTAAAGGATTTACAACGATTCCGCAATCTACAGCTACCGTTACGTTTTTAACAACTGGCATCCCATCTTTCATTTCAATGTCTGCTACTTCTGCTACATGTGTATTATGACTATAATAAGCAGCAAATCCTTGATAGGTTCCTTCTGGAACTTTACCCCAGTTAGATTTTTCTAAGGCTAACTTAATCGTGTTTTCCATTCGTTCTCCAGAATATTGAATATTCTCATCTGTAGTTCCTTTTACATTTTGAAGTAACTCTAAAAGCAATGTTGGATGGTCTTTACCTAATTCTTCTGCGAGTTCACTAAAAAAACTTTGCTCAGCAAAAGCTAAGAAGTTTGTATATGGGGCTCTCCAGGCTCCGGTAGTCATTTTACTTTGGTAATTTCCTGTACTTACTTTATAATTAGGAATACAACCTGCAGGAAAAAAGTTAGGAATTAATCCATACATATTGGAGTTAATTGCAGCTTCTTTTAAATGATATCCGGTAATTTTTCCATCTTTTAAAGAGGCTTTAATTCGATATTTAATAGCTGGTCTATAAGTTCCTGCAGCCATATCATCTTCTCTAGAGAAAACTACTTTCACTGGTTTCTTGGCTGCATCTGAAATTTCTGCAGCTTCTAATGCGAAGTCACTGTATAGTCTTCTTCCAAAACCACCACCCATGCGAGTCATCTCTACATGAACTTCTTCTGGTTTTCTTTCAAACATTCCAGATACTAACGAAGATAACCAAGCTGGAGTTTGAACCGGTCCAACCAAATGAATTTTTTCAGCAGTTACATTCGCATAAAAGTTCATTGGTTCCATACAATTGTGAGGTAAGAATGGAGATTCATAGGTTTTTTCAATCACCTTGTCTGCTTGCGCAAATGCTTTTGTTATATTTCCATCTTCTCTTCTAGTGTCAAATTTATTTCCATCAAGAATTTTAAACAATTCTTTATCATGATCTTCAGTGCTCTCTAATTTGGCTTCATCTGCCCATTCTGCTAGTAAAGCCTTTTTACCTTTCATCGCTGCCCAAGTACTGTTTCCTATAACAGCAATTTTGTCAGTAACTCTGGTAAAGCCAATTTTTCCGTCTAACAATTTAATTTTATCCCCAAATCGGATAACATCAATTACGCCATTGACAGCTCTAGCTTTAGAATCGTCAAAACTAACGAGTTTTTTTCCAAAAGCGGGAGGTCTTAAAACCGAGGCATAAACCATTCCTTCGGATTTATAATCTAAACCAAACAACGGTTTTCCCGTTCTAATTTTGTCAATGTCTACATTCTTAATATCCTGTCCAATAATTTTATAATCTTTGGATTCTTTCAATTTTACGTTTTCAGGAACTTCTAATGCGGCTGCTTCTTTTACAACATCGCCATATCCTAATGTATCCCCATTCGAATTTGTTATAATTCCTTCTGAGACAGTACATGTTGAAGCAGCTACTCCCCATTTAGCTGCAGCTGCATTAACTAACATTTGTTTTGCTGTTGCACCTGTTTGGCGTAAAGCATCCCATCCAAAACGTATTGATTGACTTCCACCAGCAACTTGTCTTTGATAGTTTTTAGTATCTAACGCTCCTTGAGCTACATTTACTTTGTCCCAAGCAACATCCAACTCTTCAGCAATAATCATGGGCATAGATGTTTTTACTCCTTGACCAATCTCTGGATTAGGTGAGAAAATTGTAACATAGCCTTCTTCTGAGATTTTGATAAATGCATTAAAATCATTAAAATTTAACTTTGATATATCTACAGGTGGCACTACATTTGGTTTACAGGCGTTCAATAAATTAAACCCAATCAACATTCCTCCTCCAGCAAGTACTGAGGTTTTTAAAAAATTTCTTCTACTAAAATTAAGTGAATTATTTTGAGATTCCATGTTTTGTGTTTTAGTTGATTAAGAGTTTTTAGCAGCTACCTCCACTGCTTTTTCTATTCTATTATATGATGCACATCTACAAATATTACCATGCATCGCTTCTCTTATTTCTTCTTTAGTTGGATTTGGGTTTTCTTTTAAGAATGCAGAAGCAGTCATCATTTGGCCAGCCTGACAATAACCACATTGAGGTACATCTATTTCTTTCCAAGCTTCTTGAACAGGATGGGTTCCGTTTTCAGAAAGTCCTTCAATAGTTGTGATTGATTCTCCTGAAATAGTTGAGATTGGCAAAGAACAACTTCTAACGGCGATATTGTCTAAATGAACAGTACAAGCACCACATTGTGCTATACCACAACCAAATTTGGTTCCTACCATATCAAGTTCATCTCTGAGAACCCATAAAAGCGGTGTGTCTGCTTCTGCGGTTACCGTTGTTGTTTTACCATTAATTTTTAGTGTATAATCTGGCATAATTTATTGTTTAAGATATCGATTGATAAGTTACAAAAACTTATAATTATTCATGATGTTTTTTTTTAACGAATTAGTTTTTATGATTGATTTAACATCTTTTAACCCTATACATAGTACTACAATAATTAAAATAACGACAACACTAACCATACAATGAAGTTAAAATAGCATTGTTTTAAAAGATTTAAACTACTTTAGTAACCAAACAAAAAAAATACTTTGCTTTTTAAAGTGAATGAATCAATTTTCTTTGTTCTTAATATTTATGACAGATAAACGATGAAACTAAATCATTTAATCACTTTTTTTATACTTTTTCAACTTAGTGTTTTTTCTCAAGAGCTTCCTCCTATTGAAGTTTTTAAACCAAAAGACTATGGAGCAGAAGATCAAAACTGGGGAATATCTCAAGACACTGATAAGTCAATTTATTTTGCAAATAATAAAGGTTTACTCGCTTATAATGGCGCCCGATGGAAACTTTATAAATCTCCAAATTCATCAATCATAAGATCTGTTAAGGTCATTGATGGGAAAATATATACTGGGTGTTATATGGATTTTGGTTATTGGGAGAAGAATGAATTTGGTGTATTAAACTATACTTCTCTGGTTAAGGAGAGCATCTCTCTTGCCGAAGACGAAGAGTTTTGGAACATCTTAGCGCTTGATCAATGGATAGTGTTTCAATCCTTAGACCGAATATATATTTACAATACAGCTGATAAATCTTTTAAAATAATAAAATCAGAAACTACTATTACTAAGATTTATAAGGTTAAAAAAAGTATTTATTTTCAAAAAATAAATGATGGTATATTCAAGTTTGAAGACGGTAAAGAGGTTTTAGTAACCAATGATATCTTATTAAAAGATAGAATTGTTGTTAATGTATTTGACATTAATGATGAATTACTATTTCAAACTAAAGAAAACGGTCTTTTTACTATGGGTAGTAATAAATCGATCAAAGAATGGGATATAAAACTAAACTATAAACTTGATAAGTATAGTATTTATAATAGCTTACAACTAAGCAATGGAAGTCTAATTTTGGGTACCGTTTCTAACGGAATTCTACATGTAAACACAAATAAAGAGATTGTATATGAGATTAATCAAAGTAAAGGTTTAGGAAATAATACAATACTTTCATTGTTTGAAGACGCCAATCAAAATGTATGGCTAGGCATGGATAATGGGATTAGTAATATAAACTTTAATGCTCCTTTTAGGGTTTATAAAGATCAATTAGGAATTCTGGGCTCTGTATATACTACCATATTAGATGATAACATTTTATATTTAGGAACCAATCAGGGGTTGTTTTATAAAGATCAAAACAAAAAAGGTTCTTTTAGCTTTATTAAAGGAACTGAGGGTCAAGTTTGGTCACTCCAAAAAATTAAAAACACCTTATTTTGTAGTCATGATAACGGCACCTTTATAATTTCAGGAGGCAAAGCTGAAAGAATTGAGAATACATCAGGAACTGTCTCTTATACACATCTGACGCTGCCGACGATCTACTCTGTGTAGA
>CAJXRR010000070.1 GCA_913060575.1 uncultured Flavobacterium sp.
TCTCGTGGGCTCGGAGATGTGTATAAGAGACAGATCCAGTTATACCCAACTCCATCTGAAAATTGTTCTTTTTGTCTCCAAGCAACAGACTCTGGCAAGTACTCTTCAAAAGCTTTTCTTAAAACCCATTTTTCCATGCGCTCTCCGTTAATCATTTTATCTTGTGGGTTGATTCTCATGGCTACATCCATAAATTCTTTATCTAAGAATGGTACTCGACCTTCAATTCCCCATGCTGCTAAACTTTTATTAGCGCGTAAGCAGTCATATTGATATAACTTATCTAATTTTCTTACAGTTTCTTTATGTAATTCTTCAGCATTTGGAGCTTTATGGAAGTATAAGTACCCTCCAAAAATTTCATCAGCACCTTCGCCAGACAAGACCATTTTAATTCCCATAGATTTTATCACTCTTGCTAATAAATACATTGGAGTAGAAGCTCTAATAGTAGTGATGTCATAAGTTTCTAAATGATAAATAACATCTCGAATTGCATCTAATCCTTCTTGAATTGTAAAAGTCACTTCATGGTGGATGGTTCCAATATGATCTGAAACTATTTGTGCAGCTGCTAAATCTGGTGAGCCATCTAATCCAATTGAAAAAGAGTGCAATTGAGGCCACCAAGCTTCTTGTGTATCTCCAGATTCAATTCTCTTTTGCGCATATTTTTTTGCAATGGCAGAAGTAATTGAAGAATCCAAACCTCCTGAAAGTAAAACTCCATAAGGAACATCAGACATTAGTTGTCTGTGTACTGCAGCTTCTAATGCATCACGCAATTCGTGAATAGAAGTTTGATTTTCTTTTACCGCTTCATAATCCATCCAATCTCTTTGATACCACTGTGTCAACTTACCATCTTTACTAGATAAGAAATGTCCTGGAGGAAAAACTTCAATTTTATTACAAACACCTTCTAAAGCTTTTAATTCAGAAGCTACATAAAAAGTACCATTTTTATCCCATCCTATATATAATGGAATAATTCCCATATGATCTCTGGCAACTAAATATTCATCATTTTTAGCATCATAAATAGCAAAACCAAAAATTCCGTTTAAGTCATCTAAAAATGCAGTCCCTTTTTCTTGATACAAAGCAAGAATTACTTCACAGTCAGATTTTGTTTGAAATTCATATTTATTTTCAAATTGTTTTCTTAATTCTTGATGGTTGTATATTTCTCCGTTAGCGGCTAATATTAAACTTTCGTCTTTACTTAATAAAGGTTGTTTCCCAGAAGCTGGATCAACTATTGCTAATCTTTCGTGTGATAAAATTGCTTTGTCATTACTGTAGATACCACTCCAATCTGGTCCGCGATGTCTAATTAATTTAGACATTTCTAATAGTTGAGGCCTTAACTTTTCTTGACTTTCTTTTAAATCGAACGCACATACAATTCCGCACATAATCTTTTCTTTTTATTATTTGTCTCAATGTAAATTTGAGAGATTGTTTTAATTCGATACAAAGAAGCGAATTAAAGTTATTATAATTAACTAAAATATATATTTTGATTTTTAATTAAAACTTTTAATTAACATATAGCGATAATCTGTAGTTTTTTTGATTGATATCCTTTAATTGTCTTACAGATTGTAAATAGTCTTAAAAAAACACTTAGAAAACTTGTCATATTTAAAATGAGTCTATAAATTTGTATCATCATGCAAAGACAACAAAATACTTGGTGGTGGAACTCTCTTATTTAAATAAGTGAGACCTATTCTTGTATTAAATACATAAATAAAAGGCTTATCTCACGATAAGCCTTTTTTAGTTATTAAAAAAGATACTGAAACAAGTTCAGCATTCATGGATAAAATAAAATTTAAAACTCTCAGTTCAACTAGTATTTCAGATACTGTAACACCTGTAGGCTTATATTTACGGTTTAGAGATAAATACGCAAACACCTTACTTTTAGAAAGTTCAGATTATCATAGTAAGGAAGAAAGTTATTCTTTTATATGTATTGAACCTGTGGTTTCTATGAAAGTAGAGAATCATATGTTTTCTGCTGTACAAAAAGGAACAACAGTTTTTAAAGAAGAAGTTGAGGGTAACTTTTATCAGTTGTTTTCTAACTTTAGTGAAAGTATCGATTTAGATTGTGATGCTTCTTTAAAATCATTTAATGGATTGTACGGGTATACAACTTATGATAGTGTGCAGTATTTTGAAACTATTAAATTGTCTAACCCGCCAGCCCCTTCTGCGATTCCTTTCATGCAGTATAGTTTTTATCGTTTCATTATTGCTATCAATCATTTTAATGATGAAATGACTTTGATTGAAAACATCGAAGAAGGAACTGAATCAAGAATAGAAGAGATTAAAACCATTATTGATGCGCAAGCATTCAATACTCAAAACTTTGAAATTGTAGGTGATGAATCTTCTAATTGTACAGATGATGATTTTAAAGACTATGTAACCAAAGCTAAATCACATTGTAAAAGAGGAGATGTTTTTCAACTAGTTTTATCGCGTCAGTTTCAACAAGAATTTAAAGGAGATGAATTTAATGTCTATAGAGCATTACGTTCCATTAATCCGTCACCTTATTTATTCTATTTTGATTACGGAAGTTTTAAGTTGATGGGTTCTTCTCCGGAAGCACAAATTAAAATAGAAGCAGGGAAGGCAACTATTAATCCAATTGCCGGAACTTTCCGAAGAACAGGAAATATGGCAGAAGATATTAAACTTGGAAAAATGCTTTCTGAAGATAAAAAAGAAATTGCAGAGCATGTGATGTTGGTCGATTTAGCAAGAAACGATTTAAGTAAGCATGCAGATCAAGTGAAAGTAGAAGTCTTTAAAGAAGTACAGTTTTTTAGTCATGTAATTCATTTGGTTTCTACCGTTCAAGGAAAAATTAAAGGAGATCCAATGACTATTGTTGGCGATACGTTTCCTGCGGGAACTTTAAGCGGAGCTCCAAAATATAAAGCCATGGAGTTAATTGATCGGTATGAAAATCAATCTCGCGGATTTTACGGAGGAGCGGTTGGAATTATAGGTTTAGACGGTTCTGTAAATTTGGCGATTGCCATTCGTTCTTTTGTAAGCAAGCAGAATAAATTATATTATCAAGCCGGAGCAGGAATTGTAATTCATTCTCAAGAAGAAAAAGAATTACAAGAAGTAAATAATAAATTAGCGGCTTTGAAAAAAGCATTGATTTTAGCTGAAAAAATTTAAGTCATTACGAGGAGTTTACGACAAAGTAATCTCTTTATTAAAAATAAGATTGCCACAGCAAATTATAGATTTGCTTCGCAATGACAGATAGGAAATATGAAAATACTAATCATAGACAATTACGATTCGTTTACTTACAACCTAGTTCATATGGTTGAAAAAATTACGGGCGATTTTCCAACAGTTTTTAGAAACGATGAAATAACATTAGAAGATATTAATCAGTACGATTTAATTATGCTGTCTCCTGGTCCTGGAATTCCGGATGAAGCAGGAATTTTAAAAGACACCATAAAAATGTATGCTGGTAAGAAACCAATTTTCGGAGTCTGTTTAGGATTACAAGCAATTACCGAAGTTTTTGGAGGAACGATTATCAATATGGATGAAGTATTTCATGGAGTAGCAACGGAGATGAAAGTCACTAAAAAAGATGCAATTATCTTTAAGGATGTTCCAGCTGAATTTCCAGCAGCTCGTTACCATTCTTGGATAGCTTCTAAAGAAGATTTTCCATCCGACCTAGAAGTTACTGCCGAAGATGAAGATGGTGGAATTATGGCAATTCGTCATAAGAATTTCCCTATTAGTGCCGTGCAGTTTCACCCAGAATCAATTTTAACCGAAGTAGGGGAACAGATTGTTAGTAATTTTATAAATGAATATAAAAAATAGATCACTGAGCGAAGTAGAAGTGACAAATAGCTACTGAATTAAATTCAGCATATAATGAGACAAATACTAAACGATTTATATCAGCACAAACGATTGTCTAAATTGGAAGCTAAGCAAATCCTGATGGATATTGCTTCTGAGAAATATAATGATGCACATTTAGCGTCATTTATGACCGTTTTTATGATGCGTCCAATTACAGTGGATGAACTTTCTGGTTTTAGAGAAGCATTATTAGAATTAGCAATTAAAGTCGATTTGTCTGATTATAACACCATTGATATTGTAGGAACTGGTGGAGATGGGAAAGACACTTTTAATATTTCTACTTTAACTTCTTTTGTAGTTGCTGGTACTGGACAAAAAGTTGCCAAACATGGTAATTATAGCGTGTCCTCTAAATCGGGTTCTTCAGATATGTTGGAGAGTTTTGGTTATGAATTCACCAATGATGAAAACACATTGAAGCGTCATTTAGAGAAGGCCAATATCTGTTTTTTACATGCTCCAAAATTTCATCCGGCAATGAAAGCTGTAGGACCGACAAGAAAAGCATTGGCATTAAAAACGTTCTTTAATATATTAGGACCTTTGGTAAACCCTAGTGCTCCACAAAACTCGATGTTAGGAACTTACAATCTTGAAATTGCCCGATTGTATAATTATATTTTACAAGAAGAGAATTCTAATTATGGTATTGTTCATGCCCTAGACGGCTATGATGAAATTTCATTAACTAGCGGATTTAAGTTATTTACAAAAGCAGGAGAGCAGTTGATTAACCCAGAAGATATTGGTCAAAAAAGAATTTTACAATCCGATATTTATGGTGGAAATTCAGTTCTAGATGCAGCACAAATTTTCAAAACCATTTTAGATGGAAAAGGAACAGAAGCGCAAAATAGTGTAGTCTTAACCAATGCAGCTTTTGCCTTAAAAATTATAGATGCCAACAAATCATTTGAGGAAGCTTTTGATGTCTCAAAAGATTCTTTGTTTGGAGGAAAAGCAAAAGATTGCTTGAATAAATTAGTAAGATAAAAAAGAATGTCAGTTCGAGTGAAATTCTAAAAAAAGAATTTTGTATCGAGAACAATGAGACTTCTCGATACAATTTTCTCATAAAATCGAAAACCACTCGAAGTGACAAAATAAATAGATATGACAATATTAGATAAAATAGTCGCTTTTAAAAAGAAGGAAATTACCAAAATAAAGGCAGATGTTCCTGTAAAAAAATTAGTTCAAAGTCCTTTGTTTCAAAGAGAACCACTGTCGCTTAGAAAATCTTTGATGCAAGTAGGTTCAACAGGGATTATAGCAGAATTTAAAAGACAATCACCTTCCAAAGGAATTATCAACGATACAGCAACCATTGAAGAAGTTACCAATGGGTATTTAGATGCTAATGTAGCAGCGCAATCTATCTTGACAGATACTTCATTTTTTGGAGGTACCATGGTCGATTTAATGAAAGCGAGAACCATCAATACAAGCAAACCAATTTTACGAAAAGATTTTATTGTAGACGGATTTCAAATTGTGGAAGCAAAAGCAATTGGAGCTGATGTAATTTTATTAATCGCTTCTTATTTGACAAAAGAAGAATTGAAAAATTACGGAAACTTAGCGGAAGATTTAGGAATGGAGGTTCTGTATGAAGTTCATACTCAGGAAGATCTAGATAAGATAGAATTGAGTAATAAAATCATTGGTATTAACAATAGAAATTTAAAAACTTTTGAAGTCGATTTAGAGCATTCTATCAATCTAGCAAACCAAATTCCAGATGATTGTGTTAAGGTTTCCGAAAGCGGTTTGAGTGATCCGAGAATTGTAACTGGCTTAAAAGAATATGGTTTTAAAGGATTTTTAATTGGAGAAAATTTCATGAAAACGGACAATCCAGGAGAAGCCTGTGAGTCTTTTATAAGTCAAATACGATAACGAATGTCAGTTCGAGTGACAATTTGGAACAAATTTTTGTATCGAGAACAAGAAGATTTCTCGATATAATTTTCTGAGCTTCGATATGCTCAGCTTGACAGAAAATAACTCGAAGTGACAAAATATAGAATAGCTAAACAAATCAACAACTAAACGATTTTAAGATGAAGCTAAAAGTTTGCGGAATGAAAGAAGTAGAAAACATCAAATCTATCGCTGATTTGAGACCCGATTATATGGGGTTTATTTTCTATGATCAATCCAAAAGAAATTTTGAAGGTATTATTCCAGAACTTCCTAAAAACATTAAAAAAACAGGTGTTTTTGTCAATGAATATATCGAGATCGTTATTTCTTTAGTTGAAGAATATCAATTAGATGCTGTTCAATTACACGGTGATGAAACAGTAGCATATATTCAAGAATTGAAAAGTCATTTAAAACCGTCAATTGAAATTTTTAAAGTATTTGGTATCAAAGATGATTTTGATTTTGAAGTTTTAGAGTCCTATAAAAATGAAGTCAATTATTTCTTATTCGACACCAAAGGAAAAGAAAGAGGAGGAAACGGAGTCAAGTTTGATTGGTCAGTTTTAAAAGAGTATCCGTACTCAAAGCCTTTCTTTTTAAGTGGAGGTATTGGACCACTTGATATCAAAGAAATACAAAAAATTAAAGATACTGGTTTGCCAATTTATGCTGTCGATATCAACAGTCAATTTGAAAGTAAACCAGGATTGAAAGAAGTTAATAAAGTAAAAGAATTTAAAGATATTGTCATTTCGAACGAAATAAAATGAAGTTGAGAAATCTATTATTAGATTGATTTTTGAGATTTCCCCATAAAGTCGAAAAGACAAATACAAGAACATAACAAACAGATATGAAATCAAAATTTCACCCAGACAAGAACGGATATTTTGGACAATTTGGAGGAGCGTTTATCCCAGAATTATTATATCCAAACGTCAAAGAGTTAGAGGATAATTATATACAAATTATCGAATCTGACGAGTTTCAAAAAGAGTATAAAAGCTTACTAAAAGATTATGTTGGACGCCCAAGTCCGTTGTATTTAGCAAAGCGTTTATCTGAAAAATATGGAGCTCATATTTATTTGAAGCGTGAAGATTTAAATCATACAGGGGCTCATAAAATAAACAATACTATTGGTCAGATTTTAATTGCTCAAAAACTAGGAAAAACAAAGATTATTGCAGAAACAGGAGCTGGGCAACACGGTGTGGCTACAGCCACTGTTTGTGCTTTAATGGGTTTAGAATGTACTGTTTTTATGGGTGAAAAAGACATCGTGCGTCAAGCGCCAAACGTTGCTAGAATGAAGATGTTGGGAGCAAAAGTAGTTCCTGCTACCAGTGGAAGTAAAACTTTAAAAGATGCGACCAACGAAGCGATACGTTATTGGATTCAGAATCCAGAAACTTTTTATTTGATAGGTTCTGTAGTTGGACCACATCCACATCCAGATATGGTAGCACGTTTACAAGCCGTTATTTCAGAAGAAATGAAATGGCAGTTGAAAGAGAAAACAGGAAATGAAAATCCGGACACAATTATTGCTTGTGTTGGAGGAGGTAGTAATGCTGCAGGAGCATTTTATCATTATATGGATGATGAAAATGTAGAACTAATTGCAGTAGAAGCGGCAGGCTTGGGAGTTCATTCTGGTGAAAGTGCTGCAACTTCTCAATTAGGTGAAGTGGGAATCATTCATGGAAGTAAAACCATTTTAATGCAAGATGATTACGGACAAATTGTAGAACCGTACTCTATTTCAGCGGGATTAGATTATCCTGGAGTTGGACCTTTACATGCCTTTTTGTATGAAAGTAAAAGAGCTAAATTTATGAATGCTACCGATAAAGAAGCATTAGCAGCTGCTTATGAATTGACTAAAATTGAAGGAATTATTCCTGCCTTAGAAACTGCTCATGCCTTAGCTGTTTTAGCAAAACTTGATTTGAAAAAAGATCAAGTGGTGGTCATTAATTTATCAGGTAGAGGAGATAAAGATTTGGAGACATTTATCAAACATTTAGAAGATTAGAGGAATGTCATTCCGAATGAAATGAAGGAATCTGTAGCATGAGATTGCCACGTCATTTTATTCCTCGCAATGACAAAAAAAAACTATATGAATTCAATCAAAAATATATTTCAAACAAAGGATCAAAATCTTTTATCAATTTACTTTACCTGCGGTTTTCCAAAGTTGAATGATACGACTAGAGTAATTGAAGGCTTGACTTCTGCTGGAGTCGATTTTATAGAGGTTGGTTTACCTTATTCTGATCCTTTAGCAGATGGACCAACAATTCAAGAAAGTAGTCAGAAAGCCTTGGAAAACGGAATCAATTTAGACATTGTTTTTGAACAATTGATGACCATTAAAGAAACTAATAAAACACCTTTAGTTTTAATGGGATATCTGAATCAACTTTTGAAATATGGAGAAGATAAATTCTGCCAAAAAGTGGTTGATTGTGGAATAGATACTTTGATTTTACCTGATTTACCAATGGTAGAATATGAAAATCATTACAAAGCGTTGTTTGACAAATATGGAATTAACAATGTATTTTTAATCACCCCACACACTACTGAAGAACGTATTAAAAAAATAGATTCCTATACCGAAAGTTTTATTTACATGGTGGCTTCAAGTTCTATTACAGGAGCCAAAGGTGAAATTTCTCAACAACAAATTGATTATTTTAAGAGAATCAAATCGATGAATTTACAAAGTAAACTCATCATTGGATTTGGAATTTCAGATCGCCAAACTTTTTCTACCGCTTGCCAATATGCAAACGGGGCCATTATTGGCTCTGCTTTTATAAATGCATTAGCTGATAATGGAATTAACCATATAAACAGTTTTATTGCTCAAATCCGAAGTTGAAAAAATCTTAATTTTTTCTTAAAGAAAACAAACTTATAAATAAATAGAATTTTAAAGCATAATTTAGTGCTATAAACTAACCAATATGACTAAAAAAATAATATACCTAATTGCAATTTGTTTTAATTTTGCATTTGTAAACGCCCAAGAAACCTTACTAAGAAAGCCAACAATAAGTCCCGATGCCTCAAAAATGGCTTTTGGGTTTGATGGAGATATTTGGGTGTTAGATCTACTGAATAATCAAACCAAAAGATTAACGATTAACCAAGCTTATGAAAACAATCCAATTTGGAATTCTAAAAGCAATCAACTAGTTTTTACTTCTAATAGAAAAGGAAGTACAAATATCTTTAAAACTGGATTAAATGGAGGTATACCAACTCAATTAACTTATTATCCAACCACAGATACACCAAGTTTTTGGAGTACTGATGGAAATATTATTTTTTCTAGTAATAGAATATTTAAAGGAACAGAAAGAGAATCTTCAATTTATAAAATAAACGAAAATGGAGAAACTCCTAATCGTTTTATTACGGCTTTAGGTAGCCAAGCAACTATTTCCCCAAATGGAAATTTTGTTGCTTTTGTTAAAGGAACTTGTAGAATTTCTAGAGAAGATTATAGCGGACCTGCGCAAAGAGATATTTGGATTTATAACTTAAAAACAAAAGAATATCATCAAATAACCACCAGCAAGAAAAATGACCATACACCTCTTTGGGATGCTGAAAACAATCTTTATTATATAGGTGCAGAAAGTGGACGATATAATATTTTCAAAACCTCAATAGCGCCAAATGGAACTAAATTAGGTGCAGAAAATCAACTAACTAAATTAAAAGTTGATGGAGTTTTATCTTTTTCTCTAAGTAATAATGGAACTATTATATACAATAGCGGAATTGAAGTATTTAAGTTATTTAATGGAACAACAAAAAAAATAAAATTAAATTTAAGTACAGACAATAGATTTCAATTAGAGGAAACCAAAACTGTTTCAGGAAACATTAATGACTTAGCCGTTTCACCAAACGGAAAATTAATAGCTTTAAGTATTAAAGGTGAAATTTTTGTAAAAGAAAATAATAAAGATAAAACCAACACTAATAACGTTAGTAATCATCATTTTAGAGATGATAATCCTTTTTGGATTGATGATAATACTCTTGGATTTTTATCAGATAGAAATGGACAAAATGAATTATTTAAAGTTGTTTCAACAGATGAAAATGTAAACTTAAGTAGAAGCTTAAAAACAGAAGTTACGCAATTAACTAAAAGTGAAATTGATGTTTTTGAACCACTAATATCGCCTAATGGAGAAAAAATTTCTTACAGAGTTGGTAGAGGTAAGTTAGTAATTGCTGATGTAAAAGAAGGTAAAATTTCGAAACCTATAACATATTCAGATACTTGGGCAGCTGCCAGAGGTGTTTCTTGGAGTCCAGACAGTCAATACATTGCCTACTCTCAACAAGATTTAGATTTTGATAGTGAGATTTATATTCAATCTGTAGAAAATCCATCAACAAAAATAAATATTTCCATGCATCCAAGATCAGATTCTTCTCCAGTTTGGAGTCCAGATGGTAAAAAATTATCTTTTGTTTCCAATAGAGCTGGCGATAGAGGAGGAATTAATTATGATACTTGGATGGTTTGGTTACAAAAATCTGATTGGGAAAAAACAAGAGCAGATTTTAAAGAAGGAGATTATTATCAGCAAAATGATGAGAAATCAAAAAATATAAAAGACAAGAAAGAAGTTGTTGTAATTATTGATGAAGATAGAATTTTTGACAGATTAACACAGTTAACTAGTTGGGCGGGTAATGAATTTGGAGCAATGTTTAGTCTAGATAGTGAAAGTGTTTATATTTCAGCCACTAATCCTGCCACAAATCAAAACGGATTTTATAAAGTTGAAATTACTGGAGGAACTCCAAAACCTGTAAAAGCTGTCTCTAATGTTGGTAGCACAAGTTTACATAAAGAGACATTGTATTATGCTTCTCGTGGAAGGTTAAAATCGTTGAATTTAAAATCAGATAAGGTTAGTTCTTTTACACATTCAGCAACATATACTACAAACTTTAATAAGTTAAATGAACAGGTTTTTGATGAAGGAGTTAGAGCAATAACCGCTGGTTTTTATGATCCAAATTTTCATGGATACAATTGGGGTAAAATTGTGAAAAGGTATAGGCCTTGGGTTTTGGCAACCAATACAAAACAAGATTATTCTTTTGTTTTCAACAATATGTTAGGGCAATTAAATGCTAGTCATATGGGGTATAGAGGTTCAACTCCAGAAGAAACATTTAGTGATAATATTGGTTTATTAGGTTTAGATGTCTCTAATGAAACAAAAGGTGTTAAAATCAATTATATATTGCCTAATTCAGCTGCTGCGAAAACGGGAGTTTCCTTAAAGGTAAACGATATAATTGCAACAGTAAATGGAAAAGAAATTGACAGAAATACCAATTTTTATTCTTTGTTGAAAAACACAGCAGGAAAAGAAATTTTGCTTACGCTGTCTGATAAAAAAGAAATTATTGTTAGAACAGAATCTACGGGTACTATTAGAAATTTACGTTATGAAGAATGGATAAATTCACGTAAAAAATTGGTTGATGAATATTCTAATGGACAATTAGGGTATATTCATATTCAAGGAATGAATTTGCCAAGTTTTGAGCGTTTTGAAAGAGAGTTAAAAGCAAGTGGTTATGGTAAAAAAGGTATTGTAATTGACGTGAGAAACAACGGAGGTGGTTGGACAACAGATAGATTAATGGCTGTTTTAACTGTAAAACAACACGCGTACACGGTGCCAAGAGGCGCGACAAGTAATTTGCAAAAAGATAATAAAAAGTTCAGTGGAAATTATCCGTTTAACGAAAGAGCAATTTTGTCTGTAAATACTAAACCCTTAGTCGCATTAGCAAATCAAAGTAGTTATTCTAATGCAGAAATTTTTGCTCACGCATTTAAGAGTTTTAAATTAGGGAAATTAGTAGGGCAACCAACATTTGGAGCTGTTATTTCTACAGGATCTGCTAGGTTACAAGACGGTTCTATAAGAATGCCATTTAGAGCTTGGTATGTAAAAGAATCAGGAATGAATATGGAACATGGTCCGGCTGTACCAGATTATTTGGTAGAAAATAAACCAGGTTGGAAAGCTAGAGGAGAAGATGATCAGCTTAAAAAAGCAGTAGAAGTTTTACTACAAGATTTGAAATAAACCTCAAAAAATATATAAAAAAAAGCGAATCTTCAAGGTTCGCTTTTTTTATTTTAGAAAGGTTTCTCATTGGAGAGATAGAACTAAAGACTATTAAAAATGGGGAGAATAAAACATGTAATTCTTTCAAATAATCATTAAAAACATCAATATTTACCTTAATTTTTTAATCAATCCAATTAAAATATTTGTTATCAGAATAAATTGAACAAAACAAAACAGTAATAAAATCAAAATTAAAGAGATATTTGATTCGGTAAGTATTAATAATAATAAAAATATAATTCCCGAGATACTTGTAATTAAAGTATGAATTTGAGTTAGCCTTTCATTTAAGATTACTTTAGATATTGAAGTCAAAAAATATACAATACCTATAACAACATATATTTTGGAGAGTAAAATTGCTACATCAAAACTTACTAAAACAAAATAAGAAGAATCAATATTAACTGTCTCTTATACACATCTGACGCTGCCGACGATCTACTCTGTGTAG
>CAJXRR010000071.1 GCA_913060575.1 uncultured Flavobacterium sp.
CGTTTAGATATTAGAAGAAGAACTCAGATTAAAGACGGAGATCGTGTTATTGGAAATCAAACGAAAGTAAAAGTGGTAAAAAACAAAGTGGCACCACCTTTTCAAGTTGCAGAATTTGATATTATGTACGGAGAGGGAATTTCAAAAGTAGGAGAAGTTCTAGATATTGGTGTTGAGTTAGGAATTATCAAAAAAAGCGGTTCTTGGTTTAGTTATGGAGAAACAAAATTAGGTCAAGGAAGAGACGCAGTAAAAGGATTAATTAAAGACAACCCAGATTTAGCTGAAGAGTTAGAAGGTAAAATTAAAGAGGCTATTGATAATCAAGAATAGCGAGAATAATTAAAAATAGAAAAAAGCCGTTAATGAAAATTAGCGGCTTTTTTTATATAACTAAACCCCGGTACTTCCAAAACCACCAGCACCTCTTTCTGTTTCATTTAATACAGAAACTTCATTCCACTCTATGCGTTCATGTTTTGCTATTACTAATTGTGCGATACGTTCGCCGTCATTTACAATAAAATTATCATTAGAGAGGTTTACTAAAATGACACCTATTTCACCTCTATAGTCTGCATCTACAGTTCCTGGACTATTTAAAACAGTAATTCCTTTTTTTGCAGCAAGACCACTTCGTGGTCTAACTTGTGCTTCTAAACCAGGTGGTAATGCAATAAACAACCCTGTTTTAATAATTGCTCTTTCAAGTGGTTTTAACGTGATAGAAACATCAATATTTGCTCTTAAATCCATTCCAGCAGAGAGCTCGGTTTCATAGGCTGGAATTATATGTTTTGACTTATTAATAATTTGTACTTTCATCTTTATTGTATATTATATAACCAAGAAATTACTTCTTCAAATTGACTACCCCAAAAAGCTTCATTGTGTTTTCCGCCAGGAACTAATTTTTTATAGATGCTTTCTTTTTTAAAACCACTTTCCACCAATAAATTTGAAACTTCATTAAATTCTTTTGTCATTCCTTCTTCTGCACCCAAGAGGAAAAACATTTTATTATCAGCTTCTTTAGCTTGATTTTTTGTGTATGATAATACTTTTTCAGAAAACCAGAAAGAAGGAGATATCACACCAATTTTACCAAAAACAGTAGGGTGTTTTAACCCTCCATAATATGAAATTAATCCACCCATAGAGCTACCTATAATCCCCGTATGTTCTTTTTTTGTTTTTGTTCTGTAGTTTTTATCAATCATTGGTTTTAATTCCTCTACAATCATTTTTAAATAACGATCACCATTTCCACCACCATACTTTTTATGAGTCCATGGAGAATATTCATTTGTTCGTTCACTTCCCACATTATCAATTCCAACAACAATAAACCCTTTTCCTGTTTTTTCAAAAATAGAATTTAGAATTTCATCTACACCCCATTCGCCAACAAACGAAGTTTCTTTATCAAAAAGATTCTGACCATCATGCATATAAACAACAGGATAAGATTCTGTTGATTTTTTATAATTGGGAGGTGTGTACAACCAAACTTTTCGATAAATAAGTTTTCCTTGTAGATTTTCTACAGCAAAAGAATCTTTTAAAATGGAAACGTTTGGTGACCTAGAAGAATTGATTTTTTGAATAGATTGTTCTTTTATTTTGGAACCTTTTGTTTTGGATTTATCACAAGAAACGATGGATAAAAAACAAAAAAGTAAGATAATTTTTTTGATAAACGTCATAAGATTTATTCCCTTTTAGAGAGGTAGAAAGATGAACAAATATAATAAAACAGCTTAGTTTTGGGTATTAGATATAAGAATTATTACTTTTGAGCAAAACAAACACAAAAGAAGATGAAAGACCAACCAAAAATAGCGGTTCTAGGAGGAGGTAGTTGGGCAACAGCTATTGTAAAAATGTTTTCTGAAAATTTAGATACTGTAGGTTGGTATATGCGAAGTGTTTATGCCGTTGAGCATATAAAAAGAAATAAACACAATCCAAATTATTTAAGCTCTGCTGAGCTACACCCAGAACAATTAGATCTTTCTAATGATATTAATAGAACCGTTAAAGAATATGATATCTTAGTTTTTGCAATTCCATCTGCCTTTTTAAAATTAGAGCTTGAAAAATTGACAGAATCTTTAGAAGGTAAAATCATTTTTTCAGCAATTAAAGGAATTGTTCCAGAAACTGGTTTAATTGTAGGCGAACATTTTTTTGAAAAATATAATATTCCGTTTGAAAATATTGGAGTTATAACCGGACCTTGTCATGCAGAAGAGGTTGCGATGGAGCGCCTTTCATATTTAACAATTGCATGTAAAGATCAAGCGAAAGCAACACTTGTTAGCGAATGTTTAAAAAGCAGGTATATTAGAACTAAAATTTCTGATGATATTATTGGAACGGAATATGCAGCAATGTTAAAAAATATTTTTGCAATTGCAGCTGGAATTTCTCATGGATTGGGTTATGGAGATAACTTTCAATCAGTGTTAATGAGTAACTCTATTCGTGAAATGAAACGCTTTATTCGCAAGGTTCATAAAATGAAAAGAAATATTAATAATTCGGCCTATCTAGGTGATTTATTAGTAACAGGATATTCTACATTTAGTAGAAATAGAATGTTCGGAAACATGATAGGAAAAGGGTACACCGTTAAATCTGCTATGTTAGAAATGAGCATGGTAGCAGAAGGGTATTATGCAACAAAAAGCGCCTTTAAAATAAAAGAAGGAAATGGCGCAAAAACACCTATCATTGATGCTGTGTATGAGGTTTTATATGGGGGAAAAGACGCAAAAAAAATCTTCGAAAAGCTTACCGAAAAACTAAATTAATCAACATCTATTTCTGAGAGTTGTTTTTTAAAAAGCGCCGTGTTTAAAGAGTTTAAAGCGTTTATTTTATCAGCTGTTTTTACTAATAATGAAATATTATAATTACTTCCACCGTAAGAAATCATTCTAATAGGAATGTGTTTTAAAGCATTAAAAACTCGAGCACTTAATCCTTCCTTTTTTTCTGAAAAATCTCCAGCAACACAAACGATACTTAAGTTTGTTTCTACTTCCACGGCTCCAAACTTTTGTAAATCTTCCACTATTTCTTTTATAAACTGGTTATTATCAATTGTCAGCGAAACCGCAACCTCTGAAGTTGTAATCATGTCGATTGGAGTTTTATAAACCTCAAAAACTTCAAAAACACGTTTTAAAAAACCGTACGCCAACAACATCCTATAAGATTTTATTTTTATCGTCGTAATTTTGTCTTTTGCTGCAATAGAGGACACACCACTTGTTTTTGTATTGTTTTTGATAAGAGTTCCTTTTTTATATGGATCGAAAGTGTTTTTTAATAATACTGGAATATTGTTGTTTTTAGCAGGAATTAAACTTTGAGGATGTAAAATTTTTGCCCCAAAATAAGCCAACTCAGCTGCTTCATCAAAAGAAATCTCTTCTAACGAAAAAGTGTTCTCTACATATCTAGGGTCGTTATTGTGCATTCCATCAATATCTGTCCAAATTTGAATTTCTGAAGCCTTTATGGCTGCACCAATTAAAGAGGCAGTATAATCGCTACCTCCTCTTTCTAGGTTTGAAAAAGAAGAATCATAATCTTTACAAATGAAGCCCTGGGTTATATAGATGTTTTTTGTTTCTTGTTCAAGTATTGGATTAATTTTTGAGGAAATATAAGCACTGTCTGGCTCACCGCTCACATCTTTTCTCATAAAATCTAAAGCACCGATTAACTTAGAGTTAATACCTTTCTCCTCTAGATATAACTGAACAATATTAGTCGATATTAATTCTCCCTGACCAATGATAATTTTTGTGTTTTCTAAAGAAAAAGGTTGCTTTATAACGTCTTTTATTTGATCAATCTTAATAGAAACAAATTGCTTTGCCAGTTTTAAATATTCAGTTGTTTTTAGCAAAGGATCTATAACAGCCAAACACCTTTCTTCTAGTTGAATAATTGTTTCTTGAATAGTTGAATCATTAGATTCATATTGTTGATTTATTGTAACCAAAAGGTTTGTTACACCCGAAAAAGCAGACAAAACAACAATTCTATCTCTATTTTCATTAAGTATGATTTCTTTTACTTTTTCAATACTATCAGAACTTCCTACAGAAGTCCCGCCAAATTTCATGACAATCATGGTTCTAAATTTTAAGCAAAAGAACAGTAAGCGCTGTTGAAGTACAATTTTATTATATATTTTTACAAAATATAACAGTATGTTGTAAATTTAACAAACCATGAAAACGATTCAAGAAGCTGTAGAAAATACAATCAGAAAAACACCTTTTGTTGAAGAGGCGCTAAATGAAAAATTAATAAACGTTTCTTCGTTAGCAAGAGTAATTCTACCAGAGGTTACCAAACTTTTAAAGAAAGATGTAAAAGTAGGAGCGGTTATGATGGCAATTAATAGGTTGTCACCCGCTAGTGAATTAAGAATACGTAAAAATATTAGAAAATTCACACTATCCTTAGGCGATTTTATTGTTCGTTCTGACTTAAGCGATTATACCTATAGGAACACGAAATCATTATTAAAAGAAATTGCAGGAATACTCAATAAAGCCTCAGAAAGTAACGATTATTTTATAACCGTTTCTCAAGGAATTTTTGAAACAAACATTGTAATCAGCGAAAGCTTACAGCCTTATGTTGAAGAGTTTTTTAAACAAGAAAACTTAATTAACAGTGTTACAAAATTAGCTTCTATTACTATTAAACTACCAGAAGAAAACTTAGAGCAGTCGGGAATTTATTATTTTATTCTAAAACAATTGGCCTGGGCAGACATTTCTTTACAGGAAATAATTTCAACAACTAATGAAATGACAATTGTTGTGAAAGAAAAAGACATCAACCAAACGTTTGCCATTTTAATGGATATGAAGATGAAATAGAGCGTGTTAAAATTTTATTTTATTGTCAATAAAGGCTTATCTTCGTTCGACAAAATTAAAAACTCGCTAAAATTAAAATTAAATGAAAAAAAATTACATCAGACTTGTTCTGACAGTTTGCTTGTTTTCATCAACTTTTTATGCCTTTTCACAAAGCTTAGAACAGGTTAATGAAATTAAGAAAAAATCAAACGTTGTTAAGTTAAAAGATTTAGAAAAGAAGCTAAAAAAACAACAGCTGCTAGAAAAAGAAAAAGCGTTAACCTTAGCACAAATGAATGGGTGGCCAATCACTTTTACAGAGAATGGGTCTTATCATGAGTTAATAAAAGTAACAGAAGAGAATAAACCTATCTATTATAAAACTGACAATGTAGGGGCCGCTATCTCTACAAGAGCTAATTATTTGCACAATGGCGGCGGATTAGGATTAGATGTTGAAGGTCAAGGAATGACTGCATATATCTGGGACGGCGGATTAGCAAGGGCAACTCATAACGAATATGATGGTACAGGAGGAGATAATAGATTTAGAAAAGGAGATAATAGCACCGCACTTAACTTTCATGGAGCTCACGTTATGGGAACTATTATATCTTCTGGAAACGGATTAGCTTCAGCAAAAGGTATGGCACCACAAGCAAATGGAATTGGTCATGACTGGAATAGCGATACGTCAGAGGTTGCAGACGCTGCAACTAACGGAATGTTAATATCTAACCATTCTTATGGTTTTGGCGCTGAAGGTATACCAGATAGTTGGTTTGGCGCATACCTTCAAGATGCTAGAGATTTTGACGAGATAATGTATAACGCACCTTTTTACTTACAAGTAATTTCCGCAGGGAATGATGGAAATGATAATACTTCAAATGCATTACCTAATGGAAACAATTCATTATATGATAAGCTAAGCGGTTTTAAAACAAGTAAGAACAGCATGATCGTTGCAAACGGATTAGATGCAAGTATTGATAATGATGGTAACCTAAATTCAGTTGGAAGAAACAGCAGTAGTTCTGAAGGCCCAACAGATGATTTAAGAATTAAACCAGATATCATGGGGAATGGTACAGGTTTGTTTTCAACATTTGAAGATGCTGATGATGCATATGGAACGCTATCTGGAACATCTATGGCTGCTCCTAACGTTGCAGGATCTTTACTATTATTACAACAACATTATAATAATATAAATGGTCGTTTTATGAGAGCAGCAACCTTAAAAGGGCTAGCATTACATACAGCTGATGAAGTAGGATTAACAGGACCGGAAGCTTTACATGGATGGGGTTTAATGAACACAAAAAAAGCTGCAGAAACAATTACTAACAACGGACTCTTTAGTGTTATTTCTCAAGAAGAATTAGCAGAAGGAGAGACATTTACAATGACAGTAAGATCGAATGGAGTAGATCCGTTATTAGCATCAATTTCTTGGACAGACCTTCCCGGCTCTTTATCAAGCGGAACCAACAATAACACTCCTGTTTTAGTAAACGATTTAGACATTAGAGTAACACAAAATACAGACACTTTTGAGCCTTGGAAATTAATATCAGTATCTTCAAATTCTAAAGGAGATAATAATGTTGATCCATATGAAAGAGTTGATATTGATGGCGCATCAGGAGAATACACCATTACAGTAACTCACAAAGGAACATTAACAGGAGGCCCTCAGGCATTTTCTTTAATCATTACAGGAAGTGAATCAGACTTTTCTTTTGCATCGACAAATGCAAATTTAATTCAATGTTCAGATTCTGATGCGGTTTTTAATTTTGATTATTTACAATCTTTAGCAACAACAACAAATTTTTCATTTCAAAACCTTCCAACAGGAACCACAGCTAATTTATCTTCACCATCTTTAGATGCAGACGGTAGTTTTACCCTTACTGTTAGCGGACTAGAAAATGTTGATGCTGGAGAATATGAGATCGATGTAATTGGTGATAACGGAAACGAAACTGAGACAACTACAGTAAAACTTAGGGTTTATAAACAAGACTTTTCAAACAATCAAATGTCTATATCTTACCCAGCAAACGAAGAACGAGGAATATTAATACCACAAGCAACTCTAGAGTGGAATGACAATATAAATGCAGAAAGTTATGATGTAGAGGTTTCTGATTCACCGTCATTTACAAACATTATTGGATCTGGTACAGAAACAGATTTAAATTTTACAGTAACAGGGTTAATAATTAATACAGTTTATTACTGGAGGGTAAAACCTTCAAATCAATGTGGAGCAGGAGAGTTTTCAGAAACTTTCAGTTTTCAAACACTTGGAGGAGAAGACTGCTCAAATACATATACAGCAACTAATTTTACAAGTGCTCAAATATTTTTAAGCCCAGACAATACAGCATCTGTTCCAATTGATATTACAGACGACTTACTAATTAATAGGTTAATTGTCAACACAACAATTAGTCACACATCTGTAGAAGACATTGAAATCTTTATTCAAGAACCTGCAGCGCTTGGATCAAACAACATAACACTTTTACAAAATGCTTGTGACGATAATGATAACTTTACCAATGTTACATTTGATGATACTGCGTCTAGTTTAGTTTGTAACCCCGCAGACCCTGCTGTTTCAGGAACAATATTGCCTGTTGAAAGCTTGAGCAGCTCAGCAGGAAAAAGTTCAGCAGGAAGATGGTTTTTAGCAGCACGCGATACTCAGCTTTTTGAAGGAGGACAAATTGATGCGGCCAGTATTACAATATGTGTAGGAACAGCAAATACTTCTTTACCTAATTTTCTAAATAACAACATCGATGTTGTTGCTAACGGAAGCTATACTATAACGGCTACTGACATTGAGGCTTCTTCAACATCAGAAACAGCAAGTCAACAAACATATACATTAGTAATTTTACCAACAAAAGGGACGATTACAAAAAATGGTGTTAACCTTGTCTTAGGTGATACATTTACACAAGAAGATATTAATCTTGGTAACATTGCTTTTATAAATACACAAACGTCTCTTTTTACAGATACATTTAAAGTAGATATTACGAATGCTGTCAATGGATGGTTGCCAAACCAAACGATTAATTTAGAGGCAACAACGTTAAGCTCAAATAATTTTGAGTTAACAAACCTTTCTATTTATCCAAATCCTTCTAACGGAGTTATTAATATTCGTTTTGCGACTTCATCAAATGATAAAGTAGCGTTAGAGTTATTTGATTTGCAAGGAAGAAGAGTTTATAACGCTAGTTTTAATTCATCTCAAAGCTTATTTGACGAATCAGTTAGTGTTGGAAATATTGCTAATGGGATTTATTTATTAAAAACAATCCAAGGCAACAGAAGCACAACAAAAAGAATCATTATCTCTAAATAATAGAGAAATTAACACTAAATAAAAGCGAGGCTAAATTTTTTAGCCTCGCTTTTTGCTTAAAATAATACCAAGTTACTCGGCATAATTTTTGATATTTATAAAGAAAATTAAATTGCATGAAAAACTTCACTTTAATTATTATTTGCCTTATATCGATCAATAGTTACTCTCAGAAAATAAAAGGAAAAGTTTTTGATTTGGAAACAAAAAAACCCATTGAAAAAGCACATATCCAAATAGGAAAAACACTAATTATTACAGATAAAAAAGGATACTTTTCTTTTAAACAAAATAATAAATCTGATCACAAAATAACCATCTCTCACATTGCTTATTTAACAAAAGAAATAGCGTATGGAAATAAAAAAGCAATCACAATTTATTTAAAACCTAAAGCAGAATTCCTAGAGGAGGTTGTAGTAAAAGGAAACAAAGGGAAAAATAAGCTGGGATATGAGGTACTGCCACAAATTCCAAACAAGACACATTCTTTTGCCTCTGTGCTCTATGATGATAAAATACTTGTCTTTGGTGGAGATAAATCTTATCTGGTTGAGGGATTTAAAAAAGTTATTCAAGAGCGTCCTGGAATTTCAATTTTAGAGGCGATAGATCTTGCAAGAAGTTATGTTTCTAGTTATTCATATAGCAACCAATTATGTGTTTTTAACTTTAAGACAAGTAAATGGATTATAGAAGACATTACTTTAAGAAAAAGAGCAAATCATTCTGCAGCCATGGTTGGAAATAAGATATACTTATTAGGAGGAAAAAGGCTTACAAAATCTAAAAAAAGAGAATATTTAGATGAAAAAATAGAAGTGTATGACCCTATAAACAAAACGATTGAAATTGATAACACGAACCCTCATAGAGCTGCTGATTTACAAACATTGGTTTATAAGGATAAGATCTATGTATTGGGAGGGTCTGTTAAGAAGAAAGATAACGGAAAGAAATATTACTCCAATAAATTCCACTCTTATAACCCTAAAAACGGAATGTGGTATTTACTCGCTGAATTACCTTTTTCTGAAGAAACTTCTAGTTGTATAATAGAAGATGTTCTTTATTTTTTTGATGGTTTTGACAACAATAATAATATTAACACAATGATGTCATTAAACCTTGCTACAGGTAAATTAAAGGCACAAGGAAGGATGTTTTATGACTTTAAACAACCAGCAATAACAAAGAAAGAAAAAACAATATTTCTTTTTGAAAATGGCAAGTTGTTAACTTTTGATACAGAGGCTAAAGAAATAAAAGAGTATAGAATAGATTTGTTTTTGTTTGCCTCTAAGATTTATGTTCAAGATAATTTTTTATACATTTTAGGGGGTTATTTAAAAACAGCATCAGAAGTTTTTCCTCAGAACAAGTTTTTCAAAGTAGATTTAAGAACCTTAAGTAAAACAAAAGCAAGAAAATATATTCAATTATAGAAGGATTATTTTAAACCAGTAGGTTTTCCATCAATACTGGTTAGATTTCGATCTTCCCAATATTGTTCTATTCCGTCTTCACCTTTTTCTTTTGCCCAATCATTGAGTTGTTCGCGCTCACCTTTATAATCGAAAAATGGAATAGACATTCCGCACGAAGTTTGAGCAGATTCAACCTTAATATCAAAGATTTGTCTAGTTCCTGGTGTTTCAGGAAATAAGTGAATAACAGTATCCCATTCTTGATCGTTGGGGTGAATAGCTTTCCCTTTCCCGTAGATTCTTAAAATATTTGGAGCTCCTTCAAAAGAACACATCATGATGGTAATTCTGTCATTCTCTAATAAATGGGCGGCAGTTTCATTACCGCTACCTGTTACATTCAACCAAAGAATTCTATTTTCACCAACAACCCTAAGAGAGTCCATTCCTTTAGGAGAAAGGTTTATTCTTCCATTTTTAGGAGCTGTAGCCACAAAGAATATTTTCTGATTTTTAATAAATTCTTGAAGCCTTGAGGTTAGTTTATCGTAGAATTTTGCCATAATTATTTTGCTAATAATCCTCTTTTTTGAATAGAAGAAATCATTCTTAAACCCTCTTCTTTGATGGTGTTTTTTGGAAAGGTAAATGTTTTATCAAACAAGGTGTTATCCGCAAAAAAAGTAACTTGAAATTGATTGTCTAATGCAAATAAATCAGGCTGTAACCATTCTATTTTTGCAAAAGAATTAGCGGCTAATAGATCTATTTTTTTTCGCATTGTAGCCGTTTCTTTTGTTTCATTAAAACCTTTACAAACAACAACTACCATGTCTAAGGCAACATCTTTTTGATTGATGATATATACATTCCAATCATCTGTATTATAAATATCATTGTGCTCAAAAACAACAGCGATTTCTACACCTGAAACTTCCGGAATTTGAATATCTTTTTTCATTTATACTAAACTCGTTTCAGTACCTTTTTCTAGATACCTAAAATATTATATAATTTTGATTTAAAAAGAAGCTGAAATAAATTCAGCTTATAAAACAGATTTAAATTGCTCTAAAAAACGAACATCGTTTTCGTAAAACATACGAATGTCTGGTATCTGGTATAACAACATTGCAATACGTTCAATACCCATACCAAAAGCATAACCACTATAAACCGTAGGATCGATATTACAGTTCCTTAAAACATTAGGATCTACCATTCCGCAACCCATAATCTCTAACCAACCCGTTCCTTTTGTAATTCGATAATCGGTTTCTGTTTCTAATCCCCAATAAATATCTACTTCAGCACTAGGCTCTGTAAAAGGAAAGTAAGAAGGTCGTAAACGAATTTTTGACTTTCCAAACATCTCTTTTGTGAAATACAATAAGGTTTGTTTTAAATCAGCAAAAGAAACATCTGTATCTATATACAAACCTTCAACTTGATGAAAAATACAGTGTGCTCTTGCAGAAATGTCTTCATTTCTAAAAACTCTTCCTGGAGAAATTGTTCTAATTGGCGGTTTGTTATTTTCCATATAACGAACCTGAACAGAAGAAGTATGTGTTCTTAATAAAGTGTCTGGATTTTTATCGATAAAGAAAGTATCCTGCATATCTCTCGCAGGATGATATTCAGGTAAATTTAAGGCAGTAAAATTATGCCAATCGTCTTCAATTTCTGGACCTTCAGAAACGGTAAAACCAATACGATTAAAAACCTCTATAATTTGATTTTTCACCAAAGAAATAGGATGTCTTGACCCCAATTGAATAGGCTCAGAAGGGCGAGTTAAATCACCATAAAACCCTTTTTCTTCATCAGCGTTTTCAAAAGAATTGTTTAAAACAACAACTTTTTCTTCAGCCGTTTTCTTCAGCGTATTTAAAGCCTGTCCAAAATCCTTACGCAATTCAGCATCTACATTTTTAAACTCAGCAAATAAGTCTTTTAACAAGCCTTTACTTCCTAAGTACTTAATCCTAAAAGCTTCAACATCTGCTTTTGAAGTTGCTTTAAATAAACGAACTTCCTCAATGAGTTCTTTAACTTTGTCTAACATGTTCTTTAATCAAATAAATAAAGCACAAATTTACATTTTTTATAAAGAAAGCAATTGTATTTCCTGTGGAAAACAAAAATGAACACGAAAACGATTGAGTACTGATGCTTTAGGCATAAACAAAATAAAAAAATTAATATTATCATGTTTGAAAATAGCTATCTTTGCCACTTAATTAAACAATTAAATCACAAATCAAATTAAGCAGATGGAGGCAACAATTAATGCTTTTATGGACATGGTGAAACAGAGAAATAACCATGAGCCAGAATTTATACAAGCTGTTCAAGAAGTAGCAGAAACTGTAATTCCTTATATCGTAAAGCACGATATTTATCACGGGAAAAACATCTTATTAAGAATGGTTGAACCTGAAAGATTAATTTCTTTTAGAGTAAGCTGGGTAGATGACGCAGGGGAAATACAAGTGAACAGAGGATATAGGATTCAAATGAATTCAGCCATCGGACCCTATAAAGGAGGATTGCGCTTTCATCCAACAGTAAATGCCAGTATCTTAAAGTTTTTAGCTTTTGAACAAGTTTTCAAAAATTCTTTAACAACATTACCAATGGGTGGTGGTAAAGG
>CAJXRR010000072.1 GCA_913060575.1 uncultured Flavobacterium sp.
TCGGAGATGTGTATAAGAGACAGGTTACTTTATGGGATTTTTATTTACGGAACGCTTTAAAAAAAATAATTGAATGCATAAAAAAGGCTCGCAATTTGCGAGCCTTTTTTATTGTCTTTTATTCAGATTAAGGAGTTCCAAAATCTTCTCCACCATCAAAGTCGTCACCGTTTCTTCCGTCACGTCCTTTTTTCTTCTTTTGATTAAATCGGTAAACAAAGTTTACTGATACTTGTCGTTGTCTCCATTGGAATTCGCTGTATTGTTCAAATACTCCAGGAACAGTAGTAGTTTGAATTCTTTTTCTACTATTAAATACATCACTGACATTTAAACTTATGGAGGCTTTTTCTTTAAAAAGATCTTTACTTGCTGCAACATTCATACTAAAAATACCTTCTCTTTTTGATTGAGCATTTCTATTAGGTCCTCGATAATTAGAATTTATTTGCATATCTACTTTACCAGGTAATGTTAACTTTTGATTTAATCGAATTGAAAATGCCGTATTTTGAAAATCAAAATTTTGAGATACCATAGAAACTGGATCAACATAATCACCATCTGTTGTTACACGAAACAAATTAAAGTCACTGTTAATGTTCCACATTTTAAATGGTCTATAACTTAAGGTAAATTCAAAACCAATTCGCTCTTGAGTTGATAAGTTTATAGGAAATCTTCTAATAATAGGGTCTCCGTTATCAGTAATTTCTCCAGTATCTTGCTGAATAAATTCCCAGTTATCTGCACTTCTATTATAGTATACCGATGTCCCCAGAGTTACTTTCCCCCATCTTTTTAAATATCCTAAATCAAAAGCATCAGATATAACAGGATTTAAACCTACATTACCACTAAAGATATTACTTTCACTAGAACGGCTTGGAAAAGGGTTTAAAAATCTGCCACGTGGTCGTCTGATTCTTCTGTTGTATCCAAGGGTAAAACTTTCACCATCTTTTACTTCTAGTCCGATATTAACTGTTGGAAATAATTTACCATAAGATTTTGAATCTACTGATGTAGAAGTTTGTTGCTCAATTTCTATAGCAGTGTGTTCGTAACGAAGTCCTGCTAACAAAGATATTTTTCCAAATTTTTGACCGTATTGAAAATAAGCAGCATTTACTAATTCTTTATAATTAAAGGTATTGTTAAGACCAGCATCGGGAATTAAATCCCCGTTAGGGAAATCTTGTCGTTCTGCTAAGAAGAAGCTATTAAAAATGTCTCTATAATTTCCTCGATATCCAAGTTCATATTGAATATCTTCTCCAACAGGTAGTACATAGTCTATTTGTAATAGACCTCTTTTTTCATCTTGATTCTCTATAACAAGTTCTAAATCGTTCAATATATTCGTTTGTGTATCAAACTCTGTAATATTATTTAAAACATCTTCAAATTCAGTAGAATATTGTGCGTTGATGGTTAGTTTTTTACCATTACCATCGAAATTATTGATATAATCTAATGTATATTGAATTCTATCTTCGTCTTCACCTTCTTGTTCTGTTCTTAGCGTCGCTTCATTTATAAATCCTAAATCATTTAAACGATCAATATCATTTGAATTAGTATCATCATCATTTCCTTTGTTTATGATAATGTTACCTATGATACTAGAATAGTCACTGATGTAATATTCAGTTCCAAAACTAGTAAAGAGTGATCTACCTAACCTGTCAAATTTTCTTACTTCAATTGCACGAGCATTTTGAGCAGAAGCGGAGAAGAATTGAGTATCACTTAATGAGTTTCCTGGTGTAGCTCTATAACGCCACCCTGTATTAGTAAAGAAGTTCCATTTTTTGTTTCTCAAGTTAGCATTGAATGCTGCACCATATCTTTCTGGAGATCCTAAATCAAATTGTAATGATCCATTAAAACCAATTAATTTATTTTTTCTTAAAATTATATTGATAATTCCTGCAGTACCTTCAGCGTCATATCTTGCAGAAGGAGAGGTGATTACTTCTATTTTTTCGATGGCTTCAGCGGGTATTTGTCTCAATGCATCTGCACCATTAATTCCAACCAAAGCACTTGGTCTACCGTCAATTAAGATAGTAACACTTTCGTTTCCACGTAAACTTACAGCTCCTTCAACATCAACTTGAACAGATGGTACATTTCCTAAAACATCACTGGCGTTACCACCACGAACTGACAAATCTTTTCCAATACTATAGATTTTCTTATCTAAACGGATATCTACCGTAGTTTTTTCAGCAACGATAACAATTTCATCTAATTTTTTTGAATCTTCTGCTAATTTGATAACTCCAAAATTAATTGACTTGTCAATTAATTTATTTGGCATTGTAACTGTTTTAAAAGAGATATATTCAAAACTTACATCATAAGTTCCTTTGGGTGTATTTATACTGAAGTTTCCTTTTTCATCAGTAATACCTCCACTTAATTGTTTTGTTTTTACATCTTTTAAAATAACAGTAGCATATTCAAGAGGTTGATTGGTTTTTGTATCAACAATTTTTCCTGAAATTATTACTTGTGATGTGTTAGATATTTGAGCAAAAAGTGTACTAGTGATAAATAATAACAATAGTGAAAAAAGTGTAGTTTTCTTCATTTGAATCGATAGTTTTTTACTTCGACTGCAAATGTCTTATTAAGTTTAACTAATGCTTGTTAATATTCTGTTAAACAAAAATTGATTTTCAATAAACAAAATAGATTAGAGTATTTGTTTAATGTTTTCTGGTGGTCTCCCTACAATTGCTTTTTTATTATTGATGACAATTGGTCTTTCAATTAGCTTTGGGCTTTCAATCATAGCTTCTATGATCTCGGTCTCAGAAAGTGTTTTTCCTTTGTAGTTTTCTTTCCAAATAGTTTCATTTTTCCGAACCAAATCAATAGGAGAGATACCTAATAATTTAATTAAAGAAGCTAATTCATCTGTTGAAGGAATTTCTTTTAAATATTCTCTAATTTCAAACGCTTGACCAGAGTTTTGTAAAATCTCTAAACCTTCTCTAGATTTTCTACAACGAGGATTGTGGTATATTTTTATCATTTGCTTAGTTTGTATAAATCAAAAATATCTCCAGTATTGTATAGTGAATCTAGAGTGTTTTGAAAGTAATAGTAGGTTTCTGCATTGTAAAAATCTGAATATTTTTCTTTATCAGTTAAATAAAGATCTTCATCAGGGCTTCCACCTTCAAAGACATAATTACTAAAATTAAAGAAAAGGGTATCTGCAGAAATTGTAATGACCTTTCCATAGGAATAGGTATTGTCATCATTTTCAAATACTAGAACATCATTGGGTTGCAAATTTTTGAGATTATCCGCGATTTCTTTATCATGTTCAAAGCTAGTATAAATACCATATAAAATGATACAAGCAATAATAATTAATCCAGAAAATAGATAGAATGGTATTTTAAAAGATTTCTTTTCTAAGTTTATTTTGTTTGCGGTTCTTTGATCAATGTCAGCCTTGTCAATTACTAAATCACAATTAGTACAAACAGCATGTATCTTTTTAGAATAAGGGAACATAGGAATCCAAAAAACATCAAAGTATTTAGCAATTCCAACAATACTTACATTCTGAGATTCACAACTTGGACAAATTGCGCCAGGTATTTTTTTTGAGCCTAAATCTTTTGCTCCAGTTCCATAAATAATCATAAGTTATTTAATTTTGGTTAGTATCTTTTTGACCGTTTAGCATTAAAAATGCTTTTAAAAATGAATTGATGTTTCCGTCCATTACAGCATCTACATTACCCGTTTCATGAGCTGTTCTTACATCTTTAATCAATTTATAAGGATGCATTACATAGTTTCTAATCTGACTTCCCCATTCGTTTTTCATTTTACCAGCTTCTATTTCACTTCTTGCTTCTTGTTGCTTTTGTAACTCAATTTCGTACAATTGAGATTTTAGCATTTGCAAGGCAGTAGCTCTATTGTCGTGTTGTGATCTTGAATTAGAACAGGAAATCTGAATTCCTGTTGGTTTATGAGTCAACTGAACTTTAGTTTCTACTTTGTTTACATTTTGTCCTCCAGCACCACTAGATCTGGCTGTTGTAATCTCTATATCTGCAGGATTGATGTCAATCTCAATAGAATCATCTGCAACAGGATATACATACACAGACGCAAAAGAAGTATGTCGTTTTGCATTGCTGTCAAAAGGTGAAATTCTCACCAAACGATGTACACCGTTTTCTCCTTTCAACCAACCAAAAGCATAATCTCCATCTACTTCTACAGTAACAGTTTTTATTCCCGCAGAATCTCCCGATTGATAATTAAGTGTTTTTAATTTAAAACCTTGTTTTTCTGACCACATGCTATACATGCGAAACAACATTTCAGCCCAATCACAACTTTCTGTTCCACCAGCTCCAGCGGTAATTTGAATCACAGCACTTAAACTATCACCCTCTTCAGAAAGCATATTTTTAAACTCGATGTCTTCTAAAAACTCAATAGTTTTCTCATATTGATTGTTAATTTCTACCTCATCAACTTCTCCTTCCTTATAAAAATCATACAAAACTTGTAAATCTTCATCAAGAGAAACAGACTTGTTATAATCTTCTACCCATTTTTTCTTAAAACGTAATGATTTCATTAAAGCTTCCGCTTCTTTTGGGTCATTCCAAAAATCTGGATTAACAGTTTTTTCTTCTTCATTAGAAATTTCAATCAATTTTTTATCAATTTCTAAATAGTTTTTTAATTTAGAAACTCGATTTGAAATGTCTTTTAGCTGTTCTTGTGTTACCATAAGTGAAGCAAAAATAACTTAAAAAATCATAAAATAACTTTTTGATTTATTATTGTAAATTTACGCTTCCTCAAAATTAACTAACAATGAAAAAAATAGTACTTACAATCCTTTTTTTAAGCTTTATATCACAAATTTCGGCTCAATTTTTTAAAGACAATAAAACCGTCAAAAAATATGAAGGGTATTTTACCTTTTATTATGATGAGAGTAAAGACAAACTATTTTTGGAAGTTGAAAAGTTAGATCAAGAGTTTCTATATGTTCATTCACTTTCAGAAGGAATCGGTTCCAATGATATTGGTTTGGATAGAGGTCAGTTAGGAGGTGAGCGTGTTGTGAAATTTATCAAAGCAGGAAATAAATTATTATTAGCACAACCGAATCTAGATTATAGAGCCATCACAGAAAATATTGAAGAAAAAAAATCTGTAAAAGAAGCCTTTGCAAAATCTATTTTGCACGGATTTAAAATTGAAAAAACTGAAAATGGTAAATATTTGGTAGATGCAACTTCATTTTTTATGAGAGATGCACATGGAGTAAAAGAACGTTTATCTGCTGGAGGTCAAGGAAACTATAGTTTGGATAAAAGTAAAAGTGCCATTAATCTAGAAAGAACCAAAGCGTTTCCTAAAAATGTTGAATTCGATTTAATGTTAACATTTAAAGGAACGCCAAAAAGTTATACCATAGCAAGTGTAACGCCAACTTCATCTTTAGTAACAGTAAACCAACATCATTCTTTTGTAGAGTTGCCTGATAATAAATACAAACCAAGAAAATTTGATCCTAGATCTGGTTCTTTTTCAATGTCGTATTTAGATTATGCAACACCCGTAAACGAATCGATTACAAAACGATTTATCTATCGCCATAGATTAGAAAAGAAAAACCCAAATGCGTCAACAAGCGAAGCTGTAGAACCCATTATTTATTATTTAGATAGAGGAACTCCAGAACCAGTTCGTTCTGCTTTGTTAGACGGAGCAAGATGGTGGAATCAAGCTTTTGAAGCTATTGGCTATACTAATGCTTTTCAGGTAAAAATGTTACCAGCAAAAGCAGATCCTTTAGATGTTCGTTATAATGTGATTCAATGGGTACATCGATCTACAAGAGGTTGGAGTTATGGTGGTTCTGTTTCAGATCCTAGAACGGGTGAAATTATTAAAGGTCATGTAAGTTTAGGTTCGTTAAGAATCCGTCAAGATTTTTTAATTGCTCAAGCTTTACAAGCTCCATATGCAAATAATGATACAGATGATCAGTTTGCTTTAGAAATGGCTTTGGCAAGAATCAGGCAATTATCAGCTCATGAAGTTGGACATACCATTGGTTTGGCGCATAATTTTGCAGCCAGTACCAAAGGAAGAGCTTCAGTAATGGATTATCCACATCCAATGTTGTCTTTAAAGGATGGAAAAGTAGATTTTTCTGAGGCTTATGATACTAAAATAGGAGATTGGGATAAAGTAGCGATTGCATATTCTTACACTGAATTTGAAGAAAATGAAGAAATGAACTTAAATAAATTGCTAAATGATGCATTTAAAAATGGAGCTCGTTTTATTTCTGATCAAGATGCAAGACCAGCAGGAAGTGCTCATGCTTATGCGCACTTGTGGGATAATGGAGCAGATGTGAGTTCAGAGTTAGACAATGTTTTAGCTATTAGAAAACAAGCAATTTTAAATTTTTCTAAAGACAATATTAAATCAAATCAACCGTATTCTGTTTTAGAAGATGTATTTGTTCCTTTATATTTCTTTCATAGATATCAAGTTGAGGCCGTTTCAAAGCTTATTGGAGGCTTAGATTATACCTATGCTATAAAAGGTGATGGAAATACAATTGTAAAAAGAATCGATGGAAAAATAGAACGAAAAGCATTAGCATCCGTTTTAAGAACTTTGGATGTTGAAGAGCTTGCCATTCCTAAGAAATTATTGAATCTGTTTCCACCAAGAGCAGTAGGTTATGGAAGAAGTAGAGAATCTTTTAAAAGTAAAACAGGTGTAGGTTTTGATCCATTTGGAGCAGTAGAAACTGCATCAGATGCAACTTTATATTTTTTATTACATCCAGAAAGAGTAACAAGATTGGTTCAACATAAAAGTTTAGACAAAAATCAATTAGGATTGGTGGAAGTTTTAGACAATTTGATTGATCATACCTTTAAAAAATCGCACAAAGACACCTATCATCAAGAGTTGCAAAATGTTGTAAATGTTCAGGTTTTGAATCATTTGTTTTCATTATCTGCAAATGATAAAATGTACAAGCAAGTCAATGCTATAGTAAATTCGAAAATTTATGAGATTCATGAAATCTTAAAAAACTCAAAAGCTAAAGGAGTACAGCAACTCTATCATAAAGAAATGATTAGAATGATGGCTGATTTTAAAAAGAACCCAACGAAGTTTAAAAAACAAAATACACCTAAAATACCTGATGGATCACCAATAGGAAACGAATAAATTATGATTATAGATTTAATTTCAGATACAGTTACAAGACCAACCAAAGGAATGTTGGATGCAATGATGAATGCTCAAGTAGGGGATGATGTTTTTAAAAGTGATCCTACAATTAATTTGTTGCAAAAAAAAGCGGCAGAAATGTTCGGAATGGAAGATGCACTATTTTTTCCATCAGGAACCATGGCAAATCAAACTGCTATAAAATTACATACACAACCTGGCGATAAATTATTTTGTGATAAATGGGCACATGTGTATCAATATGAAGGAGGAGGAGCTGCCTTTAATTCGGGTGTTACATGTAAATTAATTGATGGAGATCGAGGCATGTTTACTGCAGAACAATTACAAGTTGCAGCTGCCGGTAGATCAGATATTCACGTACCATATTCTAGATTGGTGTGCATTGAAAATACAACGAATAAGGGAGGTGGAGCTTGTTGGGATTTTGAGGAGTTAAAGAAGATAAAAAAAGTTTGTGTAGAAAACAACTTAGATTATCATTTAGATGGAGCAAGGTTGTTTAATGCCTTGGTGGCAAAGAACGAATCTCCAGCACAGTATGGAAAATTATTTGACACCATTTCTATTTGTTTATCAAAAGGATTGGGGGCACCAATAGGTTCTATTTTATTAGGATCAAAAGAACATATTGAAAAAGCATTACGAATTCGAAAACTATTTGGAGGAGCGATGCGTCAAGCAGGATTTTTAGCCGCTGCGGCAATTTATGCTTTAGATCATCATGTTGATCGTTTGGCAGAAGATCATAAAAAAGCGAAGCAAATCGAAACAGTTCTAAATACACTTTCTTATGTGAAAAAAGTAGAGCCAGTAGAAACTAATATTATTATTTTTTATGTGAGAGATGAAATGAATCCTGATACTTTTATTTCAAAAATGTCAGAGAAAAACATCTTGCTTACGCCAATGGGAGATGGGAAAATCAGAATTGTTACACATTTAGATTTTAATGATGATATGTTAGAAATTTTGTTAAGAGAATTAAAATTATTTCATTTCTAAATCAGATAAACTCTTATAGTTTTTGTTTAGTTTTCTTAGTAAAATTCCATATAAGAGTTGATAAAACAACCAAAAAACTAATACCATTATTCCTGTAAGAATAACCATAAAAACTAAAAACATGGCTGATTCTTTTGTGCTAAAGTGAGCATATTCTGTTCTTAAAGAACCAACAGAAATCATGATAGAAATAAAGACCAGATAAGTTAAGTTAAAGATTACATAGTTTCTTACTGTTTTTCTGGTTTTTAAAATTTTAGTCATCAAACTTTTTGTGTTTTCTATGACAGAAATCTCTCTGTAATTCTTGTAAAACATAATCAAGAAGTAAAATAGAATGATATAAGCAATAATTTGAGAAACTAATAAAACATTGGTCATGCCATAAGTTTCCATCATTTCTTTTTGAGAAGTATCGTCAAACAGAAAATAAAAAGAATTCATGACTACAAATTCTAATATACCTATGATAAAAATCCACTTAACAATAGAAGTAGATTTGGATTGTGTCATTTTATAAATCTCATTCTGTGAGATTTTGTTATTTTCATCTGGCTGGTTTTTCCAAGCCTTTTTATAGTGTGATAAATCCATATTATTTAGTTTAACCATTCCTTTCTAGAAGGTGTTTTATGGGTTTAATATTTTCTTTAATTTGTCTTTTGCTCTATTCATTTTTACTCTAGCATTTACTTCAGAAATACCAAGAGCTATTGCAATTTCTTTATAAGGTTTATCCTCTAAATAAAGAAAAATAAGTGCTTTATCTATATCATTTAAATTTCTAATGGCATTATATAATGCCGTTAATTGCTGATCTTGTGTGTCATCATAATCATTAGAAGCAATTTTAAAACTAACATCGCTAAAATCTTGAGTTTTTACAGTTCTAGTGGATTTTCTGTATAACGAAATTGCTGTATTTAGAGCTACACGATACATCCAAGTACTAAATTTAGCTTCACCTCTAAATTTTGCATAATTTTTCCAGAGTTGAATTGCAATTTCTTGAAATAAATCATTGTGCTGATCTTGATTTGTAGTATATATCCTACAAACCTTGTGAACAATATTTTGATTATTGCTAAAGTCATCCAAAAATTTCTTCTCCAGTTCTTTATGCACTATTTAGTTAGTTTGATAGATAAGTGTGCAATTTGTTAAAAAAGTTACAAATATTAAAGCTTAAATTTTTTTTAACATATAAATAAGTATCTTTGTTTAAGCAAAATGTAATTACTTTGAACAGCATTAAGAAAGATTTTACAATAAAAGATCTTGAAAATATTTCCGGAATTAAAGCCCACACTATCCGCATATGGGAGAAACGCTACAATTTACTCTCTCCAGAAAGAAGCGAAACCAACATAAGACATTATTCTCATCAAAATTTACAAAAACTTTTAAATATTGTATTGTTAAATAATAATGATCACAAAATTTCAAAAATAGCTGAAATGAGTGAAGATTCAATTATTGTCAATGCAAGAGAGTTGGCTTTTCAAAAAGCTGTAAATGATGAGGCTATCAACTCGTTCAAACTCTCTATGTTTCAGTTTGATAAAATTCTATTTAATAATACTTATAATAAGCTTCTTCATAAAAAAACCTTTAGAGATATCTTTAAAGAAGTTTTTATTCCTTTTTTAGAGCACATTGGTTTATTATGGCAGACGGATACTTTATTGCCAGCACACGAACATTTTATTTCAAATTTAATTTCGCAAAAGATTCAGATTAATACAGAGAAACTACAATACAGTGTTTGTGAAACAGGCAAAACGTATGTGCTATTTCTGCCAGAAAATGAAATCCACGATTTAGGATTGCTGTATTTAAATTATGAATTAGTTTTACGTGGACATCATACAGTTTATTTAGGCCAAAGCTTGCCTTTAAATAATTTAAATTATTTCTTTGACGGGAATCAAGAAATATGCTTTGTGACTTCAATGACAGTGCAGCCTTATGATGATAAAGTTTTAGAGTATTTTAATGAAATTGATGAAATTTTAAAGGAATCAAAACATTCTTTAATTGCTATAGGTAAAAAAGCAATAGATGTTAGTGGGCATAAATTTCAATCAAAAATATCACTTCACCCTACGGTTACTGAACTGTTAAAAGTATTATAATTTTTTTTTAAAACCTTCTTTTGTTTAACTAATAATTATATTTGTTTAACAAAACAATCAATGAGTAAAAATATTCACATTATAGGATCTGGTTTTTCGTCTTTAGCAGCTTCATGCTACATGGCAAAAATGGGATATCAAGTTACTGTATTTGAAAAAAATAGTACAGTAGGAGGTAGAGCTAGACAATTAAAAAAAGAAGGATTCACCTTTGATATTGGACCGTCTTGGTATTGGATGCCTGGTGTCTTTGAACGTTTTTTTGCTGATTTTGGTAGAAAACCTTCTGATTATTATGAATTAGAAAAGTTAGATCCTGCATATGAAGTATATTTTGGAAAAAATGATTCCTTAATTGTAGATGGTAATTTAGATGACATTTACAAAATGTTTGAAAAAGAAGAGACGGGAAGTTCAGAACATTTGAGAAAATTTTTAAAATCTGCCAAGGATAATTATGAAACAGCCATTGAAGATTTAGTATATAAACCTGGAGTATCACCTCTAGAATTAGTAACTCCAACTACCGTAGCAAGAGTATCTCAGTTTTTTTCTACAGTTAGTAAAGAGGTTCGGAAAAAGATTAAAAGCCAGCGCCTCATTAAAATTCTTGAGTTTCCAGTATTATTTTTAGGAGCAAAACCTAGCAATACACCTGCGTTCTATAATTTTATGAATTATGCAGATTTTGGTTTGGGTACTTGGCACCCAAAAGGGGGTATGTATAGTGTTGTTGAAGGGATGAAAAAATTGGCTGAGGAACTTGGAGTGCATTTTCAGACTAATAGTGATGTTGAAAAAATATTTGTTGAAAATGGGAAAGTATCCGGATTAAGAATAAATGGTGAAAATATAGCATCAGATTTAGTATTAAGTGGAGCAGATTACCATCATACAGAAACTTTGTTAGATGATACCTACAAACAATATTCAGAATCGTATTGGTCTAAGAAAACTTTTGCACCATCTTCTTTACTATTTTATGTAGGATTTGATAAGAAATTAAAAAATGTTCATCATCATACACTATTCTTTGATACAGATTTTGAAGAACATGCCGTAGAAATATATGATGATCCAAAATGGCCTACAGCTCCTTTGTTTTATGCTAATTTTACATCATTAACTGATCCTAATTCTGCTCCAGAAGGAAAAGAAAATGGTTTCTTTTTAATTCCATTAGCTCCCGATTTAGAAGACACAGAAGAACTTAGAAATAAGTATTTTGAATTAATAATGGATCGATTTGAAAAAATCACTAACCAAGAAGTTAAAAATAGTATTATCTTTAAAGAGTCTTTTTGTGTAAACGATTTTAAAAAAGAATATAATTCTTATAAAGGAAACGCATATGGAATGGCAAACACCTTATTACAAACTGCATTTTTAAGGCCTAAATTGAAAAGTAAAAAAGTAAAAAATTTATATTTTACAGGTCAACTAACTGTTCCAGGTCCAGGTGTACCACCTTCTTTAATTTCCGGAAAGATAACATCTGAGTTAATTAAAAAAACGAGATTGTAAATGAAAGAATTATTTGATCAAGTTAGTTTTGACACTAGCAAATTAGTTACAAAAAAATACAGCACTTCCTTTTCGTTAGCTGTAAAAATGTTATCACCCACTATAAGATCAGCTATTTATAATATTTATGGTTTTGTCCGGTTTGCAGATGAAATTGTAGATACTTTTCATGCTGTCTCTTATACACATCTCCGAGCCCACGAGACCGTACTAGATCTCG
>CAJXRR010000073.1 GCA_913060575.1 uncultured Flavobacterium sp.
GTAATATGATCATTCCTATAATTAATAGCCTTGTTAAATAGATTTTCTTGTATTTTTTCTAGAAGATCAGCTACAAAATCAACAACATTATCTTGAGAAACTGTTTGTTTTTCTAAAGTATCTCTTCTAGCAACTTCTACAGTATTATTCTCTAAATCACGATTTCCAATAGCGATTCTAACAGGAACACCTTTTAATTCGTATTCTGCAAATTTAGCTCCAGGTCTATAGGTATCTCTATCGTCAAATTTTACTGAAATTCCCTTCCCTCTTAATTCTTTTATAATTCCACTAACTCTTTCAGAAATTAACGCTAGTTGCTCTTCTCCTTTATATATAGGTACAATAGCAACTTCAATTGGAGCTAGTTTTGGAGGTAATACCAAGCCAAAATCATCAGAATGCGTCATAATTAACCCTCCGATTAAACGAGTTGATACTCCCCAAGAAGTCGCCCAAACATACTCTTGTTTCCCTTCTTTTGATGTGTATTTTACATCAAATGCTTTGGCAAAATTTTGACCTAAAAAATGGGATGTTCCAGCTTGTAGAGCTTTTCCGTCTTGCATTAAAGCTTCTATCGTATACGTTTCATCTGCTCCTGCAAAACGTTCGCTTTCAGATTTAGATCCTTTTATTACTGGCATGGCCATAAAATTCTCTGCAAATTCAGCATAAACTTCTTGCATTTGTTTCGCCTCAATTAATGCTTCTGATTTTGTGGCGTGAGCAGTATGGCCCTCTTGCCATAAAAACTCAGCAGTTCTTAAAAATAAACGAGTTCTCATTTCCCAACGAACCACATTTGCCCACTGATTAATTAGTAATGGTAAATCTCTATAGGACTGAATCCAACCTTTGTAAGTACTCCAAATAATGGCTTCAGAAGTTGGTCTTACAATTAATTCCTCTTCCAATTTAGCTTCAGGATCTACACGAAGCTTCCCTTCATTATCAGGATCGTTTTGAAGTCTATAATGTGTAACAACAGCACATTCTTTAGCAAAACCTTCTGCATTTTTTTCTTCAGCTTCAAATAAACTTTTTGGAACAAATAAAGGAAAATAAGCATTTTCATGACCTGTTTCTTTAAACATTCTATCAAGCTCAGCTTGCATTTTTTCCCAAATAGCATAACCATATGGCTTAATCACCATACAACCCCTTACCGCAGAATTCTCAGCGAGATCTGCTCTTAGTATAATTTCATTATACCATTTAGAATAATCTTCGTCTCTTTTAGTTAACTTCTTACTCATAATCCGGACTTTGGCACAGATATTGTTAATTATTTGTTATAAAATTTATAGTAAATTTGTCTACTATAGAATATGAGAGCAAAACTAAAGCATTTTAAGTATAGACAAAGAAGTTTTTATCATTTTTAGCTATTAATTTTATGTTTATTAACTCAAAAATAAATCATTATGAAAAGTAACTACTCAAAACAATCCGTCTCAACTTATCTCCTTTCTCTAATTGTATTAGTATTTGCTTCTTCGTGTACAATTTATCAAAACGTACCAGATAATGACGGAATATATTCTTCAGAAAAAAAAGAACGGAGGGTTATTGAAGTAAATAGTCAAAAACACAGAGACTATGAAAATAATTATTTCAGCAAAGAGATAGAAAGACTTGACAATATTAATGGAACAGATATTTTTACAGACATTGAAAGATATAGTTCTTTAAATGATTCTATTCCAAATGTCACAGATAGTATTAGTGATTACAATCCTAATAGTGCTTGGGGCTATGATAATGATGATGTAGTAATAAATATTAACTATAATAACGGTTTTGGATGGGGTAATAATTGGAATTTATATGACCCATACTTAAGTTATGGTTTTTTTAATCCGTGGTTTGGTGGAGGATGGGCTAACAGATGGAATCCCGGATTTTATTATGGCGGTTTTAGAAGTTTTTACAATCCATATTTTAATCCTTTTGGCCCTTATCATCCTTTTTATCATGGTCTTGCAGGGTATAGATCTGCCAGATGGAGGTATTTAAACGGTGGTAACGGTTTTTATAATGGTTTCAATAACAACTTCAATTACGGTAGAAGATCAGGTTACGCAAGCAATTCGACCAGAAGAGTCACTAATACTAATTCTAGAAGAAGAGTTTCTTTTAGTAATGACAATGCAAGAACTAGAAACTCATCAAGAAATAGCAATAGTAGAAGAAGGGTAACTAACACAAGATCCAGAGATAATAGAAACATATCTAGAAGATCAAACAATAGTAACAGTAGATCTTCAATTAATAGATCTTCATCAAGAAGCAGACCTTCATCTTCAAGACCTTCTTCTACAAGAAGTTCCTCAAGATCAAGTTCATCCTCAAGAAGCTCTGGAAGAAGTAGTGGTTCTTCAAGAGGTGGCTCATCAAAAAGAGGTGGTTAGAATTTAAACAATCAATATGAAAAAAATAGTATTATTTGTGGCTTTAGCTGCAGTAACTTTCACATCCTATTCTCAAGCACTCGGCTATGAAGACTTAGCCTTAATTTTCTCCAGAAATGACGGAAATGGAAGTGCTCGATTTGTAGCAATGGGTGGAGCTTTTGGAGCTCTTGGTGGTGATGTTTCAGCGATGACAATTAACCCAGCAGGTATTTCTGTATTTAACGGAAGTAATGCTTCTATAAGTTTTCAATCTAGAAGTACCGACTTTGAAACTCTTTATGGCGATCCGCTTCTTTCAAGAAATTCTACAACAACTCAAGGGGATTACTTTAAAGTCTCTAATGCCGGTGCTGTATTTACATTTAACAACACAAATAGTGATGAATGGTCTAAATTAGCCCTGGGTGTAAATTATAGAATATTAGCTGACTTTGAAAATACATTTATTGCAAGAGGAAACAGTGGTTTTGCTTCTTTTGAAAGCTTTCCTTTAGATAATAATACAACACCTATTCTTTATGACATTGCAGAAAATCAACAATTTACCAACTTCAACAATGGTGACCTTTCTGAGCTAAGCTTAGCTTTTTCTGGAGTATATAATGAAAAATTACACATTGGTGCAGGTTTAAATTTTTACGACCTTACTTTTAGCCAACAAGCTATTTTAAGAGAAGCCAATAATGATGGTAATGGCAACACATTAGATGCTCGTTTCTATCAAGAGAACTTTACAACTGGAGTTGGGTTTTCACTAAGTGCAGGGTTTATTTATAAAGCATCTGAAACTGTCCGTTTAGGAATAAGTTATCAATCTCCAACTTGGTTTACAGAAGTAATTGAAGATACAAATATCACTAATAATGACGGTTTTTTTGGTGATACAGAAATTGAAGTTAGCAACGACAACATCATATATGATAATACTGTAGGTGCAAATTTACCAATCCAAAGCCTTTTATATAAATTAAGAACTCCAAGTAGATTAACTGCAAGTGCTGCATTTGTTTTTGGGAAATTTGGATTAATTAGTTTAGATTATACAACCAGAAATTATAATGGTCTTAATTTAACAGGTGATGATTTTACAATCGAAAATCAATTTTTTGATGACCAATTACGAAGAACCAATGCTTTAAATGCCGGAACCGAATGGAGAATTAACAAATTGAGTATACGAGGAGGATATCGATACGAACAAAGTCCAGATGCTAATGCCTTAGATTCAGATAACTTGCAAAGTTATTCTTTAGGTTTAGGCTATAATTTTGGAACAGTAAAGTTTAACCTTGCTTATGCAACTAATAATAGAACTGGATTATATGATTTTTATCCTCAATATAATCAAGTTGAAGCTGCAGAATTTAAAATTAATAACACGTTAATTACTGCAGGTTTTTCAATCAATTTATAAACCCCGTTAAATACCATAAAAAAAGATTCTCAAGTTTTTTGAGGATCTTTTTTTATCTACCTATTAGCATATCTATTCACTTTTTTTGCATTAATTTTGCATTTCATTTCTCAACAAGAAAAAATGAGTTCACAAACAATTACAATTCAGTCAACTAATAACGATACCATTCTGAAATTTGTTAGCAATCAGATTTTAATAAATGGTGGGAGTTATGAGTTTAACAACATAGATGAAGCTAAAAACTCTCCTTTAGCTCAACAATTATTTTACTTACCTTTTGTAAAGAAAATATTTATTACAGCAAATTTTATTGCCATACAACGATTTGATATCGTTGAATGGACAGATGTGCAAGAAGAAGTTAGAGAGCAAATTGAAATCTATTTGCAAGACGGAAATATTGCGGTAAAAGAAAGTGATAATTCAACAAAAAAAGAAGCAATTGAAGTCTATGCTGAAGTAACTCCAAATCCTTCAGTAATGAAATTTGGAACAAATAAAGCGCTAACTTCTACTGATGTTGAATATAAAAACATTGAAGAAGCGAGTAAATCATCTCCTCTAGCCCAAGCTTTATTTAGCTTTCCTTTTGTAAAAGGAGTTTTTATTTCAGAAAACTACATCTCTGTTACAAAATTTGATGTAATTGAATGGAACGAAGTATATGCTGAAGTTCGAAATTTTATCAGCACCTATTTACAAGACAACAAAACTATTATTAAAGAGTTGCCACAAGCAACTAAATCTGCTGAAGAGCAAAAAGAAGTCGCTCCTATAGATTTAGAAGGAACTCCAGCCAAAATTGTAGATATTTTAGATGAATATATTCGACCTGCAGTTGCTTCAGATGGTGGAAATATTGCATTTAAATCCTACGATGAAGAAAGCAAAGTAGTCAGTGTAATTCTACAAGGTGCATGTAGCGGTTGTCCTTCTTCTACTGCGACTTTAAAAAACGGAATTGAAACAATGTTAAAAGAAATGCTTCCTAATCAAATTAGTGAAGTTGTAGCTATAAACGGATAAATAGAATGTCAAAAACCATCAAACCATACAAAGATTCTGATTTAGGAAAAAAAGAGCAAGTTGCAACCATGTTTAACAACATCTCTAAAAACTACGATGGTTTAAACAGAGTCATTTCTTTTGGAATTGATGTAAGTTGGAGAAAAAAAGTAGTGAAAATTGTTTCTAAAAATAACCCTCAACAAATTCTTGATATTGCAACCGGGACAGGAGATTTAGCTTTGATGATGTCTCAATTAAATCCTACTAAAATTGTTGGATTAGATATTTCTGAAGGAATGTTAGAAGTAGGGAAACAAAAAATTTCCAAAGCTAATTTAAGTGACAAAATAGAGATGGTTGTTGGAGATTCTGAAAACATGCCTTTTGACGATAATACTTTTGATGCTATTACAGTATCCTTTGGTGTGCGTAATTTTGCAAACCTAGACAAAGGTCTAACAGAAATAAGAAGAGTATTGAAGCCTAATGGTACATTTGTGATTTTAGAAACTTCAAATCCTACTAAATTTCCATTTAAACAAGGATATAAATTCTATACCTCTTTTATTTTACCAATCATAGGAAAAATCTTCTCTAGAGACAAGGTTGCTTATTCTTATTTAAGTGAATCTGCAAATTATTTCCCTTTTGGAGATACCTTTGACAATATTTTGAAAAAAAATGGGTTTATCAATACAGAATACAAACCTGTTACATTTGGTGTAGCAACCATATACTCTGCCACAAAATAACATGAAAAAAGTATTATTCTTTATCATTTGCTTTAGTACTGTGATTTCAGTTTCTTCACAACAAAGAAGAAATGTAAACAATCTTCCTACTTTTGATGAACCAAGAATTCATTATGGTTTTTACTTAGGATTAAATCAAAACGATTTTAAAGTAAATTATAGACCTAGTAATTTTCCTAGCACTATTGTAGAGATAAAACCAACTACTGGTTTTAATGTTGGTTTAATTGCGGATTTAAGATTGCATAAGAATATCAATTTACGTTTTGAGCCAGGATTAATCAGTAATTCAAAAACTATTTATTTTAACAATAGTTCTGCTTTGCTAACCGAAAGAGATAGTGTTAGAGAAATTGGCTCTACTTATTTACATCTTCCTTTAGTTTTTAAGTTTAGTACAGATCGATGGAATAATGTAAGGCCTTATGTGCTTGCAGGAGTTTCTTATGATCACAACTTTTCTAGTAATCAAGACAATTCTGACGACAATTTTAGCGGAGAGTTTAGAATGAAAACCGGAAATTTCATGTACGAATTTGGAATCGGAATTGATATTTACTTATACTTTTTTAAATTCTCACCTTCTATCCGTGGAGTTTTTGCAATGAATCGTGAAATTATAGATGACAATAATGGAAATAGTCCTTGGACATCACCTATCAATGCTTTTTCTACGCGAGGAATTTTTCTAAACTTTGCTTTTGAGTAAATTTATCTTCTAAATTCACTTAACAAAATTGCAGTTGCAGTGGCAACATTTAAACTCTCTGTTTCTTGAGAATTCCCAAATCTTGGGATTGAAATCTTGTCTGTAATTACAGCTCTTATCTTATCGGACACACCATTAGCTTCATTACCCATTATTAATATTGCTTCTGATGGAAGTTTGGAATTATAGACATTTTTACCATCCATATCGGCGATAAATATAGGTAGTGAACTATCTTTAAAATAATCAAGTAAATCTGTGTAAATAATATTCATTCTTGTTAAAGAACCCATACTCGATTGCACAACCTTAGCGTTATAACAATCTACAGTATCTTTAGAACAAATAAGTTGTTCTATACCAAACCAATCACATAAGCGAATAATCGTTCCTAGGTTTCCTGGATCATTAATTGAATCTAAAGCAAGAGTTAACCCAGAAGGTATTACAGTTTCTTTATCTGGTATTTTAAAAACTGCTAGTACCTTATTTGGTGTTTTTAAGGCACTTATTTTTTTTAATTCTTGCTCAGAAACCTCAATAAAGGAATCTAAATATGAAAAACTACCCTCTGTAGCAAACAAAATTTCTAATTGAAAAGACGATTGTAAAAATTCATCTACGACTTTCATCCCTTCAGCTACAAATAAATTGTGCTTTTGGCGATACTTTTTTTGAGATAAACTTGTTATTAGTTTTAGATGATTTTTAGAGAGACCCATTAACTTTTTAAATTAACAATTAGATTACTGATATCTAGCATATTAACATCTATAAATCTAAGTGAATTATTTTTATCAAAACCTCACAAAGGTTTTTATCTTTATAAAGTCTTCAAAAGTAGTATTTTTGAAATTGTATTGCCAATGCGTTCCATGAAAAAAATTTTTATTTTCTTTTTATTGACATTGTTTATGTCTTCTTGTAGCTCTGTAAAAAGAGTAAAAGATAATGAGCATTTATTGACTAAGAATAATATTACAGTCAATAATAAAAAGAATACGAATGAAGATTTAAATGAATTATTAGCTCAAAAACCCAACAACAAAACACTTGGATTTCCTCTTTCTTTGTACTTCTATAATTTAGGTGATAATACAAAACCTAAAAAACCATCTGAATGGGGAAAGAAGAAACCAAAAACATACAATTTTATAAAAAATATTTTTTCTGAAAAACAGAGCATTTCTTATGCAAATTCAATGATTGGATTGAATAATTGGTTTCTTAGAAATGGACAGGCGCCAGTTGTTATTAATACAAAAAAAATTGAAAGAACTATACAAAATTTATCTGCGTATCATAAAACTCATGGATATTTTAAAGTAAAAGTTAGCGCAAAAATAGATACTTTAGAAAATAGAAAAGGAGCAATAGAATATATAATCACTACAGGAAGACCCACATTTTTAGACACTATTAAAACCGATATCAAATCTCCTGTTTTAGATTCTTTATATCAATCTGAAAAGGAATTATCATTTCTAAAAACAGGTGATCAATTTATCGAAGAGAGTTTCATCAAAGAAGCAAAAAGGATTACTAAGCTTTTTAGAAATCATGGGATCTATCATTTTACAGAAAATGATTTAGGATATTACAATATAGATTCTGCAAGTACAAACAATTATAAAACCAATGTAGATCTTGTCATTTTTGATAAAAGAAGAGTTCAAGAAAAAGACGGTTCCTATACCTTAAAGCCTTATAAAATTCAAAATCTCAGAAAGATAACTGTTTATACAGATTATTCTTTCGGCAAAAAAGACGAGCCTTATTTAGATTCTATAAATTACCAAGGAATCACTTTTATCGCTCATGATAAAATAAAATACAACCCTAAGCTTTTATCAGAATCTATCTTTATTAGGCCAAATGAAGTATATACAGATTCTTTAAGGAACTTAACTAGAAAGCACTTAAAATCATTAAGGAACTTTAAAGTAACAAACATTAGATACGATACTGTAACCAACAGTGACAATCAATTAGATGTCAATATTTTTCTTACTCCACTAGAAAAATATAGTTTAGATTTAGAAACCGAACTTACCCATTCTAACATTAGAGATTTAGGTGTTTCAGGAAAATTTTCTATTGTCAATAGAAATACATTTAGAGGTGCAGAGATTTTTAAATTATCGTTATTAAGTTCGTTTTTTAATGCATCACAAGACGCAAATCAAGAAGGAAACTTTTTCAATTCTTGGGAAATTGGTGCCGATTTATCTTTAGAAGTTCCGCGTTTTTTAGCTCCTTTTGGTTTAAACAAACTCGTGCCCAAAAGAATGTCTCCAAGAACGATGTTTACTATTGGAACAAGCATCCAAAAAAATATTGGTTTAGACAGGCAAACTGTTACCGCTTTAATTGACTATAAATGGCAATACAACTCAAAAAAGACGATTCAATTAGAAATTTTTAACACGCAATATGTACGAAACTTGAGGATTGGCAATTATTTCCAAATTTACAACTCTGAGTTTCAAAAGTTAAGTCAAATTGCTCAAGTGTATGACCCTAACTTTCCACTTACAAATACAGGAGAATCTCCAGTAATATTAATAAATACTATTTTTGGTGACACCAATTTTCAAGCTACAAATCCAGAAGCTTACCGAGATAATTTAAATATTCTAGACAGATACAATATTATAACTTCAGATTTTTTAATTCCTACAATTGCTTATTCTTTTACTTATAACAATCAAAGTGATTTTAGAGATAATAATTTCTCTTTTTTCAAAATTAGAGTAGCAAACTCTGGTAATATTGGTAGTTTACTATCTAATAAAAGAGATGGTAATAACAGAAGAACCATTTTTAATATTCCATTAGCGCAATACTTTAAAGCAGATGTAGAATACAAGAAATTTTGGGAAATAGATGATACTTCTGTTATTGGAATCCGAAGTTTCTTAGGAGCTATAATTCCTTACAATAATTCTGCAATTCCTTTTGTAAAGAGTTATTTTGCTGGAGGTTCAAATGACATTAGAGCTTGGCAAACCTATGATTTAGGTCCAGGAAGCAGAAATTCAGGCTTAGAATATAATATCGGTAGCTTTAAATTTTTAACAAGTGCAGAATATCGTTTTGACATGTTTGGAAGTTTAAAAGGAGCCTTATTTGTTGATGCAGGAAATATCTGGGACATTACAAATTCCATTTTCGCCGAAGAAGAAGCTAAATTTGATGGATTAAATTCTGTGAAAGATATTGCGGTGGGATCTGGGTTTGGTTTACGATACGATTTTAGTTTTTTAGTTTTCAGACTAGACCTTGGGTTTAAAATGCACGAACCTTATTTAGAAGGTAACAAATGGTTTAGAAATTACAACTTCTCAAATGCAGTATATAACATCGGAATAAACTATCCATTTTAAAACCAAATTCTTTATTTTTTCTACATCGTTTTCGATGATTTTTAGCTTCATCTAGCTCAAAATCTCCATCTTATATATATTTTTTGATTACTTTTGAAAAGATAAATACCAATCATTTAAAACAAAAAAAATGAGTCACAATATTAAGCCAGGTGTTGCAACCGGTCAAGAAGTTCAAGCTATATTTAAATTAGCCAAAGAAAAAGCATTTGCTTTACCAGCTGTAAACGTTGTTGGCTCAAATACAATCAATGCAGTATTAGAAACGGCAAGAGATTTAAATGCTCCTGTTATTATTCAGTTTTCTAATGGAGGTGCACAATTTAATGCCGGAAAAGGATTGTCTAATGAAAATGAAAAAGCTGCGATTGCCGGCGGAGTTGCAGGTGCAAAACATATTCATTTATTAGCAGAAGCTTATGGTGTTCCAGTAATTTTACATACTGATCACTGTGCTAAAAAATTATTACCTTGGATAGATGGTTTATTAGATGCTAGTGAAGAGCACTTTAAACAAACCGGAAAACCTTTATACAGCTCTCATATGATTGATTTATCTGAAGAGCCTATTGAAGAAAATATTGAAATTTGTAAAACCTATTTAGCACGTATGGCTAAAATGGGAATGACTTTAGAAATTGAATTAGGTATTACTGGTGGTGAAGAAGATGGTGTTGATAATTCTGATGTTGATGTTTCTAAATTATACACTCAACCTGAAGAAGTTGCGTATGCTTATGAAGAATTAATGAAAGTTAGTCCTCAATTTACAATTGCAGCAGCATTTGGTAATGTTCATGGAGTTTACAAGCCAGGGAATGTAAAATTAACACCTAAAATCTTAAAAAACTCTCAAGAACATCTTTCTAAAAAACACAACCTTCCTCATAATACAATTGATTTTGTATTTCATGGAGGATCTGGTTCTACATTAGAAGAAATTAGAGAATCTATTGGTTACGGTGTAATCAAAATGAATATCGATACGGATTTACAATATGCATTTACAGAAGGAATTCGTGATTATATGCAAGGAAAAGCTGATTATTTAGCTAGTCAAATTGGAAATCCAGACGGAGCAGATCAACCAAATAAAAAACACTACGACCCAAGAAAATGGTTACGTGAAGGAGAAGTTACCTTTAAAACTAGATTAAAGAAAGCTTTTGAAGATTTAAATAATGTAGATACTTTATAAAAAGGAAAAATCTCAAGAATTATAAGGTCTGATGAAACTCGAATTATTCATATAATTCTGTAGTTTCATCAGACTTTATTTTTTTGTTGGAAATTTAAATATTAATCCACTAAATTTGTCAACTGGTATCAGGTGAAAAAATCCTTAAATTACCAAGAACAAACAGACAACAAATTAGCAACATATGGCTTGGTTTAAAAGACAAGAAAAAGGAATTAACACACCTACAGAAGCAAAAAAAGACACGCCAAAAGGATTATGGTATAAAACTCCAAGTGGTAAAATTATTGATACCGAAGAGTTAAAACGTAATTTGTATGTGAGTCCAGAAGATGGATATCACGTAAGAATTGGTAGTAAAGAATACTTTGAAATGCTTTTTGATGACAATACTTTTGAAGAGTTAAATTCAAAAATCACAGCAAAAGATCCACTTAAATTTGAGGATACTAAAAAATATCCAGATCGATTAAAAGCTGCTCAAGAAAAAACCAACTTAAAAGATGCTGTAAGAACTGCTGTCGGAAAATCTTTAGGTAAAGATATTGTCATTGCTGCAATGGATTTTTCATTTATTGGAGGTTCTATGGGAAGTGTAGTTGGAGAAAAAATTGCCAGAGCAATTGATTATTCTATTCAAAATAACTTACCATTTTTAATGGTTTCAAAATCTGGAGGAGCAAGAATGATGGAAGCCTCTTTATCTTTAATGCAATTGGTAAAAACTTCCGCTAAGTTAGCACAACTAGCAGAAGCTAAAATTCCATATATTTCTTTATGTACAGACCCAACAACTGGGGGAACAACGGCTTCATTTGCCATGTTAGGAGATATTAATATTGCAGAGCCTAATGCATTAATTGCTTTTGCAGGACCTAGAGTTGTAAGAGATACTACAGGAAAAGATTTACCTGAAGGTTTTCAGCGTTCAGAGTTTGTTTTAGAGCATGGTTTCTTAGATGGAATCTATGAAAGAAAAAATTTAAAAAAACAAATCAACTTATACATTGATTTAATTCAAAATCAACCCATAAGAGCCTAATAAAAGCCAGCGTAAAGCTGGCTTTTTTATTGAAAAAACTCAATACATCGTTTCTTAGTGCAATCTTCTCAAAAAGAAGTTCTTATGCCAATAAATCACTACCATTTATCGTCTTAAAAATTATAGGTTAACATATAAAATAATTGTACATTTGCCACTTCAATGAAAAATTCATTGATGTACATAAAAATCATTTAAATAATATTGGCATGTATTTGACAAAAGA
>CAJXRR010000074.1 GCA_913060575.1 uncultured Flavobacterium sp.
AAGCAGTGAGTTTAAAACATCATGTTAGTGTTTTGCACATTATATCTAAACCTGGTATCTCAAAAACTACTATAGAAACAGAAAAGAACTTAAACTTCAATGTATTCATTGCTTATATCAAACCAAGTAAAAATCCTTTTACTAAATTATTTCGATTTTGGTCTGCTTATCAAAGTTTATTAAAGCAAATAGGTGTTTTTGATGTAGTTCATCTCAATAAATTATATCCTTTTGGCCTTTTTGCATTGCATTTAAAAAGAACAAAGAAAATTCCATTTATAATCTCAGAACATTGGACAGGTTATCATTTAACTGACAAAAAGAAGTTGTCATGGATTGAAGTATTTCTCTCTAAAAAAATAGCTAAAAAAGCCAGTACTATTTGCCCTGTAAGTAATGATTTAAAGGACTCAATGTTAAAAAACAAACTGATAGGCAACTATCAAATAGTTCCAAATGTAGTTGACACGACTCTTTTTAAATCGACAAATGAAACTTCTAAAACATTTACGATAACACATATTTCAAGTTTATTAGAACCTCATAAAAACATCTCTGGGATGTTACGAGTTGCAAAACAATTTGAAAATCAACTAGATTCTTTTGTTTGGAATTTTATTGGTGGAAATGGGCATCAATTTAAAGCTCTTATTAAAAGTTTAAACTTTAAAAAAGGACAAATAAATTTTATAGAACACGTAGAACATGAAAAAATCCCAGCTTATTTAAATGCATCAAACATTTTTGTTTTATTTAGTAATTATGAGAATTTACCTTGTGTCATTCTAGAATCCTTTTCTTGTGGAACTCCTGTTATTTCTACCAATGTTGGTGGCATACAAGAATACTTTCCTAAGGAATTTGGTTATCTTATTAATAAGAATGATGAAAGTGAGCTTTTGGAAAAACTAAAAACGATTTATGAAAATCCGATTCATCTTGGCGAAGAAATGCATACCTACGCTGTTGAAAATTTTAGTTCAGAAAAAATTTGTGATTCTTTCACGAAACTTTACCTTGACGCTTTAAAGTAACTCAATTTGATTCAACTAAAAGAATACATTACAGGATTTGCCAGTAGATCAGGAAACTATGTCTTACTGTCTACGTTATTTTCTAGAGCGCTTTCTTTTTTAGGTTCTTGGATTGCATTACAATTAATAGATGACAAAGAACTAGGAGTTATTCTCTTGGCGTTTAGTATTGTGCAGTTTGTGATTCCAATTGGTGGTTTTGGATTACATCAAAGTCTTATAAGGTATGGGGCATTATTGAAATCTGAAAAAGAGAAACAACAGCTTTTTGCTTACGTTCTAAAAAAAGGAATCATCGCTTCTCTAATTATCATATTGTTATTAATTCTCGTAGGGTATTTTATCCCTTTTCAATTTGATAACACCTACTTTTATTTTGCTATTTTAACATTCACAATTATCACCACATTTATTTTCGAAATAGTAAAAATACAATTCAGACTTCAACATCGAAATAAATTATATGCCGGTGCAGAGTTTTCTTATAATCTAATTCTAGTACTGGCAATTTTTGGTTTGAGTTATTATTTTAAAGGAATTGGATATGTTTTCGCTTTAATAGTTTCTCCTCTTCTTACTTCATTCTTTTTTATAAAAAAATTAAATATAAAATTAACCTCAAAAAGTAGTCTTAAAATAACTACATTTTCTTTTTGGAAATACGGGCTTTTTGGTGGATTAACGAGCATGGTTACACAACTACTTATTCTAATTGATATGGTCATTATCGGTTACTTAATAGATGATTCTGTTGCCGTAACCAACTACCGTTATATTTCAATTATACCTTTTAGTCTTTTATTTTTACCCCGTGTTTTTATCAATACAGACTTTGTAACTTTTACTGAGAAAATTTGGGAGAAAAGTTATGTCAATACATATATAAAAAATTATATGATCTTTTTTAGTGTTGCTAGCATTTTAATATTCATATTTTGTTACTTATTTAGTGAACAAATTCTCCTCATTTTTGGGAATGAATACCTAGCATATACTGATAGTTTCTTAATTTTAATTCTAGGAATAACAGGAATTTATATTTTTAGAGGATTGTTCGGTAATCTTTTATCTTCTATTGGTAAGATTGAATTGAACTACTATATTATCTCGATAGCTATCATTATTAATATTATTAGTAATTATTATCTAATTCCTAAATACGGAATAAAAGGAGCCGCAATTACCTCAGCAATTTTGATGTGGTTTACAGGAATTTTGTCTTGGTTGAGTTTTGTTTATTTCTACAGAAAATTAAGACATGAATAAAATTAAAAAACTCATTTCAGGCCTATTTTTATTATTGAAAAAACCTAGTCTCATTAATTTATTACTAGATAGTGAGTATCGTTGGGAAACTTATTTAAAAAAACAGCATAAAAACATAAATCAACTTCCAACAGTTGATATTCGTAATTTGATTGAAGCTACTAGTTCTTTAAATCACTTCACCTTTTTAGGTGGCGGATCCTTACCTACAGATATTATTTTGCTTAAATCACTCGCAAATCAGATTCCAAATTGTAGGTATTTTGAAATAGGAACTTGGCGAGGAGAAAGTGTCATCAATGTTTCTGAAACTGCTAAAGAATGTTATACCCTTAACTTGTCTAAAGAAGAAATTCTTGCAGAAGGTCTTTCGGACAAATATGCCGATTTACACGGAATTTTATCAAAAGGAAAGGAAAATATTACACATCTCTTTGGAAACACCTTAACCTACAATTTTGGTAAATTGAATACGAAATTTGATTTAATTTTTGTTGATGGAAATCACAGCTATGAGTTTGTGAAAAATGATACAAAAAAAGTTTTTGAACATTTAGTTCATGAAAATTCTATTGTAGTTTGGCATGATTACGCTGCTCATCCTGAAAAAATTAGATATGATGTGTTAGCTGGAATTTTAGATGGACTTCCAAAAGGTTTTCAAGAAAAATTATATAGCGTATCAAACTCACTTTGCGCCATCTACTATCCTAAAGGTTTAAGAAATACCATGCTAGAATTTCCAATAAATCCAAATAAAATCTTTGAAATTCAAACTAAAATCAAACCTATATAATTAAGCTCTTACTAAAGAATCTTACGCTTTTAACAGGCGCAAAAAAAATGGAAGTTTATTCACTTTTAAAAAAGGATATTGTATCGTTTTTGCTCCAAAACTCTTATAATACTTAGCAATAGTTTCCATTGAAGAACCTCCAAAATTAAAAACATCATACTTGTTTTGATACTTAAAGATTGCTCTATCTATTAAAAAAGTATTTGCGCCATTATCTCTATTCGAAAAATCTGTAGAACATACCAATTCTGTAACTTTACCTTTATGAAACAGAAAGAACCCAGAAGCAACTAATCGATCTTCTTTATCATAAATGGATAACAACTCTCCTACTCCTTTGGCTATACAAGAATCCATTAAGTGCTGGAGGTTTTCATAATCTTTATCTAGAATATTATTGAGTCTTTTCCCTACATTATTCTTAAAAAGAAGGATTAAATTCTTTGGATCATCATTCCATTTTTCAGATAGAAAATACTGACTAGCTTTTTTTAATTCTCTTTTTCTATTTCTATTAAATTTTTTGGAAATAATTTGATGAGAAATATTTAAGTCTAGTACTTGAAATTGATTGTCACGACATTTTGGAATCAATTTTTCATTATAATTTGATGCATTTAAACGAAGTTCAATAAACTTAAACTGAGATTCTAACTCACTTATAAATTCTAGTTCATAAGCATCGTCCTTTTTAGAAAATATACCCAATTGTAAAAGCCACAAAGGTGGATACACATATTTTATAAAATATTTTTCCTTCCAAGGGATTGGCATCACTGCAACATAATCGTCTAAAACTAAACAATTCCAATCATCGCATACAATATCTAAATACCAAGAATATGCGAATAATACACCTTGTTTAGAACTGTCTATACAAGCATCATACTTCTGGATGTCTATATCTACTCTTTCGATATATTTAATTGTCATACTTACGGATTAATTTTAGCATGGTTTCATAAACTCTTTGCCAGCCATTCCATCGTAAATAACCGCTAATACTTTCATTGTGATAAAGTGTAATAAAGGTTCCCTTAACCTTTAAAACTTCATTTAACAAGTCTCTTGTTCTTCCTAAAGATTGTTTTGGTGTAAGTCCCATATAATCGTTTAATGTGGTATCCATTAAGGCAAAAGGGAAAATTTTTAAGGGGGTTTGAATTTCAAAATCCAGATCAAAAAAGTAAAACGGAATTGAAGTACTTGCTCTAAATCCAACATGACTTGCATATCCCATAGAATAATCTTCTAGAATTTCTAAGTCGATTAAATTTTGATACGTTTCTGGCAAACTAAATCGTAAAAAATGTTGCCTAGATCTTATGGTAGGAATATTGGTAATAGCTTCTAAACGTTCCTTTTCTTTTTTTAACATCGTACTATTCTTCATAGTATAATAAGAAGGATGCAAACCTACACTTGCATAATCTGCAACATGTTTAATTAACAATCTAAAACTCCTTTTTGAAGGAGAAACATTGGTATCAAACGTAGTATAGTCTGCAATTAAAAAGAAAAAAATTACTTGTACTTGATAGGTTTCACTTAGCGATAAAATCTTTTCAAATGTGTTGTAAGGATCTTTTCTTATTCTTAACATCACCAATAATCTATTCCAAAAACCTCGGAGTCTTAACTTAAAAAAATCAGTTAAAAGTCCACCAGTCGATCGAATAAAACTTTTGTGTTTATATGCATAAGCGTTATCGATATCTATGGTAGAAATATATTTAAAATCTCTTTCTGGAAAATGATAGTCTTCAAATCGTTCTTTTAAGACTTCTCTTAATTTTAAAGCCCAAATATCAACTACAGGTTTTTCAAGAAAATTAAATTTATACGCTAAACTTTGTTCTGCGGTAAATCGCTCGTGTTCATCTCTAACATGCGGTAAATACTCTTCGTATCTAGAAATTAAGTAAAAACTAGCCGCAAAAATATCAAAAGGAATCTCTGACTTTGGACCTGCATTAAAAAAACAAGGAACTTCGTCCCATTGCTGCACAGTAATTTCTAAATCATTAACGCCTTGCTCAAATAACAACTCGTTACTTCGTATAAAAAACTCTTTTCCTAAAGGAACCTTTGTGTAACTTATTTTGGGTCCATTATGCGCTACAAACTCTTCAATTTTTGAAGTAAAATCTACTGGAACTAAAAGTATTCTAGTAAAAATATGCTTAAAAATATACCGAATTCTTGGAGTTATTTTATGCGTATAAACGAGGATCAAAACGGAAGAGTCTTTTAAATTTCACCATTATCGGCAAAGCTAAAATAAGACTTTTCAGTAATTATTATATGGTCTAAGAGTTTAATATCTAAACTTGTTCCGCCTTCTTTAATTTTTTGAGTCAGTTGTTTATCAGCTTTACTAGGATTTAATTTACCCGAAGGGTGATTATGGCAGAGAATAATAGCTACTGCAGAAAGTTCTAAAGCTCTCTTATAAAGTAATCTTACATCTACTAAAGTAGCTGTAATTCCGCCTTTACTTATTTGATCTTTGGATAAAACTTTGTTGGAATTATTTAAGTACAATACCCAAAATTCTTCATGAGATAAATCTCCTAACAAGGGCTGCATTAAAGAAAAAACCTGCTTACTACTGTTAATTTTAGGGTGCTCCACTCGCACTTCTAATTGACTTCTTTTTCCTAGTTCTAGTGCTGTTATAATTGCAATTGCTTTTGCTTCTCCAATGCCTTTAAAGGTTGTTAGTTTTTCTAATGGAAGTTTTGCTAACTCGTAAATGTTGTTATTTACAGAATCTAATATTCTTTTAGATAAATCTACAGCGCTCTCTTCTCTATTTCCAGAACCTATCAAAATAGCAATGAGCTCGGCATCACTAAGAATAGACTTTCCTTTGGTAATCAATTTTTCTCTTGGTCTATCATCTAGTGACCAAGATTTAATGGTTAACTTTTTCATGTTGCATCTTTTTTATAAATGTACAAAAGATGCGTAAATCTAACATCACTTATAATTTTTTGAAAGTCACATGACTAAGTTTCATATCTTTGTATGTTATTTCTAATGAACTATGAAGATTATTATAGCGGGTGCTGGTGACGTTGGATTTCATTTAGCAAAATTATTATCCTACGAATCACAAGATACTTACGTAATTGATACGGATGGAGAAAAGCTAAATTACATCAACAATCATTTAGATGTTATTACTAAAAAAGGTGATGCTACATCCATAAAACTACTCAAAGAAATAGGTATAGATTCTGCAGACTTATTATTAGCTGTAACTGAATCACAAAATACCAATTTCACGATATCCGTGATTGGAAAATCTTTAGGCGTCAAAAAAACAATTGCAAGAATAGACAATCCAGAATTTTTAGAAAGTACTGAAGTAGATTTTAAAAAGTTTGGGGTAGATTTTATGATTTCTCCAGAAGAATTAGCTGCTGATGAAATTCAAATGCTATTAAATCAATCTTCATTTAATGATACTGTAACCTTTGAGAACGGGTTATTTAATGTCATGGGGACCACGCTAGATTATAAATCTCCACTTTTAGACAAAACTGTAAAAGAGGCTAGAGAGAAGTTTTCAAATGTTGACTTCATCACCATTGCTATCAAAAGAGAAGGTATTTCTCAAACCATTATTCCTAGAGGAGATTCTGAATACAAATTAGGAGATCAAGTTTATTTTTCTGTCCCGCATTACAGTTTAAGTAGTTTATATCCAATCGTTGGAAAAGAACAGCTTAATATTAAAAATGTGATGATTCTTGGAGGAAGCTCTATTGGATCTAAAACGGCCAGAAATCTTTGTAAAGGGAATTTTAAAGTCACTTTAATTGAAAAAGAACGCGAAAAATCTTTAGTACTTGCTGAAGAACTAAATAACACACTTGTAATTAATGGTGATGGTAGAGATATCGAATTATTGGAAGAGGAAAATATAAGAAATATGGATGCTTTTGTTGCAGTAACAGGAGATTCAGAAACTAATATCATGACTTGTTTAGTAGCAAAATCTAAAGGTGTTAAAAAAACAATTGCCTTGGTTGAAAATATGGATTATATCAATATTTCTCAAACTATAGGAATTAACACACTTATCAATAAAAAATTAATTGCAGCTAGTAGTATTTTTAGACACATTAGAAAAGGTGAAATTTTAGCTTTAGCAAACCTTCACAATATAGATGCTGAAGTTTTTGAATTTGAAGTATTACCAGGAGCTAAAGTGACTAAAAAACCAATTAGAGAATTAAAATTTCCCAGAGATGCCGTTTTTGGTGGCATTATAAGAGATGGAAATGCATTAATGTCTAATGGTGATTTTCAGATTAAAAATGGTGACAAGGCCATTGTATTTTGTTTACCAGAATCCATTAGCATTGTAGAAGACTTATTTCGTTAAGAATGGGAAGTCTAAATCATAAAATAATTTATAGATTTTTAGGACTTACTGCTGTTCTAAACGGAGTTTTTATGTTCATTGCGGTTCCTTTTAGCATGTACCATAAAGAAGACGCACAATTGGGTATCTTAAATGCCGGTATTATCACTATCTTTTTAGGATTGCTACTCTACTTTTTTAACAAACCAACCAGTACTAATATTCAGAAAAAAGAAGGGTATTTAATTGTAACCTTAGGTTGGCTTACTTTATCATTTACAGGAATGCTTCCTTATTTATTTACAGGTGCAATTCCAAATATAACCGATGCTTTTTTTGAAACACTTTCTGGATATTCTACCACAGGATCTTCTATTTTAACGGATATAGAGTCCATGCCAAAAGGAATTCTTTTTTGGCGAAGTGCAACCCATTGGATTGGTGGTATGGGAATTATTGTACTTACCATTGCTATTCTTCCTTTACTTGGAATTGGGGGAATGCAATTATTTATGGCTGAAGCTCCAGGACCTTCTGCAGATAAATTACATCCTAGAATTACGGATACAGCAAAACGTCTTTGGTTAATTTATGTAACCTTAACGCTTGCTGAGTTTTTCTTACTAAAAGTTGCGGGAATGACTTGGTTTGATGCCATTAATCATGCGATGGCTACCGTAAGTACTGGTGGATTTTCAACTAAAAATGCAAGTTTATCTCATTGGAACGGAATGCCAATGGTACAATACATTGTCATCTTTTTTATGTTTGTTGCGGGTACCAACTTTGTACTCACCTACTTTGCATTAAAAGGAAAAGTTAGAAAAGTAATTGAAAGTGAAGAGTTTCGATACTACTTTTTTGGTGTACTTAGTATTGCAGCAATTATTGCTATAATTATTATCTTTTTTCAAGATGAAACCCTACAAACTACCATAGCGCATCCAGCTGTTTTAGGAAAAACTGAAAGCGCTATTAGACATGCTTTATTTCAAGTAATATCGGTGGTAACGACCACTGGTTTTGTCACAGCAGATTTTACCATGTGGAGTTTCTTTGCCACCGGAATTTTCTTTGCCTTATTCTTTTTAGGAGGTTCTGCAGGTTCTACCAGTGGTGGAATTAAAGTAATGAGACATATTGTAATGCTAAAAAATAGTTTCTTAGAATTTAAGAAGACATTACACCCAAATGCAATTATCCCTGTACGTTATAACGGAAAGTCAGTCAGTCAGAACATTGTATTTAACATCTTATCGTTCTTCGTTATCTATATGTTAATCTTTATTATTTCTTCAGTTATCTTAACATTGTTAGGCTTAGATTTTATGTCTGCCTTGGGAGCAGCAGCTTCTAGTTTGGGTAATATCGGTCCAGCCATTGGCTCAGTAAGTCCGGTAGATAATTTTAGCCATTTATCGGTTGGAGCAAAGTGGTTCTGTTCTTTTTTAATGCTCATTGGGCGTTTAGAACTCTTTACTGTTTTAATATTGTTTACTCCGTTCTTCTGGAGAAAAAACTAAAAAACAGTTAGTTATAAAAAATATTTTATAACTTTAGAATTCAATAATTCAAATTTTAACGCTATGAAAAAGAATTATATGTGCCAGTTATTCTGGTACCTTATATTTACGTTTACTTTATTTTTAAAAATTAATGCCCAATCACCTGGCGACATTGCATTTATTGCTTTTAATGCTGATGGTGATGATGATTTTGCTATCGTTGCATTAGCAGACCTAGCAGCAAATTCAACTATTTACATTACCGACAAAGAATCAGATGGAGCTGGTGGAATTACTTCTGGAGAAGGAACACTCACTTGGTTTACAGGAGCTGCTACAATTAAAGCTGGGACAGTAATTGTATTTACTGATGTCAACAATGATACTAATCCAAATTTCGGCGTATCTATCGGGTTATTATCTGAAACTGGAGGATTTAGTATTCCTGCATCTACTAAAGATGGAATCATTGCTTTTTTAGGCACAGATGACAGCACCCCTACTTCGTTTATTGCTGCTATACAGATTGGTAATGACTCTTCTAATCTAGGACCTTTTGATGTTGACGGTATTACCTTAACTAATACTGGTTTAGTTATTGGAACTTCTATTATTGTGATGGATAGTTCTGCTTCTCCAGATGGAGCAATATATAATGCATCCAGATCAAGTCAAACTTCATACAATAATTATTATTCTTTACTTATTGATGATGATTCGAACTGGACTAATGTTGTTAATGGTGATGGTGAAACGTTACTTCCTTTCTCTTCTGAGGCTTTTACCATAAATACAACTAGTTGGACTGGAGCAAACAGTTCGGTATGGGATTTAGCAGGAAACTGGGATAACGGAGTTCCCACAAGTAGCTCTTTAGCTACCATACCAGATGTAGTAACCTCCCCGATTATAAGTTCAGGAACAGAAGTTTTGGCTGGAAATCTCACAATTAACGTTTCCGAAAATCTAACTATTAACAGTAATAACTCAATTACAATTTCTGGTTTGTTAACTGTAAATGGTTCTTTAAACTTAAACTCTAGTAGCTCATTAATTATAAAAGGTACTTCAATAGGTAACATTACTTACAACAGAAACCTAGGAACTACAAACTGGTATATGGTTTCTTCTCCTGTGTTTGGACAAACAATTGTTGATTTTTACAACAATGAATCACCTGCTTTAGGATCTGGAACTGGAAATAATCAAAACGTAGCCATTGCGCTTTATGATAATTCTCAAACTTTAGTAGCTGATAGATGGACTTATTATACCGAAGGTCAAGTTGATGGTGCTGATGGAGACGATACAACAGATACTTTTACTTCTGGAACAGGATATAGTGTAAAAATGCAAGCTTCTGGTGATATTTCATTTACAGGTACAATGTCAACAGATGCAGTAGGAGTTACTATAACAGATGGAACTGGAGGTGGTGGAAATGCATTTAACTTAATTGGAAACCCTTATCCTTCTTATATTCCAGCTAACACTAATGCAGATGAAACTAATAATATTTTAACAGTTAATACTGCTAGCTTAACAGAAAATACTTTGTGGTTTTGGAATCAAGTTACCAATTCTTATAATCAAGTAAATCAAGCTACAGGATCTATGTTCATTGCTCCTTCTCAAGGTTTTTTTGTGAGTTCTAATGGCTCTAATACATTCAATTTTACAGAAGCCATGCAATCGCATCAATCTACAGACACCTTTCAAAGATCTTTGAGTACAAGACCAGAAATTCAATTGTTTATGACTGATGGAGTTACAACAAAAGACGCCGATATTTTTTATATCAATGGAACAACCACGGGTTTTGACAATGGATACGATAGTTCAATTTTTGGCGGAATTTCAAATGATTTTGCAATTTACACTCATGCAGTTGCTAACGGAACAGGAAAAAACCTAGGAATTCAATCCTTGCCTGATAACAATTTTGAAAACATGATAATTCCTATAGGAATAAAAGCAGCCAATGGAAATGAAATTACAATCTCTGCAACTGCTTCAAATCTTCCAGCTGGAATTAAGGTATACCTAGAGGATAAAGATGATCACTCATTTACTTTATTAGATAGTTCTTCTGATTTTACAACAACGCTTACCAATGATTTAAACGGAATTGGACGTTTCTACTTGCATACAACTTCAAATGCTTTAAGTACTGGTGATGTGACTTTAGAGAACATCAGTATGTACATTTCTAGCAACAATAACTTACGGATTGTTGGAGTTCATCGTGGAAATGCACGAGTAAAAATCTATAACATCTTAGGAAAACAAGTATCTAACGCTTCTTTTGAAGGAAGAGGAGTGAATGATATTTCGCTTCCAAATGTTAGAGCAGGAGTCTATATTATTCAGTTAGAAACTGAATCAGGTACGTTGAACAAAAAAGTTATTATCGAATAATAAAAGTCAGCACATGAAAAATCAAACAAAAAACAAACAAGAAGAGATTTCACGTAAAGACGCCATTAAGAAAATCGGTAATTACGGAAAATATGCAGCGTTGACTGCATTAGGAACTTATGTATTATTAAATTCAAAGAAAGCGCAAGCAGCTTCTCCAGATAATCCTGGTGTTGGATTTTAAAAACAAGATAAAACCCTCGAGATAATCGAGGGTTTTTTATTACATTTAAAGCTGCTATTTTTACTTTAAATAAAAAATTTCATTGAATCAAATACTCATTAAAGAAGTCGCATCTAAATCAATCGTTTGGTTTGAAAACTCAAATCAATATTTGATTTTAGAAAATGCAGCTGCAGAAATTGTAGCACATCTTTATTGCGATAAAAGTATTGAAGAAATTGCGGAAGACTTAGAAAAAAAACTTTCCATTCCGTATGAAAAAGCTGTTGATTTTGTGATCGATATTAATGAGCAAATCATAAAGCCAAACAAACTTGTTAAACCAACTGCTGTATATCATTCTGAATTTACCATTCCGACTTCTTTTGAATTTATCAAATATTACAAAATCAATCAAAAAATACTAAAAGTCGCTTTTTCAAATGAATTTGAATTATCTTTAATTCATCCAAAATTTGCGCATTTAGAAGTTGAACATACTGAAAATGTTCATTTTTACTTTCAAACTTTTAATAAAGACAATTACACTTATTTAGTATTAGACCTGTCTCTTATACACATCTCCGAGCCCACGAGA
>CAJXRR010000075.1 GCA_913060575.1 uncultured Flavobacterium sp.
AGATCTAGTACGGTCTCGTGGGCTCGGAGATGTGTATAAGAGACAGATATTATTACGATTCTGACACCTTAAGCTATCGAAGGATAGAACAAAGCAAAGGATATATTTCTAAAATAGTGATTCTTATTGCCTTTAGTGTTTTACTAGTGATGTTTACTGGTTTTATAGTGTTAAGTCAGTTTTTAAAAACACCAGATCAACTAGCGCAAGAGAGAGAATTAGAAAATCTTAAACTCAATTATCAGCTATTAAATAAACGATTAGATGAAAGCTCATCAATTCTAGCGCAGTTACAACAAAGAGATAATAATATATATAGAGCTTATTTTGAAGCCAATCCGATTCCAGAAGAACAACGTAAGGCAGGTTTTGGAGGTGTAAATAGATATAGTTATTTAGAAGGATATGATAATACACAATTGGTGGTAAATGCAACCAAAAAACTAGACATTCTTTCCAAACAAATGGTTGTTCAGTCTAAATCTCTAGACGAAATAGTTTCTTTAGCAAAAGAAAAAGAAACCATGTTGGCTTCAATTCCTGCTATTATGCCCATAAAGAAAGAAGATTTATCCTATGTGGCATCTGGTTATAAATATAGAATGCATCCTATTTTAAAGATTCGAAAGTTTCATAAAGGAATGGATTTTAAAGCAGCTACTGGTACTCCAATTTATGCGTCTGGAAATGGTAAGGTAGTACTTGCACAACGTAGTGCAACTTTTGGAAAAGTAGTTTATATAGATCATGGTTTTGGCTACAGAACTATTTATGCTCATATGAGTAAAATGGCTACAAGAAAAGGAAGAAAGGTAAAACGAGGAGATATTATTGGCTATGTTGGAAATACTGGAAGATCTGTTGGATCACACTTGCATTATGAAGTTCATAAAAACGGACGCGCTTTAAATCCAATTAATTTCTATTATGGAGATTTAACTCCAGAAGAATTCTTAGCCATGCAAATCGCTTCTGAAGAAGAAGGACAATCGTATGATTAATAGTAGATTATGCACATAGACCTACCTGAAAAAAGATACTATAAAATTGGAGAAGTGGCGAAAGCTTTTTCTGTAAACACTTCATTAATTCGTTTTTGGGAAAAAGAATTTGATATTATCAAACCTAAAAAAAATGCTAAAGGAAATCGTTTGTTTACTTCTATCGATATTTCTAATTTTAAACTCATTTACAATCTTGTAAAAGAAAGAGGCTTCACCTTAGACGGAGCAAAACAAAAATTAAAGAAAAACCCTGAAGGCATCGTAAATAATTACGAAATTATTAGTAGATTAGAAGCAGTAAAATCAGAATTAAACAAAATTAAGAATCAACTGTAAAACTTTAGTAGAATGGCAGAAAAGTATGTAGATGTAGATACATTAAAATACATGCTTTATGATGTGCACAATCTAGAGGAATTGCTTTCCAGAGAACGCTTTCAAGATCACGACAAAGAATCGCTTGACATGTTTTTAGATTCAGTAAAGGAATTTGCTGATAGAGAACTATTCCCATATTGTAAAGAAATGGATGAAAATCCAGCATACCATAAAGACGGTAAAGTATTTGTACACGATCAAGTAAAAACAATGATGTACAAAGGGGGTGAAATGGGTCTCATTTCAGCTCCCTTTGACTATGATTCAGGTGGACTTCAAATTCCACTGATGACGCAAACTGCTGTCTATTATACACTCGATGCAGCAAACAATCATTTGCCAGGATATGCAGCTTTAACCTCTGGTTCAGCAGAATTGATTGTCCATTTTGGAAATAAAGAACTGAACGAAACCTATGTTCCAAAGATGTTGTCGGGTCAATGGGGTGGAACCATGTGTTTAACAGAGCCGCAAGCGGGAAGTTCGTTATCGGATATCACAACCAAAGCGACTCCAACAGATGATGGTTTTTATAAAATCTTAGGACAAAAAATATTTATTTCTGGCGGCGATAATAATTTTACAGAAAATATAGCTCATCTTGTTTTAGCAAGAATAGAAGGTGCTCCAAAAGGAACCAAAGGAATTTCATTATTTGTCGTTCCTAAAAACCGTCCAACAGAAAATGGAAATTTAGAATTTAATGATGTCACAACTGTTGCCGATTTTCAAAAAATGGGACAACGTGGTTATTGTACCACACACTTAGGTTTTGGTGATGCAGACAATTGTAGAGGTTGGTTGGTTGGAGAAGCCAATAAAGGATTGCATTATATGTTTTTGATGATGAACGGTGCAAGAATTGCTGTTGGCCGTGGAGCTTCCGCAATTGCTAGCGCAGCATATTACGCATCTTTGCAATATGCAAATGAACGCCCACAGGGAAGAAAGCTGTCTAGTGATGGAAAGAAAAATCCAGATGAAAATCAGACCTTAATTATCAATCATCCCGATGTCCGCAGAATGTTATTACAGCAAAAATCTGTAGTAGAAGGAAGTATGAGTTTGACGTTTTTGTCAGCCAAATATTATGATATTATTGAAACAGCTACATCCCCTGAAGAAAAGGAAAAATACAATTTGTTGCTAGAAATGATCATTCCAATTGTAAAAACTTATCCATCAGAAGCAGGAAGAGAAGCCATAGATAACGGATTGCAGGTTTTAGGAGGATACGGATTTTGTACAGATTTCATCTTGCAACAATACTACAGAGATATTCGAATTTTTGCTCTGTATGAAGGTACCACAGGAATTCAATCACAAGACTTATTAGGTAGAAAAGTAACCATGCAAAATGGGAAAGCCTTGCAATTACTCTCTGCTGAAATTATGAAAACAATTCAAGAAGCTTCCAAGGTTGAAGGTTTACAATCTTATGCAAAAACATTGGGAGCAAAACTACAACTCACGCAAAAAGTTTTGGGTCATTTAATGCCTCATGCAATGAAAGGAGATTACGAACGCTATTTAGCAGACGCTTCTGTTTTTATGGAATTTTTGAGTTTGGTAATTATAGGTTGGACTTGGTTGAATTTAGGTTTGAATGCAACAAATGCTTTAACTACAGAAGGAAAATATTCTAAAGAATTTTATGAGAGTAAAATTCATACTATGAAATATTTCTTTACCTATGAAATTCCGAAAACATCAGGTTTAGCCGAGATTTTATTAAATACCGAGTCGATTACAATTAAAAAAGACACAGAACCTATTATCTAATGAACGCAAACAAACAATTCAGTTTAGAAGGAAAAGTAGCCATTATAACAGGCTCAAGTAAAGGAATCGGAAAAGCGATTGCAAAAGGGTTAGCGGAACTAGGAGCACATGTTGTGATTAGTAGTCGAAGTCAAGAGGCTTGTGGTGAAGTGGTCAATGAGTTTATCAAAGATGGTTTGAAAGCTATTGGGATTGCGTGTCATATCGGTAAAGAAGAGCAAAGAAAACATTTAGTAGATAGAACGATTTCACAGCTAGGAAGAATTGACGTTTTGGTAAACAATGCAGCTATCAATCCTGTATTTGGACCCATTGAAGATGTTGATCCAACTATTTTTGATAAGATTATGGACGTAAATGTCAAAGCACCTTGGGCCTTATCCAATTTGGTGTTGCCTCATTTACAGAAAAATAATAACGGAAGTATTGTAAACATAGCTTCTGTTGAAGCTTTAACGCCTGGCCTCGGATTAGGATTGTACAGTACAAGTAAGGCAGCTTTATTAATGATGTCAAAAAATCAAGCGAAAGAATGGGGACAATATGGAATTCGAGTCAATGCGATATGTCCAGGCTTGATTCAAACAAAATTTAGTGCCGCATTATGGACCAATGAAAAATTATTAAGTAAGGTTGAGAAAAACTTACCAAGCGCAAGAATGGGACAACCCGAAGAAATGGTTGGTTTAGCTTGTTTGCTAGCTTCAGATGCTGGGTCTTATATGACAGGAGGAGTCTATACAGCAGACGGAGGTTATATGATTGCAGGTTAGCATAATTATTAAAACAAATCTTTCATGAATGATGCAGAACAGAAAATAGATGATTATTTAGCAAATCATTATATCCATAGAAGCAACTGGTTACGAGCAGCAGTTTTAGGAGCCAATGACGGCATCTTATCTACAGCTAGTATTGCTATTGGTGTAGCAGCAGCAAGTACAACTAGAGAGCCAGTCTTGTTAGCAACAATTGCAGGTTTGGTAGCTGGAGCTTTATCGATGGCAGCAGGAGAATATGTTTCTGTAAGTTCTCAAACAGATATTGAAAAAGGAGATATTGAAAGAGAACGACAAGAATTAGAACAAATGCCTGAAATGGAATTACAAAGGTTAGCCGATATTTATGTAGAAAGAGGACTTAAAAAAGACACAGCGCTTATCGTTGCTAAAGAATTAACAGCGCATGATGCTTTAGGAGCACATGTTAGAGATGAGTTAGGAATTAATGAGATAAGTCAAGCTAATCCAATTCAAGCTGCCCTAGCTTCAGGAGCGGCTTTTACTTTAGGAGGAGCATTACCATTGATAGTTACCTTGTTTTTACCTCTACATAATATGGAGTATTATTTATACGGTTCAGCGACTTTATTTTTGATAATCCTAGGAGGTGTTGCAGCTAAAACAGGTGGTTCTAGCATTTTAAAACCAATTATTAGAATTACTTTTTGGGGAACTGTAGCCATGGGATTAACTGCGTTAGTTGGATATTTATTTGGTGTGAACTTGTAAATAATTAGTAATAATAAATTATGAATGAATAAAATAGGTCATTCCGACAGAGTCTTTAGGCTGTCGTTTAAGATAGGCAAAAGCGACCTGGAATCTAAGATTTCTCACATTCGTTTCACTCAGTTCGAAATGACACTTAAAAATACTGAAGATTAAATTATGAACTTCGAATACTCACAAAAATCAAAAGATTTACAAGCTAAACTGAATGCTTTTATTGAAGAACACATTGTTCCACTAGAAGATGAGTTTTATGCTTTTCAACGAAATTTAGAGAATCTTTGGAAACGTTGGCCAAAAACAGAAGGATTGAAACAGAAAGCAAAAGAAGCTGGCTTGTGGAATTTATTTCTACCCAAAGATTATGGCGATTTAAGTCCGGGCTTAACCAATTTAGAATATGCCCCCTTGGCAGAAATCATGGGAAAGCGTATTTGGATTTCTGAGATTTTTAATTGTTCTGCTCCAGATACAGGTAACATGGAAGTATTAGCAAAATACGGAAGTGATTCACAAAAAGAACAATGGTTGAAACCCTTAATGAATGGAGAAATTCGTTCTGCTTTTTTAATGACAGAACCAGAAGTTGCTTCTTCTGATGCAACCAATATTGAAACTTCTATTGTTTTAGATGGAGATGAATATGTCATCAATGGAAGAAAATGGTGGTCCAGTGGCGGAATGGATCCACATTGTAAAGTCGCGATTGTGATGGGTAAAACAGATCCAACTGCACATCGCCATCAACAACAGAGCATGGTCTTAGTTCCTATGGATGCTGTAGGATTAGAAATTATTAGACCACTCTCTGTATTAGGATTTTACGATTCACCAGAAGGTCATGCAGAGATTGTTTTAAACAACGTTCGTGTTCCTAAAGAGAATCTAATTCTCGGAGAAGGAAGAGGGTTTGAAATCGCACAAGGACGTTTAGGTCCGGGTCGAATTCATCACTGTATGCGATTGGTTGGAATGGCACAATATGCCTTAGAATTGATGTCACAACGAACCTTAGAACGTGAAGCTTTTGGAAAAAAGTTTTACGATTTCAGTAGTATGCGTCATGATATTGCCAAATCGCAATGCGAAATAGAACAAGCACGATTGCTAACGCTTTCAGCTGCTGATAAAATGGACAAACAAGGAAACAAAGAAGCCAAAGATTTGATTGCAATGATTAAGATAGTTGCACCCAATATGGCATTGAATGTCATTGACAGGGCTATTCAAATTTTAGGTGGAAAAGGCGTTGGCCCCGATACACAATTAGCACATTATTATGCGATTGCTAGGATGTTGCGCTTGGCAGATGGACCTGATGAAGTTCATATGTATCAGTTAGGAAAAAGTGTGATTCGTAAACATGGAAATCAATAAGTATGTCGAACCAACAAGTACGAAAAGGAGAAGAATTGCCAGAAGATAAACTGAAACTGTTTTTGCAAAAAAACGAACTGATTACTTCATTGCAAAGCGAATTATTCGTTAAACAATTTACGCATGGGTATTCTAACTTGACGTATTTACTTTCAATTGAAGAAAAAGAATACGTGTTAAGAAAACCACCTGTTGGAGCCATTAAACGAGGACATGATATGAGTCGTGAATACAAAGTTCAATCTGGTGTTCAAAAAGGCTTTTCAAAAGTACCAAAGATGTTTGCTTATACAGATGATGCTGCTGTATTAGGAAGCGAATTCTACATCATGGAAAAAGTAGACGGAATTATTCTCAATTATAAAGAAGCTCACAAAAGAAATATTCAACCAGATCAATATAAAACTATTGCTAATTCTTGGTTAGATACGTTTACGGAATTGCATCAACTCGATTATAAATCAGTTGGTTTGTCTGATTTAGGAAAACCAGATGGATATGTAGAACGCCAAGTGACCAATTGGGGAAAACAGTATTTAAAAGCAGCTACTGATAATGTTCCTGCAGCAGAAATGGTTATGAAATGGATGCAAGAAAATCAACCAACAGAATTTAAACACTGTTTGATTCACAATGATTATAAGTATGACAATGTTGTTTTTAAACCTGCCCTGAGCGATGTGGAAGGGGATTCTTGGCAAGAAATTTCGGCAGTTTTAGATTGGGAAATGGCAACCTTAGGTGACCCTCTGATGGATTTAGGAACTTCCTTAGGATATTGGACAGTAGCAACTGATCATGATTTTGTAAAACAAGGAATACCTTCCCCAACAATTTTTGATGGGAATCCAATACGAAGTGAGATTGTAGAGATGTATGCTCAGAAATCAGGAAGAGACGTAAATAATATTGTGTTTTACTATGTGTTTGGGTTGTTTAAAATAGCGGTGATTGCTCAGCAAATTTATTACAGATACAGTAAAGGACTAACAAGCGATCCACGTTTTGCTAATTTGAATAAAGCATCAGAATTGTGTTGTAATTTGGCGATGAAAGCGATTAAAACGAAATCGATAGATTAATTGTGTCTTCGACTACGCTCAGACACCGTGAATTGAAATGATAATTGAGCGTAGTCGAAATCACATTTATGAAAAGGATAACAAGCGTAAATATATTTACCATGCAAGCAAACCAAGAAGCATTAGCAGAACTCAAAGCCTTTCCAGAAGATCAACCTGTATTCATGTTGAACTATTTGAATTATAAAGAAGTCGTTGAAGAAACTGGAAAAACAGGACAAGAAACCTATGTAGATTATATGAAAGCGGCGATGCCTTTTTTTGAACATATAAATGCTGACATTATCTTTAAAGGAAAACCCATGGGAACTATTTTAGGACCTTCAAATGAACCTTTGTGGGATGAAGTTTTGATTGTAAAATATGCCAGTAAGAACGAATTCTTTAAATTAATGCAAATGAAAGAATATCCCAGAGATTTGAGGACATCGGCATTGTCAGATTCAAGATTAATTTTTTGTGAATGAAATTCATCCCAGCATAGGCTGAGATCTCAAAAAAAAATAGAGTATAAATATTTAGATCCCTGCCTTCGCAGGGATGACATAAAAAAAATGTCATGCAAGTAAAAAATAAAATAGTCATTATTACCGGAGCCGGTTCAGGAATTGGAAAAGCAACTGCCATGCATTTTGCACATCATGGAGCAAAAGTGGTCGTTTCTGATATTAATCTAGAAAGTGCAAAAAAAGTTGCCGATGAAATTGTAACAAATGGAGGACAATCGCTACCTATAAAGACAGACGTTACAAACTTTGAAGAAGTTGAAAATTTAATTCGGCAAACTGTTGATACTTTTGGACAATTAGATGTGATGGTGAATAATGCAGGGATTGGTCCAAGAAAATTATTAAAAACAGCAGAATATACTTTAGAAGACTGGGATTCTGTAATTGCCGTGAATCAAACAGGCGTTTTTTATTGTATGAAATTAGCTTTATTACAAATGACAAAACAAGGTTTTGGGAACATTGTCAATATTGCTTCTTTAGCAGGATTAAAAGCATCGCTAAATAATTTATCTTATTCAGCAAGTAAATTTGCTGTAGTGGGTATGACCAAATCGGCAGCCTTAGAATATGCTAAAACAGGAATTAGAATTAATGCGGTTTGTCCAGGGTATACAGAGTCTGCTTTGTTAGATCAATTATTATCAGCTAAACCAGAAATGGATATGATGTTAAAAGCAGTCATACCAATGAAACGATATGGGAAAGCTTCAGAAATTGCAGATGCAGTTGTTTGGTTAGCATCCGACCAAACAAAGTTTATGACAGGGCAAACGATCACCTTAGACGGAGGAACATCATTATAAAAATTAAACAATTAACGAACATAAAAACAGAGAACAAATGAAAAAGTGGATTATTGGATTAATAGTGATAGGCGTAATTGGCTTTATTACATTTTTATTTATTTCATGGGGAATAAGAGTAAATAATACCATGGTTGAAATGAAAGGTCAAGCAGAAGTAAAATGGTCAAATGTAGAAAGTGCGTATCAAAGAAGAAATGATTTAATTGGCAACTTAGTAAAAACAGTACAAGGAGCAGCAGATTTTGAAAAATCTACTTTAACAGAAGTAATTAATGCAAGAGCAAAAGCAACTTCTACAACCATTGATGCAAGCGGTTTAACAGCAGCTAATATGGCTCAATTTCAACAAGCACAAGCCGGTTTATCTGGAGCATTGTCTAAATTATTAGTATCGGTAGAGAGATATCCTGATTTAAAATCGAATCAAAACTTTTTGGCACTACAAAATCAGTTAGAAGGAACTGAAAACCGAATTAAAATGGAAAGAGATCGATTTAATGAAGTAACAGGTAATTATAATATTTATATAAAGAAATTTCCAAATAGCTATATAGCTGAAAGAAATGATTTTGAGAAAATCGCTTTGTATAAATCAAACAAAGGATCTGAGAATGCGGTAGATGTAAACTTCGATTTTAATAAGAAAGAATAATGTCAAAAATAGAATCTTTTTTAACTTCTAAAGATGAAGAAGGCATTGTGTCTGCGATCAAAGAAGCTGAAAAAAACACTTCTGGAGAAATAAGAGTTCATATAGAAGCGCATACAGATGATGATCATTACGAACATGCATTGAATATTTTCGGTGAACTAAAAATGCATGAAACCGAATTGAGAAATGGCGTTTTGTTCTATTTAGCAGTAAACGATCATAAGTTTGTGATTCTTGGAGATCAAGGGATTAATGATAAAGTTGCAGATGACTTTTGGGATGAAACCAAAGAAATGATGGAAGTTTATTTTAGAAAAGGTGAGTTTAAAAAAGGATTGGTTGATGGAATTTTAAAAGCCGGAAACGAATTAAAAACTCATTTTCCACATCAAGCAGATGATACCGATGAATTGTCTAACGAAATCTCTAAGAGCTCATGAAAAACATCATAATAGCAGTATTTCTTGGATTTTTCTTTGTCAGTAGTAGTCATGCGCAATATAAAATTCCAGAAATTCCAAAAAAACAAACCAGTGTTTACGATTATTCAAAATTACTTTCTTCATCAGAAGCGAGAAGTTTAGAACAAAAATTAGTTCGATATTCAGATTCCACTTCTACTCAAATTGTGGTAATTATCATTAACTCTAGTAATGGAGAAGATTTAAACTATTTGGCCTCAAAATGGGGTGAGAAATGGGGAATTGGTCAAAAAGGTAAAGACAACGGAATTGTCTTGATGATGGCTAAAGGAGATCGAAAAGTTGCTATTCAAGCTGGGCGTGGAACTGAAGCTAGATTAACAGATTTAATGGCCACAAAAATTGTAGAATTACGAATCATCCCTGAGTTTAAAAGAGGAGATTATTATAGTGGTTTAGATAAAGGAACTGATGGGATTTTTGAAGTACTGACAGGAGAATTTAAAGAAACTAGAAAACGAAAAAGCAATAAAAAAGAAAAAGGACTTTTTGGTGTTATTCCATTTGTAATCATCATTATTCTCTTCATTATTTTTAGAAATAAAGGTGGAGGAAGAGGCGGAAGACGTTCAGGCACAGGTGCTTTATTAGACATCCTTATTTTAAGTAGTTTAGGTAGAAGCGGCGGCGGATTTGGAGGCGGGAGTTCTTCTTCTGGCGGATTTGGTGGCGGAGGCTTCAGTGGAGGTTTCGGAGGCGGAAGCTTCGGTGGTGGTGGAGCCTCAGGAAGTTGGTAAAACATATTATTATTTATAAAGTAGGAATCTAAAATTACAAGGAAACTTATAATTTTAGATTCCTACTTTTGTACTATGAAAAAACTACTACTCCTTAGCTGCTTATTCCTTTTAATGAGTTGTGAAAATTATGGACAGCTTAAAGTAAAAGCAAATTTACCAAAATCGTTAAACGAAGTTTCTGGAATTCAGTATTCTGAGAAAGAAAATGGATTTTGGATGCTCAATGATAGTGGAAATAAACCTCATTTGTATTTGGTTTCTGAAGCAGGAAAAATTCTTAGAGAATTAAAAATTGATAAGAAGAATAACGACTGGGAAGATCTTACTCAAGACAAAGAAGGAAATATCTATATAGGTGATTTTGGGAACAATAAAAACGAACGAAAAGATTTACGAATTCTAAAAGTGAAGGTTACTGATTTAAAAGCTACAAATAAAATTCAGGTAGAAAAAATTGAGTTTTATTATCCTGAGCAGCAAAAATTTCCACCAAAAAAGAAAAATAAATACTACGATACTGAAGCCTTTTTTGAATTAGATGGTTTCTTTTACATCTTTACAAAAAGTAGAGTGAAAGATGAATACGGAAAAACATTTCTATATCAAGTTCCTAATAAAAAAGGAAATCATAAAGCCAAATTAATATCTCAGTTTGAAACAATAGGAACAGGATGGGATTGCTCTATTACAGGAGCAGATATTTCAAAAGATGGTAAAAAGGTAGCGTTAATTACGCATCAAGCTGTTTGGGTATTTAGTGATTTCAGTGCTCCAAATTTTTTCTCTGGAAACGTAAAAGAATATCCATTTACATTTATTTCACAAAAAGAATCGGTTACTTTTAAAAATGATTCGACAATTTATATAGCTGACGAACAAAGAAAAATGAGCGGTAGAAATTTGTATTTATTTGAGTTGAAGAATTAGAAATATTAAAAAAGATGACTTAGAATTAATTCCAAGCCACCTTTAATAATACTATTTTCTTACATCTTTAGAAGTATCAATAACTCCGTTCTTAGGCTTAATCATTCTCCCTTCATCAAACTTTTCATTCAGTTTAATATCATAAATGGCATGATCTCCATATAGTTGTTTTAACTCAAGATCATTGGTAGTCATTAACATTGGAAATTTTAAACCATTGATGTCTCCTGTATAATTATTTATACGTAGCACTGGTCCAAAAAATGTCTGATTCTTAGGGATGTTTAATTGGTCTAAAAGAGCACCATATCCAACGGTATATTCATATCCATCCAAAATATAAGTGTTAGCATTAATATACAAGGTATAGGTATCGTTTTTAGATTTACCTAAAGTAGGCGATTGGGTAAATGACATCTTAATTTTATAAACTTCTGTTTTAAAAGCAGGATGTTTCACTTTTTCTACTTCACCAAGTTGTACAAATTGATCTTGCGTTAGCCAAGGTAAATTCATGTAGTAGTAAAAAACGGAATGTTGATGATTAGGCGGATTACCAACACGCCAATCTATAGACCAAGCTTTTTCACCATCAAAAGTCATTTTTGATCCTACCAATGGCCAATCTTGATAAGAACGTCTTGTCTTCATATCAATCGTAAGAGTTTTAATCCAAAAACGTAAAAAACCTAAAGATTTACTATGCATTGCACTAGTAAAAGTTAGCGTTTCTAAGTTCTTCCATTTTTCATAACCCTGTCTCTTATACACATCTGACGCTGCCGACGATCTACTCTGTGTAG
>CAJXRR010000076.1 GCA_913060575.1 uncultured Flavobacterium sp.
AGTACGGTCTCGTGGGCTCGGAGATGTGTATAAGAGACAGGTATCTAAAGTGATTCAAGAAATGTCGGATTTTGCTTTTTATGAATTAGGATTAGAGACCTTACAGATTATTGCACACAAGACTAATGTAGCAAGTTGTAAAGTTGCAGAAAACAATAATTTTCGTTGGGTAAAAACATTACTTAATGAATATACCCCTAAAGGTAAAGAGCCTTTAGATATGGAATTATACGAATTATATAAATAGAGAACAATGCCACATTTTATTTTAGATTGTACAGAAGATATTTTGGAATTGCAAAATCCAACAGAAGTGATCAAAGAAGTTTTTGAAACTGCATTTTCAACGGGACTTTTTCAAAGAAAAGATATCAAAGTGCGATTAAATCCTTTTAAATATTCTTTGGTAATGGAAGGTGATTCAAGTTTTATTCATGTTTTTGGAAACATCATGCAAGGTAGAAATGAAGAACAAAAAGAAAATCTTTCTAGAGTTATAGTATCAAAATTAAATGAAATGTTTCCTGATGTTCCAATTATTTCTATGAATATCAGAGATTTTGAAAAATCATCTTACATAAATAAAACGATGCTCTAAATAATAGATGATGTCTGAAATTATAAAAGGATTTAAAGCCTATTTTGGAGCTTATGAAATTATTTCTCGGCTTAAGCTTTGGAAATATTTTGCCATTCCAATGATTCTTAGTTTACTAGTAGCAATATGTATTGGAAGTATTTCTTACGCTTTATCGGATACTATTGGTAATTATATTGCAGGTTTTTGGGTTTGGGAATTTGGTAAAACTACCGTAGAGACGATAAGTACTGTTTTTGGAGGATTGTTAATTCTAACACTAGGTTTTATAACGTTTAAACATATTATCCTGGCTTTGTCAGCTCCTTTCATGGGGCCAATTTCTAAGAAAATAGAAGATGATTATATCAAAGGAACTTCTGAAACAAAAGTATCTTCATCTCTAGAATTGTTAGTGAGAGGAATAAGAATTAGTGTCAGAAACTTAATGAGAGAATTAATTCTTACAATTCCTATATTACTGATAGGCTTAATACCAGTCATAGGTTTGTTTTCAACCGTTTTATTATTTTTAATGCAGGCTTATTTTGCGGGTTTTGGAAATATGGATTATACTTTAGAACGTCATTTTAGTTACAAAGAAAGCGTGCTATTCGTAAAAAGAAATCGAGGAATTGCAACTGGAAACGGAATTGTATTTATGCTATTTTTATTGATTCCTTTTATAGGAGTTATTTTAGTATTACCATTTTCGGTAACAGCAGCCACCCTAGAAACTATAAAATTAATTGAAGAAAAAAAGTAACAAATATTAAAAAGATACTGAAACAAGTTCAGCAAATATGAAAGATCAGTTTTATCAATATATAGAGAATTTACAAGATACAATTACATCTACATTAGAAAAAGTAGATGGTAAAGCAACATTTCAAGAAGATCTTTGGCAACGAAAAGAAGGTGGTGGAGGTAGAACTCGTGTCATTGAAAACGGTGCCATTTTTGAAAAAGGAGGTGTTAATATTTCTGCAGTTCATGGAGAATTACCAGAACCACTTCGCAAGCAATTTGGGGTAGAAAGTGGAGACTTTTTTGCTTGCGGATTAAGTTTAGTTTTACACCCTAAAAACCCAATGATTCCAACAGTACATGCAAATTGGCGTTATTTTGAAATGTACGATGGAGATGGAAATATTGTTACTCAGTGGTTTGGTGGCGGTCAAGATTTAACGCCCTATTATTTATTTGAAGAAGACGCAGTTCATTTTCATACGGTTTGTAAAAAAGCCTGTGATCAACATCATCCTGAGTTTTATCCAACATTTAAAAAGACTTGTGATGAATATTTTTGGAATGCTCACAGAGATGAAGCTAGAGGAATTGGTGGTTTGTTTTTTGATTATTTAAAAGGAACACCAGAATTTACGATTCAAGACCGATATAATTTTGTCACAGAAGTTGGCAATAGCTTTTTAGAAAGTTATGTGCCTATAGTTGAAAAAAGAAGAGGATTAACGTATACCCAGCAAAACAAAGATTGGCAGGAAGTAAGAAGAGGAAGGTATGTTGAGTTCAATCTAGTTCATGATAGAGGAACCTTGTTTGGATTAAAAACAAACGGTCGAATAGAAAGTATTTTAATGAGTCTGCCGCCAGTTGTTCAATGGAAATACAATCATCATCCTGAAGAAAACTCTGAAGAATCTAAGTTGATTGATGTTTTAATGCAGCCAAAAGATTGGGTTAAGTGATTTATAGAATCATTAATATAAAACTGTAAAACAATAACTTCAATACGAAAAATTCATTTTAATTGATTTTATTTGCGAATAATTTAAAATAGACTCTTTTTATAAAGAATTTTTCATCATAATAAAATAACAAAATATCACACCTTTTTCGTATTTTTGCGTTCTCAAAACCGAATAATAATGGCTAGATTCGAATTAAAATTACCGAAGATGGGTGAAAGTGTTGCAGAAGCAACCATTACCGCTTGGTTAAAAGAAGTAGGAGATACTGTAGAATTAGATGAAGCAATTGTAGAAATTGCTACAGATAAAGTAGATTCTGAAGTTCCTAGTGAAGTTGAAGGAACCCTTGTTGAAATTTTATTTGAAAAAGATGCTGTAGTAGAAGTTGGTCAGACAATAGCTGTAATTGAAACAGATGGTGGAGATTTTGTAGCTACTGAACCAGCACCTAAAGTAGAAGTAGCGCCTCAAGAAGTTGAACAGGTTGAAAAAACTGTAGAAGCAGCCATTGAAATTACCAATACACCAATTTCTAAAAATTCTGATTCCGGAAAATTCTTTTCGCCATTAGTAAGAAAGATTGCTGAGACTGAAGGGGTTTCTATGCAAGAATTAGAAAAATTAGCAGGATCGGGTAAAGATGGAAGAGTTACAAAAGATGATATTCTTTCTTATGTAGAAAATAGAACTGCTGCACCAATAGTAGAGCAGCCAAAAGTTACTCAAGCAAAACCAGTAGCAAAAGAAGTTGCAAAACCTGCTCCAGTTTCTGTAAATGGTGGAGACGAAATCATTGAAATGACTCGTATGGGTAAATTGGTTTCTAAACACATGGTAGATTCTGTTCAGACTTCTGCACATGTACAATCGTTTATTGAAATTGATGTTACGAATATTGTAAAATGGAGAGGAAAAGTAAAAGATGTATTTTTTGCTAGAGAAGGAGAGAAGTTGACGTTTACGCCAATTTTAATGCATGCTGTAGCAACGACTATTAAGAAATATCCAATGATAAATATTGCTGTTCAAGGCGATTCAATTATCAAAAAGAAAAATATTAATTTAGGAATGGCTGCGGCACTACCTGATGGAAACTTAATTGTACCAGTCATCAAAAACGCTGATCAATTGAATTTGGTTGGAATGACTAAGCAGGTGAATGATCTAGCTAACAGAGCAAGAAACAATCAGTTAAAGCCAGATGAAATTCAAGGAGGAACTTATACTGTGACGAATGTAGGAAGTTTTGGTTCTGTAATGGGAACACCAATAATCAATCAGCCACAAGTTGCAATTTTAGCTTTAGGAGCTATTCGTAAAGTTCCTGCTGTGATTGAAACCTCAGAAGGAGATTTTATCGGAATCAGACAGAAAATGTTTGTATCACACTCTTATGATCATAGAGTAGTCAACGGAGCTTTAGGTGGAATGTTTATCAAAACTTTAAAAGAAACTTTAGAAGCCTGGGATTTAAATCAAGACTTTTAGAAATAGATATATTGATATCAATTAAAAAACCTCTAGAATTTCTAGAGGTTTTTTAATTTTATAAGTTTGATGTAACGTTATGCTAACATAGTCACAGGATTCTCGATATAAGATCTTACAGTTTGCAAGAATTGAGCACCTGTAGCACCATCAACAGTTCTGTGATCGCAAGCTAAGGTTATTTTCATTGTATTTCCAACAACGATTTGTCCATCTTTTACAACAGGTTTCTGTTCGATAGCTCCAACAGAAAGTATAGCAGAATTAGGTTGATTAATAATAGAGGTAAATTCTTGAATTCCGAACATCCCTAAGTTAGAAATTGTAAATGTACTTCCTTCCATTTCGTTAGGAGCAATCTTTTTATTTCTAGCTTTTCCTGCCAAATCACGAACATTACCACCAATTTGAGTCAAGCTCATTTGATCTGTAAATTTTAAGACAGGTACTAACAACCCATCATCAACAGCAACAGCTACGCCAACATGAATGTGTTGATTGTACCTAGTTGTATCTCCATTCCATGAAGTATTTACTTGTGGATGCTTTTTTAATGCCATCGCACATGCTTTTACCACCATGTCATTAAATGACACTTTAGTATCTGGTAAAGAGTTAATGGTTTTACGAGAAGCAATTGCATTGTCCATAGCTAACTCAATCGTTAGATAGTAATGAGGAGCCGTAAATTTAGATTCACCTAAACGTTTTGCAATTACCTTGCGCATTTGAGAGTTTTTCACTTCTTCAGAACCTTCTTCACCAGCTGGAGCAAATGTTGCTACTGGAGTAGAATTTTGTTGCGCTTGTGCAGGAGTAGATACACTAGCAGCAGCTGGAGTGTAACTCTCTACATCTTTCTTTACAATTCTTCCATTTTCTCCAGAACCTTTTAGATCTGCTAAATTGATTCCTTTGTCTTTTGCAATTTTCTTAGCTAGAGGAGAAGCAAAAATTCTTCCTCCAGTTGTATTCGTAGTTCCTTCAGTTTCGTTTGTTGTTGAAGTATTATCAGGAGCTACTGTTTTTTCTTGTGCTGGAGTTTCTTCTTTTACATCAGAATCACCAGAAGATAAAGTACCGTTATTGTGTGCATCAACAATTCCAGAAACATCAGTTCCTTCTGGGCCAATGATTGCTAGTAAACTATCAACTTTTGCACTTTCACCTTCACCAATACCAACAAATAATAAAACGCCTTCATAGAAAGATTCAAATTCCATGGTAGCTTTATCAGTTTCAATTTCAGCAAGAATATCTCCTTCTTCAACTTTGTCTCCAACATTTTTTAACCAAGAAGCAACGGTTCCTTCTTCCATGGTATCACTTAATCTTGGCATTGCTATTACTTCAACCCCTTTTGGAATTGTCGTTGCAGCATTGCTCGATTCTTTAGCTGGTTCTTCCGTTTTAACTGGTTCTTCGGCTTTTGTTTCATCTTTAGTTGACTCAGAAGCATTTAAAATTCCTGAAATATCTTCACCTTCTTCACCAATAATTGCTAAAAGCGCATCTACTGGAGATGTTTCACCTTCCTGAACGCCAATATGTAATAAAGTTCCTTCGTTGAAGGATTCAAATTCCATAGTTGCTTTATCAGTTTCAATTTCAGCAAGAATATCTCCTTCCTCAACTTTATCTCCAACTTTTTTTAGCCATGTTGCTACTACACCTTCTTCCATGGTGTCACTTAAGCGAGGCATGTTTACTATTATTGCCATATTTTATTTGATAAAAGGATAATCTTCTTGTTCGTATACAACATCATATAATTGACTAAGTTCTGGATAAGGAGATTCTTCTGCGAATTTCTCACACTCTTTAACCATGTCTTTTACTTCTTGATTGATTTTTTCAATCTCTTCATCACTTGCATATTTTTTATCTTTGATGATGTCTAATACTTGAGTGATTGGATCTATTTTTTTGTATTCTGCTACTTCATCTTTAGTTCTGTAGTGTTGCGCATCAGACATTGAATGACCTCTGTAACGATACGTTTTCATTTCTAAGAAAGTAGGTCCTTCTCCACGTCTAGCTCTTTGTATAGCCTCGTCTACAGCTTCTGCTACCTTTACAGGGTTCATACCATCTACTGGTCCGCAAGGCATTTCATATCCTAAGCCAAGTTTCCAAATGTCTGTATGGTTAGCTGTTCTTTCTACAGAAGTTCCCATCGCATAACCATTATTTTCTACGATAAAAACAACAGGTAATTTCCATAACATAGCCATATTAAAAGCTTCATGTAAAGAACCTTGTCTTGCAGCTCCATCACCAAAACAAGTTAATGTTACAGCATCATTTCCTTTGTATTTATCTCCAAATGCTAATCCTGCTCCTAAAGGAATTTGTCCACCTACAATACCATGACCTCCATAAAAACGAAACTCTTTTGAAAAAATATGCATAGAACCTCCCATACCTTTAGAAGTACCAGTTACTTTTCCATACAATTCTGCCATCACCTTTTTAGGATCTTCACCCATACCAATTGGTTGAACATGATTTCTGTAGGCAGTAATCATCTTGTCTTTTGTTAAATCCATTGCATGAAGTGCTCCGGCTAAAACAGCTTCCTGACCATTATATAGGTGTAAGAAACCTCTTACTTTTTGTTGGATATAAACTGAAGCTAATTTATCTTCAAATTTTCTCCAAAATAACATGTCTTTATACCAATTAAGATAGGTTTGCTTGGTGACTTTTTTCATTCTTTTTTGTTGTTTGTTTTCGAATTAGAAATCTTGCTAAAATGGCAGTTTCTTATTACAAAAATAAATCATTTAAGTAGAATAAAAAAAGTAGTGGGAATTAAATTAATTACAACGATTTCGCTTGGTGTAATTATTTATCTTTTGCTATGAGGATAGTGGCTTTAGCACCTGTTGCTAGGTTCCATTCGTTCGATGATATAACGTTTCCGGAATCATCAAAAACTTTAAAACCTGCTGTATTTGGACCAGAAGTCCCTTGATTTAAAGCAATAAATGCAATTTTATTAAGACCTACTTGTAATGGTAAATCAAACGCTTGATAAGCTCTTTTAAGCGTAATGTTTCTTATTACTGGAATATCATTAATCATAATGGTAACCCGATCACCATCTGGATATTGAAAGTCTCTACAGATGATTCTTACTGATTTAGATTGTGTTCTAAAACTTCCTAAATCTTGATCTATAACTGGATATGGAGCATTTATTTTTTTCCAAGATTTTAAAAAACGCTCTTCTGAAATTTTAGCAGCTGTAAGAATTCCTTTGTTTTTTAAATCTTCTTCTTTTTTCTTTTTAGCATCGGCTTCTTTCTTTTTTGCATATGCTTTTTTAAAACCATTTTCATTATCATTTTTTAATGACTTTGGTTTTTTTATTTCTTTAGAAGAAGGTAAGGCTAAGATTACTTTTTTCTCCTTTTTTTTATCAGAATCAACAATAGTATCCTTTTGGCTAAAAGCCGAAAAAGACATTAGAATTAATAAGAAAAAAATACTCTTCGTTAGTTTCAAAATATTCAATTGTTTGATATAAACATTACAAATATAATGCCGATATCATATGTAGTCGTTTAGTTTTTGTTAAAACTTACTTATTCAATAAAAAAATTAAAGTAAGTGTTTGGGTAGGGTTCATTTTTTAAAGTAAAATGCCACCATTCTTTTAAGTAAGGTGTAAACCCTGCTTCTAACATTAAATTGCGAAGTAAAAGGCGATTAGAACGTTGATTTTTAGATAGATTTTTGTAAAATGGGTGAGAAGCTTCTCCAAAAAAATCATAGGAACTCCCCATATCTAGTTCTTCTTTTGTTATGATATCAATAATTGTTAAATCTACTGTACTTCCTCTAGTATGACCAGATTTAAAGGCGATATAATCTAAAGTAAAAAGGTCTTTCTTTTTGACATCTGGATAGTATGTTCTTTTCATCAAAGTATCATTTACCATTTTTGCCCAACGCACAAAATGATCTACAGCTTGTTGTGGTCTGTAAGCATCAAAAATTTTAAGACTTAATCCAAATGAGACTAATTTAGATTGTACTTTTTTTAGAGCTTCTGCAGCTGGTGTCGATAGAATTACTTTCTTTTTTTGATAACCATCAATAGGGTTTCCTATAAAATTATTTGAAGTTAAATAACGCAAATCAGATTGAATGGTTGCATCAATATCTGACAGATAAGAAAAACCTTTTTTAAGTGTTTGACAACTGAGATTATAGCTAATAATAAGAATGAAAAAAATAATACATTGTTTCATGACCTAAAAGTATTGAAAATATTTAAGTTTGTTCTCTTATGGAAGCACTAACATTAACTACACCAGCATTATTATTTTCAGCAATTTCTTTAATCATGTTGGCTTACACCAACCGTTTTCTTTCTTATGCTGCAGTCATTAGAAACTTACATGATATTTATTTAGATAAACAAGATGAGTCATTACTTAGACAAATTAAGAATTTAAAACTCAGATTAACATTAACTCGATGGATGCAAATTTTCGGAATTGGAAGTTTGTTATTATGTGTATTAACGATGTTCTTAATTTATATTGACTATCAGATAATAGCAGTATGGATGTTTGGGATCGCACTTATCATGCTAATTATTTCTCTAGCTTTATTGATAAGAGAAATACAGATTTCTTCCGAGGCTTTAGAACATCACCTTGCTGATATTGAAGAACATTTGAAAAAAAAGTAAGAGCCGCTTCTTTCGAAACGACTTCTTACCAAGTAAACTAATAAAACCAAGTATTAGTACTAAATATTAGAGTTAGCTATTCTAATATGTTTATTTTATTGAATTGTTTTTGCATAAGCTTCAAAGTATGCATTGTCTATTTCTAATATTTTTTGATGCAAACTTTTCTCAGAGAACGTAACTTCTGTTTTTTGATTTACATTGATTTCTCTGGTGTTAATTACCATTGATAATGCAAATGTTGAAAGACCTATGAAGATTTTAAAAACAAAACTACTTCTAAATAATTCTAGTAATGTATTCATTTTAATATGGTTGGTTGGTTGTTGATTTGGTTGATTATCTTGCAGATACTCCTCCGCCTGAAGAAGTTTTCTTAAATACTTTTTTAGGGCTTCCTTTGTACCTGATATCTCCTCCGCTACTTGCTTTCGCATTAATAGATTCTGATGCAAAGACTCCGATGTCTGCACCGCTACTCACTTTTGCGGTAACCTCTTTAGATTCTAGACTATAAGCTTTAATTGAGCTTCCGCTAGATGCACTAGTTTCATGCGTGTTTGCAGTTCCACTGATTCTTAAATCAGATCCACTACTTGAACTTGAAACAACATAGTTTGCTTCAACTTCTATTCTTAAATCTGCTCCACTACTAGTACTTACTTCTAAGTCATTTACTTTTAAGATGCTTTCCGAAATAACATCGCTTCCGCTAGTGGCTGTTAATTCTTCTAAAGACGTTACTGTTAAGTATACTTTTTTAGCTTTAGCTCTCCAGATATTTTTTTCGGTATAAATTTTCAACTTTCCGCCTACTACTTCAGTGATAATAATATCGTGTAAATTTTCATCTGCTTCAACAGTTAATGAGGTTTTGCTTCCTTGTTTAATATATAAGTCAATTCCACTACTAACTTTTACTTTAGTAAAGTCCTCATTAATTTGTCTCTTTTCAGAAATGACGTTTCTGTCTCCTTCTACTCGGTTTAACATGTCTATGTTACATGAAGTAGCAATAGTTGCTAAAAATAATACGATTGATAATTTGATGATTGATGTTCTCATTTTTTTAATTTTTATGATACAAATGTCTTTATATAGACGCTGTATTTATAATTTAGGTTACCCAATTGTTTAATTATATTGATGAACTGTAATTTATTCTTCTAATTCTTTTTCTTCAACCTCTTCAATACAGTCAGAGCAATCTAATCCATCACTAGTCATTTTAAAATGATGATTGATCATATCACTATCATACATTCCGTCTACATCATAAATAGTATGTAAGAAGTTTCTGGTAGTATTATCAAAATAGATAACTTTATTCTCAGGAAGATAGACTGTTACATAGACTGTTTCATCACTAAATCGATGTTTTAGTTTCGACAAGAAAAAAGCGTTTAAGGTTAAATCATTTCCTTCAAGGGTGTAATTATATTCTATGTTTTCAGCATTTTCTTTTGCATGTTTTCTATTTCTACCTTCTGAAACTTTTCTAACTTTTATTGAAATTGCATCAGAGTTGCTTTTTTCTACATCGACTTTAATATAGTTTGAATATGCTTTTTTAATGCCATTATCTGTTACAATTTCTCTACTGGTACTTCTTCTTAAATTACTTCTATAAAAAATATCATCATCATTAATCATTTTTAGATTTAGAGTATCAGTGTTCTGAACAGTTAATTCAGATGTTACAATTTTGTTGCCATTGTAAGCTTTAGATGTTCCTAATTCTAATCCTGTGAAAATTAGTAGAAATAAGGCTACAATCCAGATTCCTAAAAGCGTAAAAGAGGTTGTTTTACTAAACTGTTTTACATTGTTCGATAGAATTCTAAGTCCTAAAACAAATAGAATTAAGAAAGGAAATCCAATTAAAACTAACAGTGCAATTGCTAATATCCAATACGGTATTAAAGAATCATATATGAATGTAGGGAAGTTGATAAATTCATCACCAAATCCTAATATTTCAAAACTTCCTACAGAGAATAAAGCGATGATAAGCGAAACTAAAACAACAGCAGATGTGATAATTATAATGACTCCAATAAACTTACCAATCACATTAAAAAATGTAACGATAATTTTACCTAAAGTATCTAAGAAGTCTTGAAAACCAGATTTTGCTTTTTTTCCGTTTTTTTGAAATCCATCATTTACTTTTTTTTTGACATTATTTGCACCATCTTCAATGGTTTCTTTCATTGAGCTAAACTCTTCACGAATTTTTTTTTCAATGTTGTCAATATTTACTTTTTCACCTTCCATTTGCAGTTTTTCAGCAGTAGTTTTGGCTTCTGGAGTTACAATCCATAAAACGATGTATCCTATAAGTCCAATTCCAGTAAAAACAGTAGTTAATATGAATGCAATTCTTATCCAAACAACATCTACATCAAAGTAATGAGCAATCCCAGAAGCGACTCCACTAATAAATCGATCTTCTCTGTCTCTAAATAGTTTTTTAGATGTATTGGTTCTTCTTTGATAGGTTGATTTAGTTTCAGCATAACCTTCTTCACTTTCTGCATAGTCTTCAGGTTCTCCCATTATTTTTATGATATCATTGATATCTTGTTCATTAACAACCTGGCGAGCATCTGTTATTTTTTCAGATAATAACTCACTAATACGAGTTTCTATATCAGAAATAATTTCGTTTTTTCCTTGCGGATCATCACTAAGTGATTTAGAAATCGCATCTAAATACCTTCTTAGTTTTTGATAGGCAGTCTCATCGATATGGAAAAAATATCCTCCTAAATTTATATTGATTGTCTTATTCATCTTTCGTTGATTTTTTGCTCGTTACTTGGTTTACAGCATTAATTAAATTGCTCCATGTTTTGTTTAATTCTTTTAAAAACATTCCTCCGTTTTCTGTTAAAACGTAATATTTTCTTGGTGGCCCTGAGGTAGATTCTTCCCATCTATAAGACAAAAGTCCTGCGTTTTTTAAACGCGTTAATAATGGATATATGGTTCCTTCTACCACAATCATTTCTGCACTTTTTAGCGTAGAAAGAATTTCTGAAGTATATGCGTCTCCATGCTGTAAAATGGATAAGATGCAATACTCTAGCACTCCTTTTCGCATTTGTGCTTTTGTGTTTTCTATCTTCATGTGGTTTGTTATTTTATAAATTTTATAGTGAAAGGATATTTATAATCCTCACCTTTATTTGCTTTAATAGCAGCCAAAATAATTAATGCAACTTTTATAATTCCTATGATTCCTACCAAGGATGTAAATCCTATAAGGCCAAATAAATTATCTATACCAAAGTCATAATCGAAGTGAAAATTATGACTCCAATTATTTCCATGACGGCTGAAGAAACTTCCAATAAAAAAAGGAATGACAATAATACTAGCCAAAATCATATATAAACTATAACTGATATTAAAATTTACAGCTTCTTTTCCTTGTTGATCTAAAAATGTGCTTCTATCTTTTAATGTCTGCCAAATAATGAGTGGAGTTATAATACTTCCAAATGGAAATAAATATCCCTGTCTCTTATACACATCTCCGAGCCCACGAGACCGTACTAGATCTC
>CAJXRR010000077.1 GCA_913060575.1 uncultured Flavobacterium sp.
TGCTTCTATAATTTCTTATTCTGAAATTTTAATCATATTTATGACAACTCATGACCCTACCTCTTTGAATAAGCAAGGAGCAGATAGAGGCACTCAATACAGATCTGTGATCTATTATCAAAATCAACAACAAGAGGCTATATCAAAGGAAGTAGTAAAACAATTGAGAACAATCTATGAAAGTAAAATCGTAACAGAGATTAGTGAGTTATCTATTTTTTATGAAGCAGATGCTGAGCATCAAAACTTTTACAAAGCTAACCCAGAACAAGGGTATTGTAGTTATGTAATTACGCCAAAACTGAATAAACTTAGGCAATTACATGCAGATAAGCTTAAATAAATGTTAAAGTAAAATGGGTATTGTAATTTTTCAGGAAATAACACGTCTATATAAGTGATAAGAGTTTTCTTATCATTCTTTTTCATAGCAATTTTCCCACTTAATTTATTTTGAGTGGGTTTTTTATATCTTGCCTTCGCTAATTGTATTCGCTTGAAAAGAGTTATCGTTTCTGTTACCAATGACTTAGTTACCGACCAACGTGTTGGAAAAACTTGCGCGGTCTTAACCGAAATGGGTTTTAAGGTGCTTTTGGTTGGAAGAAAACTAAAAAAAAGCAACTCGATTCAACGAGAATATGAGGTCAAAAGATTTCGTCTTTTGTTTAATAAAGGGTTTCTTTTCTATGCAGAATACAATCTAAGGTTGTTCTTCTTTCTACTCTTTTCAAAAAAGGATTTATTGTTTTCTAACGATTTAGACACGTTAGTTCCTAATTATCTTATTCGTAAAATTCAAAAGAAGAAATTGATCTTTGATAGCCATGAATTATTCTCTGAAATTCCTGAATTGGAAAATCGTAAAAGAGTGAAAAATTTTTGGTTAGCCATAGAAAAAAAAATTATCCCAAAACTTAAAAATATCATCACTGTTAGCAACTCAATCAAAGAACATTATCAATCATTATATGGAGTTAATGTGAGTGTTGTTAGAAATATTCCTGAAAACAAAAAAGTTATTCAAACTCCTTTTGATTTTGATACTCATGGTAAAAAAATTATTCTTTATCAAGGTTCTGTAAATGTAGGTCGTGGATTAGAGTTGATGATTGATACCATGCATCTTTTAGAGGATTATATCCTTGTAATTATTGGTGATGGCGATATATCAACCAAATTAATTGAAAAAGTCAATACCCTAGATTTAAAAAATTGTGTGAAATTCTTGGGAAGAATTAATCCTGATGAATTAAAAAATTTGACACCCAATACTACAGTTGGCATGAGCTTAGAAGAAGATCTTGGATTAAATTACAGGTATGCTTTACCAAACAAACTCTTCGATTACATTCATGCCGAAGTTCCTATGATTGTTTCTAATTTACCAGAAATGAAAGCCATCATTAAAAAATATGCTATTGGTGAAGTATTAATAGACAGAACTCCAATATCATTAGCAAGCACAATCAAAACTATGGCTGCTAAAAATTATAAAAAAGAATTAATAGAAGCAAAAAAACAACTAAATTGGTCCTTAGAAAAAGAAAAATTAATCTCAATCATTTCCCCTCTTGGTTAAAAAACTCCACATAGTTTCTTTCGACGTGCCCTATCCTGCAAATTATGGAGGTGTCATTGATGTATTTTATAAATTAAAAGCATTACATAGTTTAGGTATAGAAATTTATTTTCATGTTTTCGAATATGGTCGAGGAGAACAAAAAGAGCTCAATAAGTATTGTAAAGAAGTTTTTTACTATCCTAGAAATTCGTTTATCAAAAGTTTTTTGTCAGTAGATCCTTTTATTGTAAAAACAAGAGCTAACGACGATTTAATTAAAAATATTAATAAATATGATTTCCCTATTCTTTTTGAAGGTCTTCACACGACAATTCCAATACAATTAGAAAAGTTAAACGGACAAAAAACATACGTAAGAGCACATAACATAGAACATAATTTTTACAAAGGCTTAGCTAAAAGTGAGTCGAATGTTTTCAAAAGAAATTTTTTTAAGCAAGAAGCAGAAAAGCTTAAACGTTATGAAAAAATTCTTTCAAATGTAAATGGTGTTTTTACAATTTCACCAAATGAACAAAAATATTTTAGAAAGAAATACGGTGTAAGGTGTGAGTATATTCCTGCTTTTCATGATACAGAAATTCACACAAACCTTGAAGTAAAAGGGAACTTTATTTTATATCATGGAAATGTCTCAGTATCAGAAAATGTGAAAGCAGCTTTATTTTTAATAGACACTTATAAAGATTCTAATTATCAATTGGTGATTGCTAGTAGCTATGTAAATGATGAGCTAGCCATAGAAATCGTCAAACACAAAAACATTAGGTTTCATAGTTTGCAAGGAGAAGATGATTTAAATCGATTATTTGAAAACGCACACATCAACGTATTACCAACATTTCAAAATACAGGAATTAAACTGAAGCTATTAAATACCTTGTATCAAGGTAAATTTGTAATTGCTAACGATTTTATGGTTGATGACACTGGTTTAGAATCTTTATGTGAAAAGGCAAATACTAAGGAAGAATTTTTGACAAAAACCAAAGAACTTTTAGATAAAACTTTTGATCCAAAAATAGTAGAGACCCGTAAAAAAATATTACAGAATTTTAGTCCAATTGAAAGTGCCAAAAAAATAATTAATATAATTTTTAACTAGGGATAGACATCTCAAATAGCTCTCCTCCTTCACATTTGATCGTTTTTTGTTTGAATTTTACAATCAATGCATAATCATGCGTGGCCATTAAAATGCTTTTACCACTTTGATGAATTTTATTTAATAACTCCATTACTTCTAATGAAGTTTTTGGATCTAAATTCCCGGTGGGTTCGTCTGCTAAAATTAAATCTGGGTCATTTAACAAAGCTCTTGCAATGGCAATTCGTTGTTGTTCTCCACCAGATAACTCGAAAGGTTTTTTATAGTATTGAGTTTTCATCCCAACCTTATCCAAAACCTCTTCAATTTTTGATTTTATTTCATCTTTATCTTTCCAACCAGTTGCTTTTAAAACAAACAAAAGGTTATCAAAAACAGTTCTATCATTTAACAACTTAAAATCTTGAAAAACAATTCCGATTTTTCTTCTCAAAAAAGGAATGTCTTTTTCTTTCAACTTTTTTAAATCAAAATCTACAATAGAGCCAACTCCTCTTTGTAGTTTTAAATCACCATAGAGCGTTTTCATTAGACTACTTTTTCCGCTTCCTGTCTTTCCAATTAAGTAGTAGAAATCCCCTTTTTCTATTGTCAAATTTACCTTAGAAAGCACCAGATTATCTCTTTGATAAATATCTGCATTCTCTAAATGTAAAATTGAATTTTCCATGAAATTGATCTTTATACAAACCTACATAATTTTTTGGATAGATTTTAATGCATTTAAAAGAGGAAATGACGTTTAAAATGAAATCTATTGTTATTTTTGAGTGTTATTATGATGATTTTTTAAACTTCAAATCCAACAAAAAGTCAAAATATGCGTTATTAATTCAAAATAGCAAAAAACCTATCAATGAAAAATCGATTTTTTCCCCTTAAACTAACCTTCTTGTTTTTTACTATTATTTCTGCACAGATGTTTGGTCAACAAACAGAAATAGATATTAATCTACAGGCAGATTACAATAATGCTGTTAAACTTTTTAATAGCAAAGCCTATGCAGCAGCTCAAAAATCATTTATTGAGGTTTCTGAAAGTGCAACGGACAGACTTCGATTAAAGGCAGATGCCGATTATTATGATGCCTTATGTGCCATTCGCTTAAACCAAACAGATGCTGATAAAAAGGTCTTGAGTTTTGTTGAAAATCATCCTAATAGTAATAAAAAAGATAAAGCTTATTTTAATGTAGGTAATTATTATTTTGCAAATAAAAGAGCCGCTTATGCTTTAAAATGGTATTCGAAAGTAAATTTAGATGCCTTATCTCAAGCCAATAAAAAAGAGCTGAATTTTAAAATGGGTTATGCATTCTTATCAACCCAAAACTTAGATTTAGCAAAGAATAAATTTGTTACTCTAATTAACGACCCTAAGTACGGTAACGATTCTCGTTATTATTTTGGATACATTTCTTACAAACAAGAAGATTATGAAGTTGCTGAAAAAACATTACAAGAAATTGCTGATGATCAAGCTTATAAAAATGAAGTCACTTATTATTTACTAGACATCAGTTTTAAAGCAGGAAGGTTTGAAAGATGTATCGAAGTTGGAAAAAAATTATTAGCGAAAGCAAAGCCAAAAGAAGAATCTGAGATTTCTAAAATTATTGGTGAAAGTTATTTCAATCTTAAACAATATGAAGAATCTATTCCATACTTAAGAGCTTATAGAGGTAAAAAAGGAAAATGGAATAATACAGATTACTATCAATTAGGCTATGCTTATTTTAAGCAAAACGATTTTGAAAATGCTGTTAGTAATTTTAACAGAATTATTGATCAAAAAAACAACGTTTCTCAAAAAGCTTACTACAATTTGGGAGAATGTTATATCTACTTAGAGAAAAAGCCGGAAGCATTAAATGCATTTAAAAGTGCTAGCGAGATGAGCTTCGATTTAAAGGTAAAAGAAGACGCTGCTCTGAATTATGCTAAATTGAGTTACGAAGAAGGAAACCCTTACAAAAGTGTCGCAGAAATATTGCAAGATTTTCTAAAAGCATATCCAAAATCTCCAAGTTATGAGGAGATTAATGGGTTGGTGGTGACTTCTTATCTATATCAACAAGATTATCAAGGAGCTTTAGATTATTTAGCAAAAAATAAAAGTAGTCAAAATGAAATTTTAAGTCACGAAGTATCGTATTACAGAGCTATTCAATTATTTAATACCAATAAATTACAAGAATCTCTTCCTTATTTTAAAGAAGGAGAAAAATCAGTTGAAAATTCCATTCAAGGGAAATCTAAATATTGGAGTGCAGAAACGAATTATCGATTAGGAAATTATCAAACAGCTTTAGATGAATTTATCAACTTTAAGAAAACTACAAAAAGAGATGTTGAAGAATACAGCCAGGTAGACTATAACATTGGATATAGTTACTTCAAACTGAAAGAATATTCTGATGCAGCTAAATCATTTCAGAACTTCATTAAAACTGACAATGAAGATATGACGATGAATGATGATGCTACCATTAGAACAGGTGATAGTTTTTTTGCCATCAGAGAATATACAAAAGCTATCAAAGTTTATGAAAAAGTTGTGGATGCTTATGGTACAAGTGCAGATTATGCTCAATATCAAATGGCAATGAGTTATGGTTTCCTAAAAAAGAATGATGACAAAATAACTCAATTAGAAAGTTTACTCACCAATTTTGAATTATCAAACTTTAGAGATGATGCATTATTTCAATTAGCAAGTACCTACACCTCTCAAAAAGATAATGATAATGCTCATGGTGCTTATAAAAGATTGTTTAGAAACTTCCCAAGAAGTTCATACAACCCTAGAGCTTTATTAAGAGATGGATTGTTGTACTACAACGAAAACGAAAATCAAAAAGCTTTAAACAATTACAAAGAAATTGTTGCAAAATACCCTAATTCTACAGAAGCAAGAGAAGCTGTAACCAACGCTAAAAATGTTTATATTGATTTAGGGACTGTTGATGAATATGCTCTTTGGGTAAAAGGAATCAGCTTTGTTAATATCACAGATGCAGAGTTAGACAATACCACTTATGAATCTGCAGAAAACAAATTCTTAGTCAATGATGTTCCTAAAGCGATTGAAGGATTTCAAAAATACATCAAAGGATTTCCACAAGGATTACACGCTTTGCAAGCTAATTTTTATCTCGCTCAGTTATTGGTAAAAACAAACGCTCAACAAGAGGCGATTCCAAATTATCAATATGTGATAGATCAACCACAAAGTGAATACAGTGAAGAAGCATTAAATAAGTTATCTCAAATTTTACTAGAAAAAGAAGATTGGGCAACGGCAATTCCCTTATTAGAAAGATTAGAACTAGAAGCAAATTTACCATTAAACATTTTGTATGCACAAAGTAATTTAATGAAGGGATACTATCAATCTCAAGCCTATGTTAAAGCTGTTGATTATGCAGAAAAAATCTTATTACAGGATAAAATTGAAGCAACCGTAGAATACGATGCAAAAATTATTATTGCGCGTTCTGCTTTTCAAACTGATGATTTTCCAAAAGCTGAAGAATTTTATACTGAGGTTGAAAGAAATGCTAGCGGTGAACTAAAAGCTGAAGCATTATATTACAGCGCCTATTTTGCAAATGAAAAAAAGAAATATGCAGATTCTAATAAAATAATACAAACCATCACCTCAGATTATTCTGCTTATAAATATTGGGGAGCAAAAAGTTTTGTAATTATGGCAAAGAACTATTATGCTTTAGAAAATTCTGACCCTTATCAAGCGACCTATATTTTAGAAAATATTATTAAGAATTTTACTCAGTTTGAAGATGTGGTAAATGATGCCAAAAACGAATTGAAAAAAATTAAACTCAACGAAGCCAAAACCAATAATTCAGTAACAACTCCTAAAAATTAAGACTGATGAAAAAGTATATTCTAGTATTGTTTTTTGTTTTTGGTACGTTTCAAGTTTTCTCACAGAAGAAACCAAAAAAAGAAACCAAAAAGAAAGACTCAATTATTGAAGTAGTAAACGTAGTAACTTCCTACACTCCAACAATTGCTGATGCTTTTAAAATAAAGAAAAGTCCAAAGATTGTATTAAGTAAAAACACCCAAAAGAAAAAACTTACTTATTCAATTTTTTCAGCTCCTGTTGCCTCTACTTTTATTCCAAAAAGTGGTGTTGTAAAAGGTATTGATGTAGGTAAAAAAGAACGTTTATTTGATAATTATCTTGCGGTAGGATATGGAAACTTCAACACGCCATTTATAGAAGCTTTCTTGCATCAAAATCAAAAATTTGAAACAGATTATGGAATTTACTTAAAATACATATCTTCTGAAGACGGAGTAGAAAACACGCCTTTAGATAACGGATATTCTAATCTTAATCTTGGAGCATACTACATGCAAGAAGAGCGTTATTTTACCTGGAAAATAGGCGGAACCGTTCAACAGCAAAAATACAATTGGTACGGTTTACCAGACATTACCTTTGATGATGAATCAATTGCTTCAATTTTAGAAGAACAAACCTATGGTTTCTATGAATTAGAAGGTGAAATTATTTTTGCAGATTCTTATTTTAAAGATATCAAAGCTTCTTTGAGCCTTTTTGATGATAATTTTGGAAGTAAAGAAATCGGGTTTTCTTTAAAGCCTAATTTTAAGCTTCCTTTGGATAGAATTAGTAGAAGTTTAAAAGACTTAGAACTAAATACTAGTATTGAATATCTTCAAGGCGAATTTGAACAAAGTTACTTAGACAACAATAACGTAGAATACAGTTTTTTGAATGTTGGAGTCAACCCAATTTACAGAATAGCATGGAAAGATTTCAATATTAAATTAGGTGCTAAAATGTACCTAACTTCAGATATTGAAAACAGTTTAACAGACTTTTTAGCCTATCCAGATGTGCAAATTAGCTATCCGTTAATTTCTAGTTTAGCAAATATTTACGCCGGTGCCGGAGGAGATCTTCACATGAATTCTTTTCAGAGTTTAAGTAGAGAAAATCCGTTCGTTTCTCCAACCCTGTTTTTAACACAAACTAATGAACAATACAATTTATATGGTGGAATTAATGGTAAATTTTCTTCTACGGTAAGTTTTGACTTCAAAGCGAGCTATAAAAGTGATGAAGACAGAGCTCTTTTTGTAAGAAACAATTCAAAATCTGATGGAGTTTTTAATCCAATAGTAGCCAATGACGTAAATCTGTTAGGTTTTGAGTATGGTAATTCATTCAACGTTTTTTATGATGATATTACCACACTTTCCATCTTTGGAGAAGTAGAAATAGATGTTTCAAAACGATTAGTAATTGGTGGAAATGTTCAAGCAAATACCTACACTACAACGTTTCAACAAGAAGCATGGAACTTGCCAAAAATGGAAGGTGCTGTTTTTGGAAAATATAAAAACGATAAATGGTACGCTACAGCCAATGTTTTCTTTGTAGGTGAGCGTCAAGATCTTTTATATGGCGGAACATTTCCTTCAACAATAGCTGGTATACAAACACTGGATGCTTTTGTGGATGTAAATCTAAATGGTGGATACCATTTTAATGATTTTGTCTCTGCCTTTATCAAACTAAACAATGTTTTAGGAACCGATTATGAACGTTATGCAAATTTTAATGTACAAGGTTTTCAAGTATTAGCAGGTGCTACTTACAAGTTTGATTTTTAAGTTATTCTATTTAAAAAAACATTTTTTGCATTAAGAAGTTTTTGATTCTTACAATGTAAGAATTGTATCCAAAACTTTCCGTAATTTAGGGGCTGAAAAATAAAGAACCCTTTATGAAAAAAATCACTTTTATTTTAGCTGCAAGTATCTTTTTTGCTTGCAATCCAAAAGAAGAATCAACAAAAACTACGCTAGGGTTATCTAGTCAAGAAAAAGTAGATTCTACCAATATCAAACAATTATACAATTCAGCATTAACAGATGGCCAATCGTATGAATGGTTAAGAGATTTAACTTCTAATATTGGAGGACGATTATCAGGTTCGCCGGAAGCTCAGCAAGCTGTAGAATGGGGAGAAGCATTGATGAAAGAAGTAGGATTAGATTCGGTTTGGTTACAACCTGTGATGGTTCCACATTGGGTTAGAGGTGAAAAAGAAGTTGCAAATTATACTATAAACGGGCAAAAAAAGAATGTCCCAATAGCTGCTTTAGGATTTTCTGTTGCAACTCCAAAAAATGGAGTTACCGCTGAAGTGATAGAAGTAAAAAGTTTAGAAGAAGCTGAGAAGTTAGGCGATCAAATGAAAGGTAAAATTGTCTTTTTCAATCGTCCTTTTGATAATTCATTAATCAATACATTCCAAGCCTACGGAGGTTGTGTAGATCAACGTGTTGGCGGTGCTGCAGTTTGCGGAAAATATGGCGCAAAAGGCGTTATCGTTCGTTCTATGACCAATGGAGTAGACGATTATCCACATACAGGAACCATGTCTTATGGAGATTTACCTGAAGAACAATATATTCCAACAGCAGCCATCAGTTCTAGAGCTGCCAATATTTTAAGTGAAGATTTAAAAAATAATCCAACATTACAATTCTATTTCAAACAAAGTTGTGAAACCTTACCAGATGCTCCTTCTTTTAACGTAGTTGGTGAAATTAGAGGTTCTGAGACACCAGAAAACATTATGGTTGTTGGTGGTCATTTAGACTCTTGGGATTTAGCAGATGGCGCGCATGATGACGGAACTGGAATTGTGCAATCTTTAGAAGTTGCGTATTTATTTAAGAAAAACAACATCAAACCAAAAAATACTTTACGTGTGGTTTTCTTTATGAATGAAGAAAATGGAACTCGTGGTGCAAAAAAATATGCAGAACTAGCAAAATTAAATAGCGAAAATCATATTGGAGGTATCGAATCTGATGCAGGGGGTCATACCCCTAGAGGTTTTTCTATTGATGCAAATTCTTCAAATACAGCTTTATTACAAAGTTGGAAAAAACTACTTTCCCCTTATGGATTGCACGATATTGACAAAGGTGGAAGTGGCGCAGATATTTCTCCACTAAAAGGTGAAACGGTTACTTTGGTTGGTTATAGACCCGATAGCCAACGTTATTTTGATTATCATCATACAACCATTGATACCTTTGATAAAGTCAATAAACGTGAACTAGAATTAGGAAGTGCTTCGATGGCGAGTCTTCTCTATTTAATGGATAAATACTTGTACAGCAACACAATAGTAAAACCTTAATTTGAGCTAAAACAGATGTTGATTCTAAAAATAATTTTTGGTGGTTTTTTCATGTTCGCAGGAATCATGCACATCATTAAACCAAAATTCTTCAAACATTTTATTCCTAAGGGATTACCAAAATTAACTGTCAATTATATTGCTGGTCTTATTGAATTTGCATTAGGAATTGGCTTGTTTTTTGAAGAAACAGTTTCAAACGCAGCCATCGGAATTTTTGTTTTGATGGTGATATTTCTGCCAATTCACATTTGGGATGCCACAAAAGAAAGACCCGCTATTGGTTCAAAATTAATCGCCTACATTAGAATTCCACTTCAATTTTTATTGATGTATGGAGCGTACCTCATATATCAAGATTCTTTAATCATCATTATGTAATTATGAAAAAGTTTATTTACACTTTCAGTTTTATTTTACTTTTTGCTTCTTGCAAACAAGAACAAGTAGATTTAATTGTCACCAATGCAAACATTTATACAGTTGACAAAGCTTTTAGCAATGCTGAAGCTTTTGCCATCAAAGACGGAAAATTTGTTGCGGTAGGAACTGCAGCAGAAATAACCAATAAATATGCAGCAACAACAACTTTTGATGCACAAGGACAAACCATTGTACCTGGTTTAATAGATGCACATTGTCATTTTTATAGAATGGGGCTGCAACAACAAAAAGTTTCTTTAGAAGGCACCAAAAGTTATGATGAAGTACTGGAAAAATTAGTTGCTTTTCAAAAAGAAAAAAATGTTTCATTTATTACTGGTCGTGGTTGGGATCAAAATGATTGGGAAGTAAAAGAATTTCCAACCAAAGAAAAGTTAGACCATTTATTTCCTGAAACTCCAGTTGCCGTGAGAAGAGTTGACGGACATGCTATGCTTGTTAATCAAGCTGCAATTGATTTGGCTGGAATTACAAAAAACACCAAAGTTTCTGGAGGAGAAATTATTGTGAAAGATGGTAAAATGACTGGTGTTTTAATTGACGCTGCCATGAAATTTATTCAAATTCCAATTCCTACAAAACAAGAAGCTATTCAAGGTTTATTAGATGCGCAAGAAATTGCCTTTTCCTACGGATTAACAACTGTTGATGACGCTGGTTTAGATCAAAATACCATCGAGCTTATAGATAGCTTACAACAAACCAAGAACCTAAAAATGCGGATCTATGCGATGGTTTCTGCCACTCAAAAGAATTTAGATTACTATATCAATAAAGGAATTATTAAAACAGATCGTTTAAATGTGCGTTCATTTAAAGTCTATGGTGATGGTGCTTTGGGCTCTAGAGGTGCAGCAATGAGAAAATCATATAGTGATCGAGAAAATCATTTTGGCGCTTTAATATATAGTCCAGATCGCTATCGAGAGATTGCAAAACAAATTGCTGCTTCAGAATATCAAATGAATACACATGCCATTGGAGATTCTGCAAATACTTGGATTTTAAAAATCTACAAAGAAGAATTAAAAGACGCTAAAAATAGACGTTGGAGAAATGAGCATTCTCAGATTGTTTCATTGGAAGATTTTAAACTATTTGAAAATGTGATTCCATCGATACAACCAACACATGCAACTTCAGATATGTATTGGGCTGGAGATAGAATTGGTAAAGATCGAATGAAAGGTGCTTATGCGTTTAAAGACTTACTTAATGTCTACGGAAAAGTAGCTTTAGGAACCGATTTTCCGGTAGAAAAAGTAAATCCCTTTTTAACTTTTTATGCGTCTGCCATTCGTAAAGATTTGGATGGATATCCTGAAGAAGGTTTTCAAATGGAAAATGCCTTAACCAGAGAAGAAACCTTAAAAGGAATGACCATTTGGGCTGCTTATTCTAATTTTGAAGAAAATGAAAAAGGAAGTATTGAAGCTGTCTCTTATACACATCTGACGCTGCCGACGATCTACTCTGTGTA
>CAJXRR010000078.1 GCA_913060575.1 uncultured Flavobacterium sp.
ACATATCAGAATTTTCTTTGAAATTATATTTAGTAGACAACACAATAGATTCAGATTATCAAGAATTTTCAGAGTATTCTAATTTAGAATACATTCCAGTAAATCAAAATATTGGATTTGGGTTAGGTCATAATAAAGTGATTTCTAAAATTGAAAATGAATCAAAATTCCATTTAATTTTGAATCCAGATGTTGGTTTTGAGCCAGGTATTTTTACAAACCTTATAAAGAGGTTAGAAGAAGATTCTGATATTTCTATGATTGCCCCGAAAGTATTATTCCCAGATCGAACATTTCAAAACTCATGTAGAAGATATCCAACAATCACAGAATTATTAGCAAGAAGAAACTTTTTCTTACAATCAATTTTTAAAGAATCAATTAAAAGAGGAATGTATGAAGATAAAGATTTAACAGAACCTTTTTTTGCGGATTATCTTACAGGTTGTTTTCAGCTTTATAAGACTAAGGACTTTGTCAGCCTAAAAGGTTTTGATGACCGTTATTTTTTATACATGGAAGATGTAGATATTTGTAGAAAGATTGATGAAAGAGGGAAAAAGAAAATGTATTATCCTAAAGAACAAATAATTCACGTATTAAAAAAAGGTTCTAACAAGAATATTCATTTATTTTTTATTCACTTTAAATCGGCTTTGAAGTATTTTAAAAAATGGGGAGTATAATTCGTTAACACATATTAAAAGTATATTTTCACAAGCATTAATTAAAACATGAACATACTTATTTTAGGATCCGGAGGAAGAGAGCATGCTTTTACGCATCAACTTATTCAAAGTAAAAAAGTCACCAAAGTTTTTGTAGCTCCTGGAAATGCAGGGACAGATAAAATAGCAACTAATTTAGATGTGAATCCAACTGATTTTAATGCTATCAAAGAAGTTGTTATTATACATGATATAAATATGGTGGTTGTTGGGCCAGAAGCACCTTTAGTTAATGGTGTTCATGATTTCTTCTTAGCGGATGAAAAGCTAAAGACAATACCAGTTATTGGACCAAAAAAAGATGGTGCGCTTTTAGAAGGAAGTAAAGATTTTTCTAAAGAATTCATGATAAAACATGGAATTCCAACAGCTCGATATCAATCTTTTACTCAAGAAAATTTATCCAAAGGAAAAGACTTCCTAGAAACATTAGATCCACCATATGTGTTAAAAGCAGATGGATTGGCAGCAGGAAAAGGAGTACTTATTTTAGACTCTCTAGAAGAGGCCAAGGCAGAATTAGAAGAAATGGTTTCCAATCAGAAATTTGGAGAAGCTTCTTCTACAGTGGTTATTGAAGAGTTTTTAAAAGGAATCGAATTATCGGTTTTTGTATTAACAGACGGAAAAAATTATAAAATTTTACCTTCAGCAAAAGATTATAAAAGAATTGGTGAAGGAGACAAAGGATTAAATACAGGCGGAATGGGAGCCATTTCTCCAGTGCCGTTTGCTGATGAAAGTTTTCTTTCCAAAGTTGAAGAACAAGTTGTGAAACCAACAGTTGAAGGACTTCAAAAAGATGGAATTGATTATAGAGGATTTATTTTTATCGGCTTGATGAATGATAACGGAAATCCATCTGTGGTTGAGTACAATGTAAGAATGGGTGATCCAGAAACAGAAGTTGTTTTGTCAAGATTAGCCTCTGATTTATTTGAACTGTTTGAAGGTGTTGCCAATCAAACACTAGATCAAAAAGAATTTTCTGTAATACCACAAACAGCAACTACTGTGATGTTAGTTTCTGGCGGATATCCAGAAGCCTATGAAAAAGGTAAAACAATTACAGGTTTAGAAAATGTTACAGAATCGATTGTTTTTCATGCGGGAACTACTACAAATAATTCAGATGTTGTCACTAGTGGAGGGAGAGTCTTAGCGGTCACATCTTTTGCAGATACGATACAAGAGGCATTGGACAAATCTTATAGAAGTATTGATGAAATTCATTTTGAAAAAATGAATTATAGAAAAGATATTGGATTTGATTTAGTGTCATGAAAAAAGTTATTGTTGCGCCACTAAATTGGGGATTAGGTCATGCCTCCCGTTGCGCACCAATAATCAAAAAACTTCAAAAAAATAATTTCACACCCGTTATTGCTAGTGATGGAGATTCACTCAATTATTTAAAAAAAGAATTCTCAGAAGTAGAATTTTTAGAACTACCTTCCTATAAAATATCGTACGGTAAAAATTTAAAATGGTCACTTTTTTTAAAACTCCCTGGGTTTCTAAAAACCTTTAAAAAAGAACAAAAAGTTTTACAAAAATATCTTCAAAAAAATACCAATGTAGTTGGAATTATCTCTGATAACAGATTTGGAATTCATTCTAAAGATATTCCTTCAGTGTATATCACACATCAAACCAATGTACTTTCAGGATTTACCACAAAATTCACTACTTATTTTCATCAAAGAATTATCAAGAAGTTTAACGAATGTTGGATTCCGGATGAAGAGAATTCTATATTTTCAGGAAAATTATCTAAGACAGATAAAAAACTAAATCAAAAATATATTGGTATCTTAAGTCGATTTGAAGCTAAAGACTTCCCTCAAACCATCGATGTTTTAATCGTGTTATCGGGTCCAGAACCTAATAGAAGTAATTTAGAAAGTAAGTTAGTATCAGTTTTTAAAACATCGAAACAAAATATTTGTTTGGTTCAAGGTAAAGTAGAAAAAACTCAAATAACAAGTCGTATTGGTAATATTGATGTCGTTAATTTTATGTTAGCGGATGAATTAGAGAAAGCTTTAAACTCTTCGAAGTTGGTTATTTGTAGAGCGGGTTATTCTTCAATTATGGACTTAGTCAAATTGAAAAAGAAAGCTATTTTAATACCAACTAAGTTTCAGAACGAACAAGAGTATCTTGCAAAACATCTTCAAGAGGAAGGTTTTTTCCCTTATATAAATGAATCTAATATTGATGAGCAAATAGTAGAATTATCTATGGGGAAATTTGATATTGATTATAAAAATGAAGAGTTTAATCCAGAGTTATTTCACCTTTTCAAGGGTAAATGAAAACTCAGATCCTACACCAAAAGTACTTTTTAAGAGAATGGTTTCGTTATGAGCTTCAATGATGTGTTTTACGATTGATAATCCAAGACCAGAGCCTCCTTGTTCTCTAGATCTACTTTGGTCTACTCTGTAAAAACGTTCGAATAAACGAGATAAGTGCACCTGTTTAATTCCTTCTCCATCGTCAATTACCTTAATGATGAATTTGTTTTCGCCATAAGATTCAACTCCAATAGTAGTAAATCCATTCGTTTTCCCATATTTAATGGAGTTGACTACCAAATTAATAAGTACTTGTTCTATGCGTTCTATGTCGCCTTTTACAAAAATAGGAAACTCATATATTTGATCAAATTGTAAGGTGATGTTTTTCTTTTTTGCTCTCATCTCAAAAAGATCAAAGACATTTTGAACCAAATCAATAATATTAAAAACCTCTTTGTTAATTTTAAGTCCTTCGGTTTCTAATTTAGCAATCATGTCTAAATCTTTTACAATAGCCACCAATCTTTCAACTCCTTTGTTAGCTCTTCCTAAATATTTATCTCTAATTAACTTATCATTTACAGCACCTTCTATTAAAGTTAAAATATATCCTTGTACGGTAAAAAGAGGGGTTTTTAACTCATGAGAAACATTTCCTAAAAAATCTTTACGAAAAGAATCTCGTTCGGTAAGATTTTTAATTTGAATTCTCTTACCCTCTACATAATCTTGTACACTTTTAGATAAAGCATCAATGTCTGTAGCTGATGAGGGTTTGTTAAATTCATCGTCATTTAATAATGAAACTTCATCATATATTTTTTTAATTCGGTTATATATAAATCGTTCGGCTCTATACTGAGTGATAAAAAATGAGATGATAAATACTATAGCAATAAAAATAAGTAATGCTATGAATTCTTTTCCTTGAAAGAAAAATAAATAGAGAGCTGCAGCTATTATAGCTGAAGAAACAGTTAGGTATATGGAAGACCATAAAGCAAATGAGTATGTTTTTTTTAGCTTCATCAAAAAGCAAAATTATTTATCTGCTCCTTCTAAGACAAATTTATAACCAACACCTTTAACAGTTTTAAAATGATCGTCACCAATTTTTTCTCGTAGTTTTCTAATATGTACATCTATTGTTCTACCTCCTACAACGACCTCATTACCCCATACAGTATCTAAAATGGTTTCTCTTTTGAAAACTTTTCCAGGTTTAGAGGTTAGCAGAGAAAAAAGTTCAAATTCTTTTCTAGGAAGAAATATTTTTTCATCACCTTTAAAAACCACATATTCATCTCTATTAATGGTGATGTTCCCAACCTTTGTGGTAGTATCAGCCTGTTCTTCTGTTTTTAATCTTCGTAAAAGAGATTTTACTTTACTAATCAGAAGTTTTGGTTTTATGGGTTTTGTTATATAATCATCAGCCCCGGCATCAAAACCAGCAACTTGAGAATAATCTTCATTCCTAGCAGTTAAAAAAGCGATTAAAATATTCTCTAAACTTTTAACTTTTCTAATTTTCTCACAAGCTTCAATACCATCCATTTCTGGCATCATAATGTCTAGTAAAATTAGATGAGGAACAATTTTTTTCGCAGCTTTTAAGGCTTCATTTCCATTGTTAGCTGTGTGTACTTGATACCCTTCATTTTTTAAATTATAACCAACAATTTCTAAAATATCTGGTTCGTCGTCTACTAAAAGGATTTTAATATCACTATTACTCATGGTAGTTTGTATAATAAGTCTTTTCAAAAGTAGCGATTCTAAAATAAAAAACGTGCACTGAGCTTGTCGAAGTGTACATGGCTTAACAATCATTTAACCTGGTAACGTTCCTTTAACATTGCTATAACTGAAGGATAATATGAGAGTAACATTTACTTTACAAAACAGCGTGACTTTTGTAAAATAAATAATATCATAGAAATTAAATGAAAAAAATCATATTCATCTTTGCCATACTTATTTGTCAAATGACATTGGCGCAAGGAAAAGGGACAATTAAAGGGACACTATTAGATAAAGAAATGAATAACGAACCTTTGTCTTTTGCTAGTGTAGTTTTAAAAGGAACAACCACAGGTACCGAAACAGACTTTGATGGGAATTTCTCATTTTCTGTTGATGCAGGTTCTTACACGCTAGTTTTTAGCTTTTTAGGATACAAAGAATTAGAAGTTCCTGTAATTGTAAAAGCAGGCGAAACAGTAATTGTAAATAAAACATTAGAAGCGGCAGAAGGTGTTGCTTTAGATGAAGTAAAAATTACGACATCTGTTAGTAAAGAAACTCAAAATGCTCTAATCATAGAACAGAAAAAAGCAGTGAGTATTGAAACTAAAATTGGAGCAGAAGAGCTTTCTAAAAAAGGAGTTTCTGATGCTACTGGAGCAGTTGTGAAAACGGCTGGAGTTTCAAAAGGATCAAAAAACATTGTTGTGAGAGGATTAGGAGATCGTTACAATTCTACTTCTTTAAACGGACTTCCATTGCCTTCTGAAGATCCAGAATACAAAAACATTTCTTTAGACTTTTTTGACACTAGTATTATTAAAAACATTGGAGTTAATAAAGTATTTTCTTCTTCAATGATTGGAGATGTTGGTGGGGCTAACATTAACATCGAATCTAAAGAATTAACTAAAAAGAAATCAGCAAGTATTGGTTTCTCAACAGGAGCAAATACACAAACAATCAATCAAGAGTTTTTAACGATAGATGGAACCAATAGATTTGGAACAGGTAATGGCAATACATCTATTCCGGTAAATGATTTAAGTCAATATACTTTTACAAATTCATTCAGACCAGAAACTCAGAATTTCCAAGCAAACAATAGTTTTTCATTCTCACTTGGTAGAAAATTTACTATCGGAGAAAACAATAAACTAGGAGTTTATGTGATTGGAAGTTATGACGGAAAATTTAATTATTTAGAAGGAAACATCAAACAAACAAATAGTACCGGAGCGGTTTTCTTAGATCAAGAATTTGAAAAATATGAATACAATGTTTCTCAAATGCTAATGGCAAATGTGAAATATAATTTCGGTGAAGGACATGAGATATCATACAACAATCTGTTCATTCATAACAATAAACAAACGATTGGTGATTACTTCGGATTTGTGAATCCTGAGCAAACAGGAGATTTAGAATTTCTAAGAAGACAACAAGTAAACAACAACAATCTTTTTGTAAATCAGTTGTTAAGTAAATTTAAATTATCAGAAAGATATACATTAGAAGCAAAAGGATCTATCAACTTTGTTCAAGGAAATGAGCCAGACAGAAGAACAAACACCTACTTGCTAAGAGATAACTTTTACAGTCCACAAACAAATAGTGCAGGAGAAAATGAGCGTTATTTTTCTAAATTACAAGAAGTAGATTACAACGGATACGGTAAACTAACCTACAAGTTAAAAGAAGATGAGGATGATATTAGCATTTTAGAATTTGGAGGAAACTTTAGATATACAGAGCGTTTATTTTCTGCAACAATTTTTAACCACGGATTTAATACAAGAATTCCAATAGATATTAATAATCCAGATGCTGTTTTTAATCAAACTTCTATAGATAACAATATTTTCAGATTAGAAACAGGTAGAGGAACTTCTAACAATCCTTTTGCATTTGTTCCTTTTACGTACAGAGGTAAAAAATTAATTCAAGCCGGATTTGGAAATGCAGTATATCAAATGAATGACAACCTAATTGTTTCAGGTGGTGTTCGTTTAGAATCAGTTCAACAAAGAGTTACGTACAACACAAATATTGCCAATAGTGATGATAATGGAGCTTCAACAATTGAAGAATTTTATGTATTACCAAGCTTAAACATTAAATACAACTTTAACGAGAATAGTATCTTACGATTTGCTTTAAGTCAAACATATACATTACCTCAATTTAAAGAAACGGCGCCGTTTAAATATCAAGATGTAAATTTTTCTAGTCAAGGTAATCCAGATTTAATTCCTTCTGATAATTACAATTTTGATGCGAAATACGAATACTACTTATCCTCAGGAGAATTAATTACAGTAACAGGTTTCTACAAATACATTCAAAATCCAATTTCAAGAAGTGAGATTCCAAGTGGAGGAAATACCTTAACCTACCTAAATGTTGGAAATGATGCTTCTGTATATGGAGTAGAAATTGAAGCTAGAAAAAACATTCTAAAAAATGCTGAAGACAGTAATCAAGAATACAGTTTAGACGGAGGTTTAAATCTTTCTGTATTATCATCAAAAGTAAATTTAGACGAAACTTCGATTGCTCAGTTTACAAATGCAACCAGTGATTTAGAAGGAGCTACGCCATTTTTAATCAATGCAGACGTTTCTTTTAATAAGAAATATGAAAACAGCGAATTACAAACATCACTAGTTTTTAACTATTTCAGTGAAAGAGTGTATTCAATTGGAACAAGAGGTTTTGAAAACATTTTAGAAAAAGGAATTCCAACCTTAGACATCGTATCCTCTTTAAAATTAGGAGAACATTATAATATTAAGTTCAAAGCTCAAAACTTATTAGACCCGTCATTCGAGTTAAGTAGAGAAGGAGCTCTAAACGGAGGGAATGTAGTGTTAGGAAATTATAAAAGAGGTGTTAACTTAAGTTTAGGATTGACCTATGATTTTTAAGAAAACCAAGTTTTTAATAACGATTCTTTAAATAATAGCTAATACACAAACAACATATAGGATGCAAATTTGTATCAGTAAAAACAACAAAAAACTAAATCAAATTCAAATGAAAAAATTTATTTTAACAGCACTAACAATCGCTTCTTTAATCTTTAACGGATGTACTTTAGACGATGATGATGCTACAGTAATTATTGAGAACCCAACAACAAGTCAAAATTTATCTGGGAATTTAACTTCTAATTTAACGCTACAATCAGGTATAGAATATACTTTAACAGGAGCACTTTTTGTAAAATCAGGAGCAACACTAACAATAGAAGCAGGTGTAACAATAGAAGCATTAGCAGGAGGAACTGATGTGTATATCATCGTAGAAAGAGGAGCACAAATTATCGCTGATGGAACAGCTGCTACACCAATTAAATTTACATCTAGCGCTACAAGTCCACAAGCTGGAGATTGGGGAGGATTAATCATAAACGGAAATGCACCCTTAAGTCGTCAAGCAGGATCTGATAGTAATGCTGCAACAGAAGTAAACAATACTATTTTCTTTGGAGGAAACGTACCAACTGATAATTCTGGAATTATCAATTATGTGATTTTTGAATATACAGGAGCTAGAATTGACGACGAATCTGAACACAACGGATTAACATTAAACGGAGTTGGTAATGGAACTACAATTAGCAACATTGCAATCATTAATGGAGATGATGACGCAATTGAATTCTTTGGAGGAACAGTAAATGCATCAAATATTTTAGTAGTAAACGCAAAAGATGATATGTTTGATTTTACACAAGGATATGCCGGAACATGTACCAATTTGTACGGAGTAAGAGAAGCAGGATATACAGCAGTAACTTCTGACCCAAGAGGAATTGAAGCTGACGGAAATTTAGATGGAAATTCGCCTACAGATATTAACCAATCAGTTTTTACTGTAAACGGAATTACCATTATCAACAATGGAAACACAGTTGATATGTCTGATGCAATCAAAGTAAGAAGAGGAGCAACAGCAACGATTACAAACGCTTATGTTGCTTTAGGAACAGGAGCTACTTATTCAGATTTTATCGATTTAGATGATTCTAAAGGATCAGCAACAATTAACACTACAGTAACAGCAATTGGAAATCCTGCAAACGGATTAGACGTAACAGATAACAAAAATTCTGTTGGAGCTACTATCAATACATCAGAGGGTACTACAGGTGGCGCAGACACAAGTGTCTTTGCTTGGACTGGGTATACCTTCTAATACTTTCAGGTATATAGAATTTAAAAAGCAGTCTTTAAAAGACTGCTTTTTTTATTTTTAGTAAATTCACAATAAAAATTTGCTATCATGAATCTAAAAACTAAAATGAACAATGTCTTATTCTTAGACATTGAAACGGTACCTCAAAAAGAATTCTGGACGGAAGTTCCAGAAACTACTCAAGAACTCTTTACCAAAAAAACATCCTATCAAAGAAAAGAAGAAATTACTGCTGAAGATTTTTATGAGCGGGCTGGGATTTGGGCAGAATTCGGAAAAATTATCTGCATTTCTGTCGCCTATTTTACAGAAAAAGATTCACAGAGAAACTTACGAGTTACTTCTTTTAGCGGAGATGATGAAAAACAAATTCTAGTTGATTTTAAAAAACTCTTAGACATGCATTTTAACAAAGCATTTCATGTTTTGTGCGCACATAACGGAAAAGAGTTTGACTTTCCTTATATCGCACGTAGAATGATTGTACATCAAATCGAATTACCATCGAAACTAAATCTATTTGGAAAAAAACCATGGGAAGTTCCACATTTAGATACTATGGAATTATGGAAATTTGGAGACTATAAACATTATAGTTCTTTGCAACTATTAACTACAATTTTAGGAATTCCATCACCCAAAGATGATATTGATGGGAGTGAAGTGGCCAATGTATATTACAAAGAAAAAGATCTCGATAGAATTGTAAACTATTGTGAGAAAGATACTATTGCAGTCGCACAATTGCTAATGCGTTTTAACAATGAAAAATTAGTAGAAGAACATGAAATTATAAAAGTTTAAGCTTCTAATTTCATTGAGATTTCTAACCATCGTTCTTCTTTCTGTTCTAGAGATGAAATAACTTTCTCAAGTTCTTCGGATTTTTCTGTAGCTTGCTCTGGCGTCATATTTTCGTCCATAAAAGAAGCTTCAATCAATTTCTTTTTACGCCCTAATCTTTCGATGTCTTTTTCTAGAGAACCAAACTCTCTTTTTTCATCAAAACTTAGTGTTGCTTTTGTAGGTTTAGCAACGACTTGTTTTTTCTCAGTTTTTATTGTTTTTTCTTTCGGTTTAGAATCTTCATAAGCTCTATAATCTGAATAGTTTCCTGGAAAATTTTCAACAACGCCATCGCCTCTAAACACAAATAAAGAATCAACAATTTTATCCATGAAATATCGATCGTGAGAAACCACAATTAAATTTCCAGGGAAATCTAATAAGAAGCTTTCCAAAACATTTAAGGTAACAACATCTAAGTCATTGGTGGGTTCATCAAGAATTAGAAAATTCGGATTCTGAATTAAAACAGTACAGAGATATAGTCTCTTTTGTTCTCCTCCACTTAATTTTTCTACGAAATCGTATTGTTTCTTCTTATCAAAAAGAAAGCGTTCTAACAACTGAGAAGCAGAAATTCTTCTTCCTTTAGTTAAAGGGATTTCTTCACCAAACTCTTTAATGACTTCTATAACTTTCTGACCTTCTTTAACAACAATACCTTTTTGGGTATAATAACCAAACTTTACAGTTTCACCTACTACAACTTTTCCACCATCAAGAGGTTCTCTTTCTGTAAGAATATTTAAAAATGATGATTTACCTGTTCCGTTTTTTCCGATAACACCAATACGTTCTCCTTTTTGAAAAACATATTCAAAACCATCTAGAATTTTTAAATCACCAAATGATTTTTTTAATTTGTGAAGCTCCACAATTTTGCTTCCCAAACGTTCCATATTAATTTCTAATTGAACTCTGTGGTCTTGTCTTCTTTTGTGAGCTTTCTCTTTGATTTCATGAAAATCATCGATTCTAGATTTCGACTTTGTAGTTCTTGCCTTGGGCTGTCTACGCATCCAATCTAACTCTTTTTTAAAGAGGTTTTTAGCTTTGTCTGTGGTAGTTGCTTCTTGTATAATTCGCTCTTCTTTTTTCTCTAAATAATACGAGTAATTCCCTTTGTATCTATGAAGTTCACCTTGATCTAATTCTATAATTTCATTACAAACGCGTTCAAGAAAATAGCGATCATGCGTCACCATAAATAAGGTGATTTTTTCGTTTTTAAAATAACTTTCTAGCCATTCTATCATTTCTAAATCTAGATGATTTGTAGGTTCGTCTAAAATGATTAAATCGGGTTTGTTAATTAATAAAATAGCAAGACTCAATCTTTTTTTCTGTCCACCAGAAAGTTTGTCTACTTTTTTAGTTAAGTCGTTTAATTTTAATTTAGAAAGCACTAGTCGATATTGAGTTTCAAAATCCCAAGCATTATTTTGATCCATTAAATCAAATGCTTTTTGATAATTATCAGCATCTTCTGGATTTTCTAAAGCTTTTTCATACTGCTGAATAATAGGTAAAATTCTATTTTCAGTGGCAAAAATGGTTTCCTCTATAGTCAAGCTATTGTCAAAAATCTGATTTTGAGAAAGATATGCAATTTGAATGTCTTTTCGTTGAATTACCTGACCTTCGTCTGGAGTGTCTAATCCTGCAATAATATTTAGGATAGAAGTTTTTCCGGTTCCATTTTTTGCAACAAAAGCAACCTTCTGATCCTTGTTAATTCCAAATGAAATATTGCTAAATAATGTTCTGTCTCCGTAAGACTTAGAGATGTTTTCTACTGAAAGATAATTCACAAAAATAAATCTGTCTCTTATACACATCTGACGCTGCCGACGATCTACTCTGTGT
>CAJXRR010000079.1 GCA_913060575.1 uncultured Flavobacterium sp.
AATGTGAGTTATCTGTCGATGAATATCAACAATAAAATTCAAGTATAATTCATATAATCTTTGTGAATGAATCCAAAAAATTAATGAGTTTTTATATTTTAAGTAAGTAGTCTTTTGCCTAATGTTTTACAACTTAATTGATAAGGTGAGTTTTAACACTTCGACTTGCTCAGTGTAAATTCAATTTATCAGGAGTTAACGAAGTTATCGTTTTTTTGTAAGAAATTCAATAGGTATAAATACCTAGTTATTTACTTTTCTCCACAAACTCTAGTTGGTCTAAAGAAGCTTCTGTGGTAAAGATACCGTAGTTAATAAAAGCTTTTTTCTTTTCTATTTTTTCTATGGTGCCCACGGCGTTTCCATCTACTAAACGTACGCGGTCTTTTACTTTAAAGACATAGTCAGCTTTTGCTTTGGCAATGATGTTGGCTTGAGCTGTTTTTTCTTTTCTTACTTCAACCACTTTCTGTAAGACCTCTTTTTCTACTTGTTGTATTACTTGTTTTTGTAGTACTTCTTTTTTCTTAACCGCTTGCTTTTGTGCCTTGGTTGTTGGTTTTACAGGATTTTTTTTGGCACGTTTTACTTTTTCATCGGCCACCCATTTATTAAAATTAGCAGTCAACTCTTTTTTGTTATTGGTCTGAAAGTATTTGTTTAGTAATTCGTTGGTTTTTCTACCCAAAGAGAGCATCCGTTGGTTGCTGTCATACAATTCTTGAAAACCTTCTAGTTTGTCTTGTATCTTTTGCTCTTTTTCTACCAAAGTTTCTAGCTTTTCTTGCTCTTTGGTTTTCTGCTTGTCTAAACTCTCCGACGTTTTTTGCAAACGATTCCGTTCTTTTTGCAATTTAGAAATGGTTTTATCCAATCGAATTTTTTCAGTTTCTACACGTTTTTTTGCCTTGTTAATGAGACTAAACGGAATTCCGTTTTTTTGAGCCACCTCAAAGGTAAAGGAGCTTCCGGCTTGCCCTACATACAACTTGTACAACGGTTCTAGCGTTCGTTCGTTAAACTGCATATTGGCATTGGTTACATGGTCTAATTCGTTGGCCAATACTTTTAAATTAGAATAATGTGTGGTGATAATTCCGAAGGCTTTTTTATGATAAAATTCTTCTAAGAAAATTTCTGCCAAAGCACCACCCAATTCAGGATCACTACCGGTTCCAAATTCATCAATCAAAAACAAGGTTCTTTCGCTACATTTCCGTAAGAAATAACGCATATTTTTTAATCGATAGCTATAGGTGCTTAATTGGTTTTCAATCGATTGATTGTCGCCGATATCGGTTAGTAAGTTGTCAAAAATAGTAGTTTCACTGCGTTCATCAACGGGAATTAGAATGCCACTCTGAATCATTACTTGCAACAAACCGATGGTTTTTAAGGTGATGCTTTTTCCACCAGCATTGGGTCCTGAAATGACAATGATTTGTTGTTGTTCGTTGAGTTCTATGGTTTGCGGAATGACTTCTAAATTGGCTTCCTGATTTTTCACCCATAGTATCGGATGATAGGCATTTTTAAAAAAGATGCGCTTTGTTTTTCCAATGGTGGGTAACAAACCGTTGATAGCATGCGCATATTTAGCTTTAGCACCAATAACATCTAAATGGGTTAGATAGACTAAATACGATTCTAATACGGGCGCATAGGGTCTTATTTGTTCGCTTAAAGCTCTTAGAATTCTAATGACTTCTTGCTTTTCTTCATACACCAAATTTTGTAACTCTCTCTGGTAGGCTAAGGTTGCTTGTGGAGCAATATAAACGATGCTACCAGATTTTGACGAACCTAATAAGCTTCCACTTACTTTTTTGCGATGCATCGCCAAAACAGCCAACACACGATGATTGTCAATGACCGATTCTTTGATATCATCTAAATAACCTGCAGCTTTTGCACTTCCTAAAGCACTAGCAAAACTCTGTCCGATTTTTCCTTGCAAACCGGCAATCGATCTTCTGATTTTTCGTAATTCAGGAGAAGCATTGTCTATAATTTCACCATAGGCTGTAATTACTTTCTTTATTTCTTCAATGATTTCAGGTAAGAATTCTACTCTTTCACTTAAAGAAAATAGGCTAGGATAGTAGCTTTTTAATTTTTTGAAATATTTCTTTTGCTCTTTTACACTTTCAGAAATAGACGCTATTTTTAAGAAATTTTCAGGTTCTATATAGCTGTTCTCTATGGTTAACCTTTTGAGTGATTCGTAGATATTGTCAAATCCGTGATTTGGAATTCTATTTTCACTGACAAAAGAAGAAAGGTATTCGTTGGTATAATCCAACTCATCTAACAATTGTTTTTTGTTCGTAAAAGGAGTGATGTCTAAGATTTCTTTTTTTCCTAAACCTGAGATGCTAAAAGTTGCAACCTGTTGTAAAACCGTTGTAAATTCTAAATCTTGTAATGCTTTCTCAGAAATATGTATGCTCAAAATGTGTATTTTTGATTGTCAGAAAATGAATGTCAGTTCGAGTAGAATTGTAAAACAATTTTGTATCGAGAACACAAGATATCTCGATACAATTTTGATACATCAAAATCACTCGATATGACAGCTTCTTTATAACAAGCACAAAAATAACAAAGAATGAACGTTAAAATTGAGGAAAGCTGGAAAAATATCTTGCAAGCAGAATTTGAGAAAGAGTATTTTTCAAGTTTGCAACAGTTTGTAAAATCCGAATATGAAAACTATGCATGTTTTCCTCAAGGAAAAGACATTTTTGCGGCCTTTAATTATTGCTCTTTTGATGACTTACAAGTAGTCATTATTGGACAAGATCCGTATCATGATGTTGGACAAGCCAACGGATTGTGTTTTTCTGTTGCAGATGGAATGAAACATCCGCCTTCTTTGGTGAATATTTTTAAAGAACTACACACAGATATTGAGAAGCCAATTCCGATTTCAGGTGATTTATCAAACTGGGCAAAACAAGGCGTCTTATTGCTCAATGCTACCTTAACCGTAAGAGCTCATGAAGCAGGAAGTCATCAGAAAAAAGGATGGGAAACCTTTACAGATGCTGTCATTCAACAAGTTTCTGAACAAAAAGAAAATGTAGTGTTTTTACTTTGGGGAAAATTTGCTGAAAGTAAAATGAAACTCATCAATACAAAGAAACACACCGTTTTTACTGCTCCACATCCTTCACCTTTGGGAGCTTGGCGTGGTTGGTTTGGAAGTAAACACTTCTCTAAAACCAATGACTATTTAAAAAGTATGGGGAAGCCAGCAATTAGTTGGTAATAACTATTCTTAGGGCAATGAGGTATTCAACCTGAGATTCCGCTGAAAAAGTCGGATTAGTTTAACTAACTATTTTGAATACTTTGCTTCGCAATTTTTCAAAACAGAGTTTTACTAATAAAAAAATCCGCTTAGAAAGCGGATTTACTGAATTTGAATAAAGAACAGTACCTAAACTATTTCAGAAGAAATGACTAAAACAGTAGGTTGCTGTAATTGTTTTGTTGGTTTTGTTGAGTTTTCTGCCAAACCACAAGGATTTGATGTACTTCTGCAAGAAGAAAAACTTAAAAGTCCTAAAACACAAATTGCAATAAATACGAATCTTTTCATTTTTTAAATTTTGATGGTCTAAATGTACATATTTTTTATAAACTCACTAGAATTTTTCTTCTGGTTTATAACGTTAAAGTGGACTAATTTATTTTGTACTTCAGAAATAAATTCTTCGGTAGCCATTTCTCCAGGATTCCATTCGGTAATGGACAACCATTTTTGAACATCGACCAGTTGCTGGTCATAACGCTTAGAGAGAACTTCATCAATGTTTTCAATCGATTTAAATCCTCGGGTAGTTTCATTAATAATGGCTAAAATTTGAGTGATTTTTTCTGGATATTTTTCCAAGACTTCATTTCTAACAGCGATCACAAAACAAGGCCAAGGAGTAGGGCAGTTGCCAATTCTTCTAAACACACCTTGATCTACATAGGGTTTTGTGGTAAAATGTTCCCACATAAAATAATCCGCTTTATTGTTTTGAAGCGCTTCTATTCCGCCTTCTAAGGTTTCAACCACCACAAAATGAAGTTGCTCTAAATTCCAACCTTGATTGTAGGCATTTACAATGGCCATTAAATGAGAACCCGAACCATACCTGCTGATGGCGATTCGTTTATTTTCTAATTCTGAAATTTCTTGTATAGTTGATTTTTCAGAAACGTGTATCCCCCAAATTAAAGGAGTTGTCACATAGGTTTGTAGTATTTTAGAAGGATTTCCATCAATAATGTCTTTGATAATTCCTTCGGTAAGAATAATTGCAATGTCTGTTTCTCCGGTTCTTAAGGCATTACACATTTCACCGGTTCCTCCGTGGTAGTCTTTCCAACGAAGATTGATGCCGTGTTTTTGATATTCTTTATTCTTTAAGGTAAGATACCAAGGATAGTTAAAATGTTCAGGAACTCCGCCTATTTTCAGGTCTACCATCTAAGAAACTAACTTATTTAAAGTATAAACAATCAGTTCGCTCACAACTTTCCCTGGATCTTTACTAAACTCTCCCAAAGGTCTGTTAGCAATGATTGCATTCATAGAACATGCCTGATGACCTAATAATTTTGATAATCCATAAATGGCAGAAGTTTCCATTTCTAAATTGGTAACTCTCACTCCGTCATGATTAAAAGAATCTATTTTGTTGTTCAATGCTGGATCTTGAATTTGTAAGCGTAAAACTCTTCCTTGCGGACCGTAAAAACCACCGGCGGTTGCTGTCATTCCTTTATAAATGATATCTGAAGATAATTTTTGTTCTAAGGCTTTACTGTTAGCTACAATTAATGGAAAACATTTTTTATCACTCCAATGGGTATGTGCAACAAAGGCATTTTCTAATGTTGGATGACTAATGGAATCTACCACATAAGAGCGCAACATTCCGTTAATATCTAAGCCATAGGTACTCATTAAAAAACTATCAACAGGAATGTCTTTTTGAAGTGATCCTGAGGTTCCAATTCTTATAATATTTAAAGCGGTATGATTTTTTTTAATGGTTCTAGTTTCTAAATCAATATTAACCAAAGCATCTAATTCGTTGAGAACGATGTCAATATTGTCAGGACCGATTCCGGTTGACATTACAGTCAATCTTTTTCCTTTATACGTTCCAGAAGTTGTTTTAAATTCTCGTTTATGCGTGGTAAAGTCAATACGATCAAAGTGTTGTGTTATATTGTCAACTCGATCGGGATCACCAACAAAAATGATATCGTTAGAAATGTTGGCTGGTTTTAAATTGAGATGGTATACACTTCCATCTGGATTTAAAATAAGTTCTGAACTTTTTATTTGCATTAAGAAGTGATTTTTAACAGCTTATTGGAAGCATTATGATACAAATAACTGTATTGTCTAACACCACCTAAGTAAGCACTTTCATCTCTTAAATCTCGATAGAAATTGAGTTGATTATCTAGTACTTTTTTCCCTTTTCTACTCAGTTTAACAGGATCAAATGAAGTGAAAAGTGTTTTTAATCGATCAATTTTTTGTAGGTATTGTAAATCTCCAAAACCATAAACTTCTTGATTTTTTAGAAGCGTAGAGACCAAGTCATTTTTAGAAGTTGGATGTGAAGCATTGGCCGTTTGAATGATGTAATTCTCAACCGAGTTTAATCCATTTTCTATCGAAGGAAAACGCTTTAAATGCATTGCTATAGCGTCTGTTAAATATACAAACGGGCTCATTGGATTAAATTTGTAAACAGTTTCTAAGCGCAACGGACTATCGGAGCAATATAATTGCCAAATATAATCTGCATATTCAATATCATCTTGAGTTAACTCGACTCTATTTTGATAGTGTGTATTAATTTGTTCTTTGTTTAATTGACTTAAGCCTAATCGTTTTTCACTTCCTATAACATCTCCACTGCAAACCAAACTAATTTTTTCTCCGCTACGATATTTTTTTAGCCAACTTAGAAGCGCAATCATATTAATTTGACAGAACAAATCGTGCTCAAACCATAAGACTATTTCTTGTTGGTTTTTCTTTTGACAAAGATTTCTGTATTCTTTTAAAGTGTAATCAATAAAGGTTTTTTTGGTAATCTTATAAGAAGATTTTAAAAACTCGAACCGAGTTTTCCAGAAAGTTTCACTCCCAACATCAATCGATGTTTTTCCTTCGCAAAGCATTTCTCTCCAAGTAATATACTCTCCTTTAATTTGAAGGGACTTTAGATAGTTTGTGGTGCTATCTCCGTTAGTAATGTGTAAAATTGAGGAACTCATAAATGGGGAACGTTGATTGATTTATAAATATTTCAAAGATGGTTAGGTTTAACATTTAACCACCGACACGTTTTACTGAAAACCCTTTGTCTGTAAGCATTTTCATTATCTTATCTCTATAATCACCTTGTATGATGATGGTGTCATTTTTAAAACTTCCACCAACACTAAGTTTGGTTTTAATCTCTTTTGCTAAAGTTTTAAAATCTTCAGTCGCTCCATTATAGCCATCGATGATAGTGATGGGTTTTCCTTTGCGCTTTTCGTATTTGCAAAGTAAAGGTTCGTCTTGTAACCAAACATTAGATTGCTCCTTTACGGGTTCTTCTTTAATTTGATGGTCTGGAAATAAATTTTTTAATTGATCTTGTAAATCCATAAAAATTACTTGGTTAAACCTAGTTCGCGTAAACGTTCGTTTAAGAATTCACCCGCAGTAATGTCATCAAATTGTTTTGGATTTTTCTCATCGATACATTCTTTTAAAACATCTAATTTCATGTCGCTTATGGGATGCATAAAAAATGGAATCGAATATCTTGAGGTTCCCCACATTTCTTTTGGTGGGTTGGTAACTCTATGTATGGTAGATTTTAATTTGTTATTACTATGACGCGATAACATGTCACCTACATTAATCATTAATTCATCGGGCTCAGCTACCGCATCAATCCATTCTCCTTTATGGTTTTGAACTTGCAAACCTTTTCCTTGTGCACCCATCAATAAAGTAATTAAATTGATATCTCCGTGTGCTGCAGCTCTCACGGCATTTTTGGGTTCTGATTGAATAGGAGGATAGTGAATTGGTCTTAAGATACTATTACCATTATGAATGTATTCGTCAAAATAAGTTTCTTCTAAATTAAGGTGTAACGCTAACGAGCGCAAAACATACTTTGCAGTTTTTTCTAACATTCTGTAGGTTGTTTTTCCTACTTCATTAAACTTAGGAAGTTCTTCTACCATCACATTGTCAGGGTATTCTTCTTCTAATGCTGGATTGTTTTCAACATATTGACCAAAGTGCCAAAATTCTTTTAAATCACCTTCTTTTTTTCCTTTAGCACTTTCTTTTCCGAAAGAAACATAACCACGTTGACCTCCAATTCCTGGGACTTCATATTTGCGTTTTACTTCCACAGGTAAATCAAAAAAGTTTTTGATTTCACTATAGAGTTCATTTACTAAAGCGTCGTCTAAAAAATGTCCTTTTAGGGCTACAAATCCTATGTTTTCATAGGCGTGACCTATTTCGGCTATAAATTTTTGTTTTCTTGATTCATCATTTGATAAAAAGTCAGCTAAATTGACGCTAGGAATCTTATTCATGTTCGAATGTTTAGGTATAGAAAGTTAAAATTAGTAAAAAATAAGCTTATTTTTTACGAAATGGGATTAAATATGATATTGTATAGTTAAATCCAAAACCAGTATTACTTGCATAAACTCTATTAAAACCGGGAGCATAATGTGTTTTGAAATTAGCAGGATCGGTAATACTCACCATAACTTTATAAGAACCCGTAAAAGTGATAAATAGGTTGTCATAAACTTCGGCTCTGTAACCTATCTGAATTTCAGACCAATGCGCTGTAAGACCGTCTTCTGAAATTGGAGTAGTAATAATATCTGAAGGGAATACAGTATTACCAGTATTAATTTGGTAGCTATTTAAAGTTTGTTCAAAAGTTGCAAATCCATAACGAAATCCAATAATGATTTCGTTATTCATATCTAACCAGTTTTTATAAGAATTATAATTTAGTCCCAGTCTTATGTAGTTTCCTTTTGATGTAGAATTGGTGAAATCTTCTTTGGTAGTAAATTCTTCGGTTCCTATTTCAGCTGCCGCATACCAATTTTTAGAAATTCGATAATCTCCAACAAGCTCTAATCCGCTGTAGTTATCTTGTAACATAGCTCTAATGGGTTTGCTGATATCAATTCCAACTCTTAGCCCATAGTTAGTTTTGTAAACAATACTGTCTTTAGGAATACTATCCTTGCTTTGTTGAGCCGTTACCCCAACAAAAACAAAAAGAAAGCAAATACTAGTGATAAATTTGTACATGTGCTGCGGATTCATTTTCAATGGTGGTTATGGTAATGGTATTGTCTAAGCTTGTTGTGAATCCTAAAATCCAGTCGTTTGCAGTGTCTGAAGTAATGGTAACATTATTAAAAATTGCTTTAAAACCGCAAGATCTAGAAACAAAAACCTCTTCAACTTCATAATTAATTGTTAGGATATCAATATTGGTGCCTGTAGAAAAATTATAGATGATTTGATTACTAGTTACGTCTAAGGGAATTAGTATAGAATCTAAACTTGTACTTGTATAGAGATCCTCTAAACCCTCTGGATTAACAGATAAATCAGTAACTGCTTTGGTTTCTAATGGATTTGTAGCATCATAAAAACGTATGATCATGTTTGGTGTGATAGGATCTATACAGAAATCATCTTTTTCACAACTAGAAACTAGTAATGTAATGAGTAATAAAAAGAAATAGTTTTTTTTCATTTTAAGCATGGAAAGTAATAATTTATTCTTCAACTTCTACAATTTTTTCCATGGCCTCTGCTAACTTAAAATCTAATTCAGTGACACCATCAGCATCGTGGGTTGTTAATTTTATTTCTAAAATATTATAAATGTTAGTCCATTCTGGATGATGATTAAGAGTTTCGCATTCAAAAGCAATTCTCATCATTGCACTCATGCAGTTTTTAAAATTATCAAACTCAAATTCTGTATGTAAGGCATCATCATAAAAATCCCAATCAGGAAAATTCTCTAATCTTTTTTCTATTTCTAAATCTGTTAGTTTTTTCATTCCTAATTAATTAATTTAAACAGATGTGTGTTTATCTGTTGATTTGTTTATGAACATAATTGAGAATTCCGTAATGAATTTAACATGTTCGTTATTTTTTCAATCCTTTGTCGCACTAATATATAATCATTCTCAGAAATATAATCCAATTCCTTAGAAATTATGAGTTGATTTAACACTTCCATTGCTGAACTATATGAAATAGTTGTGAAATGAGCTTTATCTTTATTTGTTTTTCTTGAAGTTCCTTCAGCTAAATTAGACGATACCGAAACAGTTGCACGTCTGATTTGACTTATTAATCCAAATTTTTCTTCTCTAGGAAAGTTATTTGTGATTTTGTAAATTGATGTAACTAATTCTAAACTTTCTTTCCAGACATTTAGTTTTTCAAATGAATAAATTTTCATAGCTTTTTTTGTTACAAATAAACACAAAAACAAATAAACCTCTTTTAAACTTTTTCAAACAAAACTACCGTTTCTATATGCGCAGTATGAGGAAATTGATCTACCAAACTGATCTTTTTTATCTGATAACCATTTAGCATTAACTCTTGAGTATCTCTAGCTTGAGTTGCCGGATTACAAGACACATAGACAATTCTATCGGCATTAATATTGATAATTTTGTTTAGTGTTTTGGGAGCAATTCCTGCACGTGCTGGGTCTAAAATAATGGTGCGAATTTTATTGTTGTATTCTGGATGTTCGTTTATAAATTTACCAACATCAGCGGCATAAAATTGTAAGCCTTCAATCTTATTTCTTTTTGCATTTTTCTTGGCATCTTCTATTGCAGAAGCCACAATATCAACTCCAATAATTTTTGCATTGGTGCTTCTTGAAGCTAAAATCTGTCCGATGGTTCCTGTACCACAGAATAAATCCATGACCACAGTATTATCGATAGCTTCCTTATTTTCTAGCGCATATTCAATCACTTTTGAATATAACTTTTCGGCAGATTTCGGATTGGTTTGAAAGAAGCTCTTCATGCTTATTTCAAAATTTAAACCTAATAATTCTTCCACAATTTTATCGTCACCAGCAATCAACTCAATACTACCTGCTGTAGCCAAAGTTCTGTCTCCGGTTTCGTCATTAATAGAATGTAAAAGTCCGGCAAAACGTTCTTTAAACACCTCTTGTAATAGTTTAGAAAAAGCGTTTAAATCAAATTTTGGTAAATCGTGTGATGTTGTAACTAAATTAAATAATAATTTGTCAGTTTTATAAGATTTTCTAACCACAAAATATCGAAAGAAACCTTCTCTCTTCGGACCATGCCAAGGAGCTAATCCAGTAACTTCACAATATTCTCTTATGAGTTTAATATTATCTTCAACTAGTTTATCAAACAATCCAGAATCTTTATCTAGATTATCACCCATCCACCAAACACCCCGTCTTTTAAAGCCTAAGGTAAAAATATCTATATCTGTCTTGTTTATTCTATCGTATCCAATGGCAGAAAAGCCATATTCCATTTTATTTCTGTAATGAAATACATTAGGAGAAGTGACCAATTCATCAAAAAGATCCTCAATATTTTCAACTTTTCCAATTCGTTGGAATAAGGATAAAGTACTTTCTTTTTTATACTTGTGTTGTAATTCAATCGGTAATTGAATGTAAGGGGCACCAGGAATGTCTTGAAAAGGAACTTCAACTTCATCAGGAGAACTTTCTAAAACATCTATTAATTTACATTCTGCATAGTTTTTACTAGTTTTGCTTACTTGTGCTTTTACAGTTTGTCCAGGTAATGTATTTGGAATAAAAACAACAAATTCTCCTTCTTCAGAACGAATTCTAGCGATTCCTTTTCCACCAAAAGCATAGCTTTCAATTTTTAATTCTAAAATTTGACCTCTCTTTACAAACTTATTTCGTTCTCTTTTTGGCATTTTCTGAATTTAATTCTGATGCAAAATTAGGAAATTAGAAGACTATATAGATTAATTTCTTATTTTTGTTGCTCTTCGAGGATGATTTCTTTCCCACGCTGAATTTCTGAAACTTTTCAGAAGAACAAAGGTAGAACAGGAATGTTTAATTTATCAATTTAAAACATTTAAAAATGGCTGTTTTAGACCAATTAACATCGCAACAAGCGATTGATTTAGAAAACAAACACGGTGCACATAATTATCACCCTTTACCCGTAGTTTTGAGTAGAGGAGAAGGTGTCTATGTTTGGGATGTAGAAGGTAAAAAGTATTATGATTTTCTATCAGCTTATTCTGCAGTAAACCAAGGACATTGTCATCCTAAAATTGTGGATGCTATGGTATCACAAGCAAGAACATTAAGCTTAACTTCCAGAGCGTTTCATAATGATATGCTAGGAAAATATGAGAAGTATGTGACTGAATATTTTAGTTTCGACAAAGTTTTACCGATGAATACCGGAGCTGAGGCTGTAGAAACTGCTTTGAAGCTTTGTAGAAAATGGGCTTATGAAGTAAAAGGAATTGAAGAAAATAAAGCACAGATTATTGTTTGTGAAAATAACTTTCACGGAAGAACCACCACCATTA
>CAJXRR010000080.1 GCA_913060575.1 uncultured Flavobacterium sp.
CTGATGATTGAATTAAGATAATTAGTATTTTTGAATGTATTTAAAATGTATATAAGATGAAAAAATTTTTAAGTTTTTTAAGCATGGCTATTCTTGGTGGTGTTATTTCATTACTAGGATACAGTACTTTTATAGAAAAAACTCAAACAGTGCTCACAAATGACACGATGCCAATTCAAACATTTCAAACAAACTACAATTCAACAGCGTTTGATTTAAATACGGCTACCTATGCACCAACAAATTTTACAGAAGCGGCAGAGAAAACAGTTCATGCCGTTGTGCATGTAAAAAACACGGCGGTTTCTTCAGGAATAAACTCAATATCAGATTTATTTAATGGTTCAAGAAAATACCAGCAAGTTGGTACAGGCAGTGGTGTTATTATTTCTTCTGACGGATATATTGTGACCAATAACCATGTAATAGATGGTGCATCAGAACTTGAAATTACATTAAACAATAGAAAAAAATACAAAGCAACACTAGTGGGTACTGATGTAAAGAATGATATTGCTTTGCTTAAAATTGAAGCAACAGAAGCCTTGCCTTACATTCCTTTCTCAGATTCAGATACTATAAAAATTGGTGAATGGGTGTTGGCTGTTGGTAACCCGTACAATCTAACATCTACAGTTACCGCTGGTATTGTTAGTGCCAAAGGAAGAGATTTACAAGGAAATTCAGCTACAGATTCATTTATTCAAACAGATGCTGCAGTAAACCCAGGAAATAGTGGAGGAGCTCTAGTGAACACCCGTGGAGAGCTGGTAGGAATTAATACGGCTATCTCCTCAAAAACAGGGTCTTATATTGGTTATTCTTTTGCAGTTCCCTCAAATATTGCTAAAAAAATTATTGATGATATTCTTGAATTTGGAAAGGTGCAAGAGGCCATTATTGGCTTTGTGCCAGATTTAAGAGAAGATGATATTGAAGGTGTCAGAATTGGTGATTTTGCTGAGAACAGTAATGCTGAAAAAGCTGGATTAAAAAAAGGAGATGTTATTGTACAAATAGATGATGTAAAAATCTCTAAATTTTCCGAATTAAGTGGGCAGTTATCTGCCAAAAGACCTGGAGAGTCTGTCAATCTAACAATTAATAGAGAAGGAGAAGTGTTCACTAAAAACATTCAATTAATTAAAAGAATAGAACGTTTTATTTCTAGATCATACGGTCTTGAATTTCAAGACGATGTTTTGGGGGCAAAAATAATTAGAGAAGCTTCTAGCAGGTATAATTCCTCTAGTTTAGTTGGCTATGTGATTACAGAAATTAACGATCAGAAAATAGCATCGGCTTCTGAAGCAGTTGCATTACTAGATGGTTTGTCTAGAAATGGCTATCGGGTGAAAGTAAAAATGATTGATCTAAATGGCGAAATTGGCGCCTACTTCTTTTAGTACTTACAAACTTACAACAGCAGTCTATATTTGAGTAATTACCCTAATATAGACTGCTGTATTTTCATTAGCAGGGTTCTTTATACTAGTGTAAATATTTATTAATAAATTTAAACGAAATCGATTTCGTATTGTAAAAAAAAGAAATACTTTTGCACAAAATTTTAAAATTTAAGACAACAACACAACATGTCCAAAGAAAATAATTACGAAAACGAAGTTACTTCTCAAGCACAAGTTAGAAGAGCAACCACAGAATTTATCAATATTGTAAACGATTTATGGTATGATAAATCGATTGAGCTAGTTTTATTTAGAAATCCTTTAGTTGATAAACGTGCAAGTGAGGTTTTAAACCTAATCAATTATGCTAAAGAATTTGTTGCAAAACCAATTTCAATAACTGATGCTTTAGATATTGCTAGAGCGATTCAGCAAATTGACTTACCATCTTCTAAGTTAGATATTGGAAAATTAGCTTATGAATGTTATTTAGATGTTAATGGCTGTCAAGACAAAGTTGCCTTTGTAAAGAATCAGTTAAAAGATGCAACAGTAGCAAAAAATATTCAACCTAAAGATGTTGTTTTATATGGATTTGGTAGAATCGGTCGTTTATTGGCAAGAGAATTAATGTCAAAAATGGGAAAAGGTTCTCAACTACGTTTAAGAGCGGTAGTCACTCGTGGAGTAATTAATGAAGCCGTATTAGAAAAAAGAGCCTCTTTATTAAGCATCGATTCTGTTCATGGCGATTTCTTAGGAACGGTTCAGGTAGATTCAGAAAACGATGCTTTAATCATTAACGGAACAACCGTAAAAATGATTTCTGCGAATGCACCAGAAGACATTGATTACACTTCTTATGGAATTAATGACGCCTTAATTATTGACAATACGGGAGCTTTTAGAGATAAAGAAGCTTTAAGCAGACATTTAAAAGCAAAAGGAGCTAGTAAAGTTTTATTGACTGCTCCAGGAAAAGGAATTCCAAATATTGTTCATGGTGTAAATCATAAACAACACAATCCAGATACCGTTGATATTTTTTCAGCAGCTTCTTGTACAACCAATGCAATTACGCCAGTTTTAAAAGTATTGGAAGATAATTATGGAATCAAAAAAGGACATTTAGAAACCATTCACGCGTATACAAACGATCAGAATTTAGTAGATAATATGCACAGCAAAAACCGTAGAGGTAGAGCCGCTGCATTAAATATGGTAATAACAGAAACTGGCGCCGGAAAAGCAGTTGCCAAAGCGTTGCCAGCCTTAGAAGGTAAATTAACTTCTAATGCCATTCGTGTGCCTGTTCCTAATGGATCTTTAGCAATCTTAAACCTGCAATTGCGTTCTGAAGTAACTACGGAAGCTGTAAATGCTTTATTAAAACACAATGCTTTAGAAGGTGATTTAGTTGAACAAATTCAATATTCTTTAGACGCTGAATTGGTTTCTTCTGATATTGTAGGAACAACAGCTCCATCAATATTTGATAGTAAAGCAACCATTACAGACGGAGATACTATTGTAATTTATGTTTGGTATGATAACGAATATGGCTACAGTCATCAAGTAATTCGCTTGGCAAAACACATCGCTAAAGTGAGAAGATATACGTACTATTAGTAGTTAATAACTTAAGAATTTTTAAACCCGAAACTTATTTGTTTCGGGTTTTCTTTTGATTATTTTTAACCAACCAAATTTTTTGTTTCAATGAATTCTGTACAGCAGCAAATCAATTCTTTACGAGAAGAGCTCAATCAACACAATCACAATTATTATGTATTGGATAATGCAACTATTTCTGATTATGATTTTGATATCAAACTTAAAGAATTAGAAAAATTAGAAGCTGCCCATCCAGAATTTTTTGATCCAAATTCACCTACACAAAGAGTAGGAGGTGAAATCACAAAAAACTTTACGACCATTGTTCATAAGAATCGAATGTATTCTCTAGACAACTCTTATTCTAAAGAGGATTTATTGGATTGGGAAAAACGTCTTCAAAAGAATTTAGGAAGAGAAGATTTAGAATATACCTGTGAGTTAAAATACGACGGAGCTTCCATCAATCTTACTTATGAAAACGGACAATTCGTAAAAGCAGTCACTCGTGGAGATGGGTTTCAAGGTGATGAAGTAACCACCAATATTAGAACTATTAAATCGATTCCATTAGTGTTGAAAACGGACTTCGTCCGTGATTTTGAAATGCGAGGAGAAATTATTTTACCCTTAGATGGATTTCGAAAGATGAATGAAGAACGTGTAGTAAACGGAGAAGAAGAATATAGAAACCCAAGAAATACGGCAAGTGGAAGTTTAAAATTACAAGATAGTGGTGAAGTTGCAAAACGTCCTTTAGATTGTTTGCTGTATCAGGTAGTCACCAACGAAAGAAAATATAAAACTCATTTTGAAAGTTTAGATGCCGCAAGAAAAGCAGGATTTAAAGTTCCAAACACAATCACTTTAGCCAATTCTATCGATAAAGTTTTTGATTTTGTAAATCATTGGGATCAAAAACGTCACGATTTACCTTATGAAACTGATGGAGTTGTCATAAAGGTCAATAATTTACAGCAACAAGAAGAGTTAGGATACACTTCTAAATCTCCACGTTGGGCTATTGCCTATAAATTTAAAGCAGCACAAGTTTCTACAATTTTAAATGAAATCACCTATCAAGTTGGAAGAACCGGAGCGATTACTCCTGTAGCAAATCTTGAGCCAGTTCAGTTAGCAGGAACTACGGTGAAAAGAGCTTCGTTGCACAATGCAGATCAAATAGAAAAATTAGATATTAGAATTAACGATACTGTTTTTGTAGAAAAAGGTGGAGAAATTATTCCTAAAATCATTGCTGTAGACTTTGCAAAAAGACCCGATTATTCCCAGCAAACAATCTATGCAACACATTGTCCAGAATGTGATACAGCATTAATTAGAACGGAAGGAGATGCCAAGCATTATTGTCCAAATACTTATGGATGCGCACCTCAAATTACAGGAAGAATTCAGCATTTTATCAGTAGAAAAGCGATGGATATTGATGGTTTAGGAGGTGAAACAGTTGATTTATTACGAAAAGAAGGATTGATTGAAAATTACGCAGATTTGTATGATTTACGAGTTGAACAAGTGATTCCTCTTGAACGAATGGCAGAGAAATCGGCTCAAAATATGATTGAAGGAATTGAAAAATCTAAAGAGATTCCGTTTGAGAAAGTATTGTTTGCATTAGGAATTAGGTTTGTTGGTGAAACAGTTGCGAAAAAATTAGCAAAACATTTTAAATCGATAGATAATTTAATGACTGCTGATTTTGAAACTTTAATTTCTGTAGATGAAATTGGAGATAGAATAGCAGAAAGCATTCTAGAATTTTCGAATGATTTAGGAAATATACAGCTTGTAAATAGGTTAAAATCATATGGAGTTCAACTTCAAGTTTCAGAAGAAGATTTAGCTAGTCAAACTGATAAGCTACAGTCAAAAGTATTTGTAGTTTCAGGAGTTTTTCATCAAATGAGCAGAAATGAACTCAAAAAAGCCATTGAAGATAATGGAGGTAAAATTAGTTCCTCAATTTCTAAGAAAACAGATTTTATAGTAGCTGGAGATAATATGGGACCTAGTAAAAAGACAAAAGCGGAAGATTTAGGAGTTGCTATTATTTCTGAACAAGAATTTATTGAAATGATTAACTAAATAATTATGAAATCAACTAAAATAATAACAGCTTCAATTTTCTTTTTATTAGTGAGTGTTGCAGATATTTATGCAATAGTTGTTGGCAATCAAGAAATTGAAATGATTGCAAAACCATTAATTACAACATCTTTAGTCATTTTGTATTTATTGTCAGTTTCTAAACCTAATTTTTGGTATGTTTCAGCCTTGTTATTTGCGTTTTGGGGAGATGTATTATTGTTATTTCCAGATCAATTTTTTGTATTTGGGCTGGCTTCTTTTTTGTTAGCACATGTTTTATTAATTACAGTTTCTTCAAGATTTTTGCAACAAGTTTCTAAATTAAGAATCCTAGTGCATTCGCTTCCTTTTGTTGTTATTCTAGCTGTGTTGCTATACTTGATTTATCCAAATTTAGAAGAACTCTTAATTCCTGTAATTATTTATGGAATTGTAATTTCTGTATTTGGGGTAGTTGCTTTTTTGGTCTATACAAACGATAAATCTATCGCCAATTCATGGTTGTTTTTGGGAGCACTAATTTTTATACTTTCAGACAGTATTTTGGCTATTAATAAATTTAGTCAATCTTCAGAGTTTTTTGGAATTGCAATAATGATTACTTACATCATTGCTCAATATCTAATTTGTAAAGCCATGATTGCAAAGACAAAATAAAAAACGATTCTAAAATTTCTTCTAGAATCGTAATGGGATGTTAATGATTTTATTGGTTTAAAATTTCTTACCAACAATCGGAATGTCTTTTTTGCTTAATGTTAATAAAGCAGCACTGGCAAGAAGGGTAATAATAGCACTCATAAATAACGCTCCGCCATCATTGTTATGCTCAATACCTAGAATAGTGATGTGAGACATTAGGGCGCCAGACATGGTTCCGAAAGCTAATAAAGCACCTAGCCAAGTTTTCTTAGGTATAAAAAGTAGGATAGAAGCAATAAGTTCTATAACACCAGTTCCAATTCTCATAACTGCTTCATTTTCTCCTGCGATGGTGGTAAATAAATCGATGCTTTCTTGGGCTCCTGTAAACTTAAAAAATAAGGTTTGCAACATAATAATAGCCGCCACAAGTTTCAGTACTAATGAGATGTATTTTTTCATGATAATTGATTGATTGTTGCAATTTTAGACGCGAAAAAAATAAACCCTTACAAAATGATAGTTTTCTCTGAAGTTGTTTTGTTGTTATTTTCATCAAAGTAAAAATCGACTCTTCCTAAATTAAGTCCGTAAGCTCCAACCTGATTTACTAGCATATTTTCATCATTTAAATTTTTAACAAGCGTTGGTTTTGGTAAAAAAGTATGTGTATGTCCCCCAATAATTAAATCAATATCTTTTGTAGCTGCAGCTAGTTTTAAATCAGAAATCTTATCAGGGTCCTTATAATTATAGCCTAAATGAGATAGACAGATAATTAAATCGCAGTTTTCTTGATTTTTGAGTTCTTTGGTAATGTCTTGTGCAATTTCAACAGGATTTAAATACTTAGTTTCTTTGTACATTCTTTTATTTACCAATCCATCTAATTCAATCCCTAAGCCAAAAACACCAATTTTAATTCCGTCTTTATAGAATATTTTATAGGGTTTTACATGGGTGTCTAAAACGGTGTTTTTAAAATCGTAATTCGCAGAAACAAAATCAAAATTTGCATTGGGAAGCTGTTTGTAAAAACCATCAATAGAATTGTCAAAATCATGATTTCCCAGGGTAGCAAGGTCATACTTCAACATACTCATCAATTTGAATTCGATTTCTCCACCAAAATAATTAAAGTACGGTGTTCCTTGAAAAATATCTCCGGCATCTAATAATAATGTGTTTGGATTTTCCTTTCTAACTTGTTCCACTAAAACGGCTCTTCTTGCTACGCCACCTTTATTTGCATATCTATGATGGCTCTCATCAAAGGGTTCTATTTGACTGTGAGTATCATTCGTGTGCAATATGGTGATATGTTTTTGCTTAGTTTCACAAGATTGAAAAGTGAATCCTCCGAAACTAGCTAAGGCAACTCCAGCTGCAGTTTGTTTGATGAATTTTCTTCTCTTCATTTTATATTTTTAAGTTGGTCACTGAGCGGAGTCGAAGTGACTTTTAATGTTTATTTCTTTTAATATGTGACTTCGAGAGCACTTCGACAAGCTCAGTATAACACCTCTAGTCACCTTTGCTTTTTGTATTTTGGTTATTGAGGTTCTCGAAATGACTTTTAAATTTCATTAGTCTTTAATAATTACTCTCTGATCTAAACTTGCCACTAAAGTATCTTTATTCTTAAAATACTCTTCAATAGCATTTCTAATTAAAAAATTACTTTCATACAAACTTTCCGGATTCACAAAAAAGTTCATTTCATCACCTCCTTTTTGTAAGTAATTAGATGTTGCAACAAAATAGGTTCTATTGTTATTAAGAGGTTTTCCGTTGATTTTTATGGTATAATTTCCATCATCTATAATAAATTGCACATGCTTAGAAAGAGGATTGGCTTTGTTCTCAGCAACAAAATATTCAAACAATTCTTCTACTTTTTCAGAGGTTAACTCAACTACAACAAGTGTATTGTCAAAGGGCATCAACTCAAAAGCATTCGATACTGTTACATTTCCTTTATAGATTCCAGATCGGATTCCACCATAATTTGACATCGAAAAATCGACGGTTTTACCCGTTTCTTTCTGAAAGAGTTCATTTGCTTTTTCATATGATAAATCAGCAATTAAATTCCCTAAAGTGCTTTGTAGTTTCCCGTCATTTCTCTCTAAGTTTTTTGGTGCATAAGAAAGTATTGTAGATATTTCTTCAATCATTTTATTCTTATAAGGAAGAAACTTTTTTATGTAGGTACTGTCTTGTTGTATTTCTGGATTAATAGCAGTTGTCTTGGCGGTAATTTTAATAACTTGTTGTGAGCTATTTTCACAAGAGATGAATAGGAAAGTTAGAAAGAAAAGAATCCAAATTTTTTTCATGAGAACACACTTCGTTTTAATTACATTTGTGATGACAAGATAGTTTTTTTGAATCATTCAAAGTATGTTCAGCTCTAAATTAAAACATCATTTCATCAAAAAAAAAATTGATAAGTTATCAAAAGCTTTATCAGTTCAGGTCAATGATACAAGCCAAAAAATACAAAGTGTAGCTATAATTACACAGAATGATTTTTCTTTAGAGTATGATTTTCAAGAGATTTTAATTAAGCGTTTACAACTCAGAAATCCAAGAATTTACAGTTATAGAAAGTTTAATAAAGATGATGAAAAGTCTTACAAACACTTTTCTGAAATTGATTTTGATTGGAAAGGTGAAGTTATAGAGCCTAGCTTACAAAGTTTTTTAGACGAACCCTTTGATCTTTTGATTTGCTTTTTTTCTAAGAAAAATATTTTTTTAGAATATGCTGCTTTAGCATCAAAGGCTACATTTAAATTAGGATTATCAGGGTTGAATCAAAAATTGTTGGATATTCAGATTAATACAGATGTTTCTAACGTAGATGTCTTTTTTGAAGAAACAAAAAAATACTTACAAATATTAAAGAAACTTTAAACGTTTAAAAATTAAACAAAGCCTAAAAATCTGTAAAATTAGGTTTTAATTCAGCTTGTCAGTCTTTAAGTTCTATTGAAAAGAGTACTTTTGTGCTATAAAATAAATGTAATTCTTATGCAAAAGTTTGTAGGAACTGGAGTCGCAATCATTACTCCTTTTAACGCTGATAAATCAGTTGATTTTGTTGGATTAGAGAAATTAGTCAATTACCAAATTGATAATGGAATCGATTATATTGTTATCAACGGAACTACTGGAGAAAGTGCCACGGTTACTAAAGAAGAAAGACAACAAATTATTAAATCAATTGCAGCTACAAACAACAAACGATTACCTTTAGTTTTAGGTATTGGAGGTAACAATACTATAGCTGTTGTTGAAGAATTGCAATCCGTAGATTTAACCCATATTGATGCAATTTTATCGGTTGCACCATACTATAGTAAACCTACTCAAGAAGGATTTTATCAGCATTTTAAAGCTATTGCTCTAGCGAGTCCAAAGCCAATAATTCTATACAACGTTCCTGGAAGAACTGCTAAAAATATGGATGCTGCAACGACAATTCGTTTAGCAAATGATTTTGAAAATGTAATTGCAGTGAAAGAAGCCGGAAATAATGTGCAACAATATTTAGAGCTTATAAAAAATAAACCCAAAGATTTTTTAATTATCTCAGGAGATGACGATTTAGCATTATCTGTTGTTTTAGCAGGAGCCTCAGGTGTTATTTCTGTCATTGGACAAGCATTTCCAAAAGAATTTTCTCAACTGATTAATTTAGGGTTAGAAGGGAAAAATAAAGAAGCTTATGAGATTCATTTTAAATTGATGGAGATTATTGATCTAATTTTTGCTGAAAATAATCCGGCTGGAATTAAAGCTGTTTTGAAAACATTAAAACTAACTTCAGATGAAGTAAGATTGCCATTAGTAAAAGCATCTGAGCAACTTCAAAAAGAAATTGCTAATTTTGTAGAAAATTTACAATAAAAAATATGTTATCAAAAATAATTGAAGCTGCTTTAAATAAGCAAGTAACTGTGGAAGCAGAATCCTCTCAAGTGTATTTAGCAATGGCTTCATGGGCTGAAACTTTAGGTTTTGAAGGTGTCGCAACATTTATGTATGCACATTCAGATGAAGAACGTCAACACATGCTAAAACTTGTCAAATTTATTAATGAACGTGGAGGTCATGCAAAAGTATCTCAACTAAATGCTCCGCCACTAGAATTTGGTTCCTTTAAAGAAATGTTTGAAAACTTATTTAAACATGAAGTATACGTTTCAAAATCGATTAATGATCTAGTTGACATTACCCTACAAGAAAAAGATTATGCAACTCATAATTTTTTACAGTGGTATGTTTCTGAGCAAATAGAAGAAGAAGCTTTGGCTAGAAATATCCTAGATAAAATCAATTTAATTGGTGATGATAAAGGTGGTTTGTACTTGTTTGATAATGATGTAAAACGTTTGATTGGAGCTCCTGTAGCACCAGAATCAAATTAACAAACATTTAATATCCTTTTATTATTCATTTAAGACTATTAATGGTTACTTGCCAACGTTATTTTTATTACAAAAAAGCGTTTTAGTAATCCATTTAAAATCCTTATTTTTGCCGAATGCGTAAAATCAAAATTTTAGCACTAATTTTTTCCGTTACTCTACTATTGAATTCATGTGGAGAGTATCAACGTACCATAGGAAAAGGTACGATGGAAGAAAGATATAATTTAGCTATTAAAAAATACGAAGCTAAAGAATATAGCAAAGCGATCCGACTATTTGAAATTGTAACGCCTCATTACCGTGGGAAACCTCAAATGGAACGTATTCAATTTATGGTAGCACAATCTAATTTTAATGAGAAAAGCTATGCTTTATCTGGTTATTATTTTGATAGGTTTACTAAAAATTATCCAAAGAGTTCTAAAAAAGAAGAAGCGTCATTTTTATCTGCTTACAGCTATAAGTTATCATCACCTGTATATAGTTTAGATCAAACGGATACAAATAAAGCATTGTTAGCTTTTCAGTTATTTATTAACGATTATCCTAATTCAGATAGAATTGAAGAAGCCAACAAGCATTTTAAAGAATTGCAATTTAAACTAGAGAAAAAAGCTTTTGAAATTGGTAAAACATACTATAGAACAGCACTTACAGATTACAGAAATTATAACTCTGCAATTGTTGTTTTTGATAATTTAATCAACGATTTCTTAGGGACTTCATTAAAAGAAGAGGCATTATATTACAGATTTAAAGCATATCATGATTTAGTGATTGTAAGTTCTCAAAGAAAAAAAGAAGAGCGTATTAAAGATGCTATTGCAGCATACGAAAAATTTAAAAGAAACTTCCCTAAATCTAAGTTTATGGAAGATACAGATAAATTACTATCTGAGATAAAAGACGAACAAAAACAGTTAGCAAAGAGTTAAATATGAACTATAAAGAAACAAAAGCTGCAGTAACAACTATCACTTACGATAAGAATACTATTGAAGCTCAAACAGAGAACATCTACGAAGCAATATCTATTATTTCTAAAAGAGCTGTTCAAATTAACACTGATTTAAAGAAAGAATTGGTAGAAAAATTAGAAGAGTTTGCTACCTACAACGACAGTTTAGAGGAAGTTTTTGAAAACAAAGAGCAGATTGAAGTTTCTAAGTTTTATGAAAAATTACCAAAGCCTACTGCCATTGCTATTGAAGAATGGTTAGAAGGAAAAGTATATCACAGAACTCCAGAGACTGAATAATGTCTATTCTAAGCGGTAAAAAGATTCTTCTTGGCATAACTGCCGGAATTGCCGCTTATAAAACGGCCAGTTTGGTTCGTTTATTTATAAAATCTGGGGCAGAAGTTCAAGTTATTATGACACCTGCCTCAAAAGATTT
>CAJXRR010000081.1 GCA_913060575.1 uncultured Flavobacterium sp.
TAAGAGACAGATTATAGAGGATAAAACTAATGATAATAATTAAAAAAAGAATTCTAAAGAAAGAAAAATATTAAATTTTATTAATTTATTAATGATATATCATTAAAGTTCTTAAAATAGTAAAAACTCAATAATTTAAAATAATAAATGAATTGATTCTTTAAATAGTATACAATAGTATATTTGAGAAAATCTACAGCGTCAATTCACAAAATAAAAACCTTTTACTTCTTTTTATTGCGCATGTTGTAGTTCTTGTCGCCTCGTGTTTTTGGCTTCTTATATTTCCTAGCAATTTCTCTTTTGTAAGAACCTCCTTGATTGGTTTTGCTATTCTTCTCGCTCTTTTCATGAAAAGCAGGACCGGGAACGTATTCTTCAGAAGTTCTGTTTTTTGAGATTTCTTGATCTTCTTTTGGGCGCTCTTCTTCGGTAAGTTGTTTGGTGATTTCTACTTCTTCTGGAAAATCTAACACCGGAATTTTATAATCCATCAAAGCTTCTATACGCTCTTTTGCTTCTTGTTCTTTTTCTGTTGAAAATAGAATGGTTTTTCCTTCGTGTTCTGCACGTCCTGTTCTACCAATTCTGTGCATGTAATTTTCTGGAAAATACGGAGTATCAAAATTGATCACATGAGAAATTTCATCTAAATCTAATCCACGAGCCATCACATCTGTGGCAACCAAAATACGGTTCTTTCCTTCATCAAATTGACGGATAGAACGAATTCTATAATTCTGTGTTTTATTAGAATGAATAACACAACTCTCTGACCCAAAAATTTCTTCAAGAGCGGCAAATAACAAATCTGCTCTACGTTTGTTAGAAACAAACACCAACACTTTGGTAAAAGCATCTCGATCTCGTAATAAGTGAGCTAATAAGTTTGCTTTGGTATAAAAGTTTGGTGCTATGTATGATGTTTGTTGAATATTATCAAGTGGTGTACCACTTAATGCTACAGAAATCTTCTGAGGTGCTTTAAAGAAATCATTAATTAACTCATCTACATCATCGGTCATGGTGGCAGAAAACATTATGTTTTGTCTAGCTCTTGGTAGTAGATCAAAAATGTTTAATAACTGAAAACGAAACCCTAAATCTAGCATCACATCTACCTCATCAATCACCAATTTCTGAATTGATTTTAGTTTTAAAACATTGCTTAATCCTAAATCATATAGTCTACCTGGAGTAGCTACAATAATATCGGTTCCTTGAGCAACTGCTTGTTTTTGAGTATTAATATTCGCCCCACCATAGACTCCTAAAACTCTCAGGTTAATGTATTTGGTTAGCTTTTCAATTTCATCTACAACTTGTAAAACTAATTCACGTGTTGGAACCAACACCAAAACTCTTGGCGTTATTTGCTTAGAAAATTTTAAATCTCTAAGGATTGGCAACATATATGCAAATGTTTTTCCTGTACCTGTTTGTGCAATTCCTACCACATCTTTTCCAGAACGAACCACAGAAAAGGATTGTTCTTGAATAGGAGTTGGATGTGTAAATCCTAACTCTTCTATACTATTATAAAGTTGATTAGATAAATCTAAATCTTGAAAAGTGGTCATGCCAAAAAAAATTTTGACAAAGGTAGGCTTTCTTGTATTTAAAAAGAACAAAATACACAGCTTCTCTAGATAACAAAAAGACATTCAGTAGATTATTTCTTTTTTTGTAATTTAACCTCTTATCAACTACCTATGAAATACTTCTTTACCTCGCTTCTACTTTTAACTTGTTTTATTGGATTTTCTCAAGAAGCTAAATACAAAGAATACTCCTACACTGAGTTTTTTAAAATGATTCATAAAGAGAAAGACACTGTTTTTAAACTCAAAGATGCTTTAATAAAGTACAATCCGAAAACAGATCAGCGCTTTAGAACTAATGCAAGCCCTAATGAAAAAAAAGACACAGCCTATGTGTATAGAAATGATATTTTTGTTACCAAACATCTTGAGCTAAATAATATTGATTTCTCTTGGGGTTTTAACGACAGATCTCGCGAATTAGAAGGTGTATTGCTGGATATCCATTTCAAAAAAAGTATCCTATTAGAAGATGTTGCATCATTATATATTAAGTATTGTCAGTTTGATGCACCCGTACGTTATTCAATGTCTAATTGCAATCGCAAAAACCCTGATTCGTCTGTATTTAGGAACTCGAAATATATTGAGTATTCTGACTTCTTCGATGACTTTAGTTATTTTAGCAATTGCGGGGATAGTTCCAATAATGGTAATACTGTTTTTACTGGCAATACATTTAATCCTACCAAAAAAGCGCGTGGTTTTCTTTTCCGAGTTGTAGGAAGTCGATTTTTTGTTTTTGAAGAAAATACCATTTCAAATTTTGACTATATTTTTTACTCCGTCTATAAAAACTCTATAGTACGTATCATTGACAACTTCTTTGACAGCGATTTTATACACATTTCGAAAACAAGTCAAGAAGGTAAATTTAGATGGACCAACAATCGTTTTTCTTCACCTGTCTTTTTAGAGTTAGACCCTTTTTCTTCTGCAGATGAATTGGATTGGAATCAGTTCGAAAAAGGATTCGTAGCCTACAATCCGTTTATGAATTATACGCTTCAAACCAAAAATAGATACCCTGTTCAATTTTCAGCAGAAATGCGCAATCGTTTGGCAAAACAATATATAGATTCGGTTAGAATCTACAATGAAGAAGCTTTCTCAGGCGAAACCTCATTAAAAAGTCATTTTTATAGTCATTATAGAAGTCGCTACAATACGCAAATAGCCAACAAAGTCTATATCGATTTAAAAGATTTTGAAACTCAGCGTCTAAAAGTAGAATACGATTTAAATCCTGGTTTTAGACCTTACTTTAAGTGGAAAGTCAATCAGTTTTTAAAAGTATTTTCAGATTATGGTACAGAGCCTTCTAAAGCTATTGTAGTTTCTATCTATGTGATATTCTTCTTTGCATTGATTTATCTTTTCTTTCCAAACACTTGGGATAGCCATGGGAAAAACCGTTTGATGAATCGTTTTCGTTTTTTCACCAAGTACATGAACAGAGATGCTGGCATGCACGATGTGTATTTAGAAGAACAAAAAGAGGAACTTTTAGCCTCAGAAGACTTTAAAAACTATATGCAACAATCAGAAAAACAGATTCCCAAATTTTTTATGGCTACAGCAATGCCATTGTATAAATGGTCAATTTCTAGCACCAAATTATCTGCTTCGTTTTTAAAACGAGTAGATATTATGAAAGGCACTTGGAATGAGTTACCACAGTCTAAAAGGATTTGGAAATCTATTTTGCTCATTGGTGCTTTCTTGATTGCAGTAATTTATGATGTATTTATTAAAATGCTAAACGCCCTTATGCTCTCCATAAACACCTTTACAACACTAGGTTTTGGAGAAATCCCCATCAAAGGTTTGCCTCGTTATTTAGCAATTATACAAGGTTTTATTGGCTGGTTTATGTTGACTATTTTCTCTGTATCTTTAATATCTCAGCTATTGAATTAGGATGTCATTTCGAGAACCTCAATGACCGTTAGAAAACCTCAATGACTGTTCGAGAGCCTCAATGACCGTTCGAGAGGCGGGAATGAAAATTAAAAAATATGTGATATTTTCTTCCCTCCTTGGATGGAAAGAAATGAATAGTTATTTCAATAGTTTTTGTAAGTTTCATACTACCCATCCGCTTTTTTCTTAACATATGTTAATATATTGCTGTATATCAGGTAATTAAATTTTTTACATTTCTGTTTTTAACATTTTTTTAACTATATTTGAGAAGCCCTTATATTGTTTTTTTGTCGGACTTAACCAAACCTATCAAATGAAAATTATATTTCTCTCAGACATTTTCAATCAATTTTCTGAAAATTCAGAAGCTCAAGTGATCTTGATGTACGCTGAAAACATCTTCCTCTTTATCATATTTTCTTATGCCTTATTTGCAATTATAACAACCCCTATTATGTTGTTTTACTCTGCCATTGATAATTTTTTTAAATGGAAAAAAAATAATTCATTGATTACAAATGAAATCTGCTGTGAGGATACAAAAAATCATCCTATTTATGTTTCTAAGGTGTGTAATCTTTATAAAAAATCACTCTCTAGATTTGTTGGTAACGTACTTGGTTTATTTACTTGGAATGTTTGTTCTCTGATTTATATTCTCTTTGCATTTCCCGATTTTAAAACTGGGGTGGTAAATTATTTTATATTCCCTTTTGAAGTCATAGAATCTTATACTTTCTCTAATATGACAGGTTCTCTATACCAAAATAGCGCTAGTTGGTTCTATATGCTTGCTATTTTAGGAGCAACCTTTGTGTCTTATCAACTAGGAAAGATGATAGCCCCTATTCTATTCAGAAAAAAACTTCCAGATACGTATAAAAAACTTTCTTTGGCTTAGTTCTTTCTGTATATTAAAATGAAACCCACTTGTAGTTTAATACAGTAGTGCTTTCATTTTCTGTTGATATACTTCAAACTCTTTTAAGTTATGGTGTGTTCCCGTAGATATTGGTACAAACTCTTTCTGTGAAGACTTCACCAAATCAAAAAGCTCTTTAGAATGGGTAAAAGATGTGGTTCTGTCATCATCTCCATGAAAGAAAGTAATAGGAGAAGTTATATTTCCAATCATTTTATCCGTTCTAAAAGGATACTTCACTAAAAAGGTTGGAGATAAAGCAAAGTAAAACTGAGTAGCTCTTTTTAGATTGTAAAAAGGTGCTTCTAAAACCACGTGTTTTGGGTTATTTGCTGCGCCAACTTTGGTTGCAAAAGTAGCCCCTAAAGAACGTCCGTATACCACAATTTTATCTTCAGAAAACTTTGTTTTTACATGATTGTAGGCCAACAAAGCATCGTTATACATTTGTGTTTCATTAAAACTTCCGGTACTTTTTCCATAGTTGCGATAGTCGATTACAAACACTTCATAATTGTACTCTAATAAATACGGCACAATGGTTCCCCAACGTTGTAAATTTCCTTTATTTCCATGAAAAAAGAGAATGATTCCTTTTGGTTTTTCTAACGTAAAATGAAGTGCGTTGATGGTTTCATTGTCAGCTGTTTTTAAATTGACTTCCGTAAATGCTTGCGGAAATTGATACACCACATTTTTTGGAACTCTTTTACCGTTTAAGAACAAGAATCGTTCTTGAAAAATATAAAACAAGAGCAATCCAACACCTAAAAAAATGAAAATTCCGTAGAGGATTTTTTTAATCATTTCCTTTTCTTTTTTGTTCTTATAAAATCGATGCTCGTTTTTTCTCTGTCTAAGGCCACTATCTTTTTAGAGTTCAGAATTTCACCCAAGGCTCTATGGTAACTTTCATAATTGTGTAAATCTTTATGTCCGCCACCAATAATGGGAAACAGTTTTGTAGAATCTGGTTTTAGTTTAGACAAGCGTAAACTAGATTTAAATCTGATAACTTTATCGTTGGTTCCATGAATAATATTAATGGGGCACTGTACATATTTAATCCATTTGTAGGTTGGCATTTGATAACGCATCACCAATCCTAAAGGAATTAATGGCAAATACCGTTTTACATTTTTAGACATGCTAAAATAAGGGCAAGCCAAGACCAAAGCTTTTGGTTTATTAATGGAAGCTACTTTGGTGGCCAAACCTGTTCCGAGTGATCGTCCATAAACAATAATATGTTGTTCTTTTACTTTCTCTTTTAAACGATCATAGACATACAAAGCATCGTGTTTCATGCTCTCTTGACTTAATTTACCGGTACTTTTTCCAAACCCTCTGTAATCTATCATAATTACATCATAGTTATGAATGGTGAAGTCTACAGCAAATTTTCCCCAACCTTTAATGCTTTTAGAATTTCCTTTTAAGTAATAAACAAGTCCTTTTGGCTTTTCAACTTTAAAATGCAGTCCATTGATGATGGTTCCATCTGGTAATTCTAAATTGTATTCATCTACTTGTTGATTTTCATACTGAAATTTAAAATCTTCTGGTAATTTTTCTGGATGAAAGAGAATTCGTTCTTGAAAAAAATAGAGAACAACACTCACAAAAGCAACTACTGCAATTAAGATTAGTAAATAGGATGTCCAAGGCATAAAGTTGATTTGTTAAAACGAATCTAACGCTTTTTATTGAGTACTTGAGATTAAGATAAGCTCTTCTTGCGGTGCAATTAAATATTGTGCACCGAATTTGGTAACTACAGCCATTTCTTCTACAGAAATTGTTTTAAGAGTTCCGTCTGCTCGTTTCCAAGCATGAAATCCATCAAAAGCAAAAGTCATTCCTTCTTTTAATTGTTTTTCTGAAGCCGGACGAACATGTGATGCTTGCGAACCACCTAAATTTGGACCTACATCATGCGCAACATAACCTACAGGATGACCAGTACTCCATGGCACATATTCCGATTTTGCATTGGTCATTAATTTTCTTTGAGCTCTATCTACATCAACACCTTTTACTCCTGGCTTCATGGTTGCCAAAGCAATTCTACTTCCTGCCTTGCTACTTTCCCAATAGTATTGAATTTCTTCTGGAGCTTCAGTTTCGCCTTCTTTTAAGACATAGGCAAATCGTTGAATGTCGCTTACCCATCGGTTGTATAATTTAATTCCAAAATCGATTTGAATTACATCTCCTGGCATGATAATTTTATCTGTTGCATGAGAATGCCCTCTATCTGGGCCTGAGTTTACATTCGGATTTTGGTCAGCAGCCCAGCCATCTTTTACTCCGTAAGTTGCCATTTTTTGTTTTAGAAAACGAGCAATATCTGCGTCCGTGCTTTTTCCTGGCACCACTTGTTTGTATGCTTCAATTTGCCAATCTGCAGTAAGTTGTGCTGCCTTTTTTAAGATTTCTACCTCTTCTGGAAGTTTAATTGATAACCATTCATAAATTAAATCTGTTGAAGAAACTAAGTTGTTTTTTTGATCTCCTAACAAATTTTCTAGATTGATTCTTTGTGTATACGTTAAACCATCTGCAGTTGAATTTGAAGTTGAAGAATTGATCGCAATCTTCTCAAATTTTTTCTCTTTGATAAAATCGACTGCCATACTAACGGAAGATTTTCCTCTTTCAACAGAAATCACGGTATCGTGAATATCTAAATCGTCTAAAGCAGTAGCTTCTCCTGAGGGAGAAAAAACTGTAGAATGAAATCCTTCTGCATCATTATAAAAAAGAAACGCAGCGGTTCCTCCAGCATTTTCACCTCCAATATGATCGGCTATTGGATCGTTATTATTTTCTCTACAAATCACCAACCAAGCATTAACTTTCGCTGCCTCTAAGGCTTTTGGCAATAGTTGATTAATTCGTTTTTTTCTAATTTCTGTCCAAGGGTTTTCTCCCCAATACGAAACAGGGTCTATGGTAGGTTTGGTTGTTGTGGATGACTGACAACTCACCATTAAAAATACTACTGTGAAAAAAAGGAAATTTATATTTCTCATATAATGTAATCTGTTAGTTTTTACAAAAACGAAACTACAGATTTTATAGTCTTGAAACAAATGGAAAATAAAATGAAAATTGTGTAACTTTAACCAAATCAAGTTTTTGTAACAATTCCCTAAACCGTTACACAAATAGAGTAACTAACCTAACCAAACGCATGATTACAATCTTCCGAAAAATTCGGCAAAAACTTATTGCTGATAAACGCGCTTATAAATATTTACTTTATGCCATCGGTGAAATTTTGTTGGTGGTCATTGGGATTCTAATTGCATTACAGATTAACAACTGGAATGAAAACAGAAAATTACAGTTAAAATCGTACGATTATTTACAACGCTTAAAAGTTGATCTTGATAATGTATCTAAAGATGTAAACAGCTCATTAAAGTCTACAGAACGTAAATCCAAGCAAGCATTAATTGCATTAGAAGCATTAGAATCAAAAGAGCTTTCACCCTCAAAACAAAAAGATTTTGAAAGGCATTTAAAAGAATACTTTCAATTTCAAATTACGATTCAAAATACAACAGCCTATAACGAAATGTTGAGTTCTGGTGATTTAGGTCTTATTAAAAATGAGTGGTTAAGATCTGCTTTTGCAGATTTGTCTGACGATCGTGATTTTATAATTGAAGTAAATCAAACGAATCATAGTGCCTATAAAAACAATAGTGGATTCATTGAAAAATACGTGCGTTACAACATTCTTAAAACAGATAGTATTTCAAAAAAAGTAAGTGCTTCTTATGATTTTAATGCCATGGCCAATGATCCTTTTTTTATTAATCAAATTTCTAGTCAAGTCTATACGTGGCAGGATATGACATGGATGTATAAAGATTATCAAAGAGATGTAAATAGACTTAAAGATAGCATCCTAGTAGAACTAAAAAAATATGATTAAATTCTTCCGACAAATACGATACAAACTTATGAATGAAAATAAAACATCCAAGTATTTTAAATACGCTATCGGAGAAATAATACTTGTAGTTATTGGAATTTTGATCGCTCTTCAGATTAATAATTGGAATCAAAATAGAACTAATGAAAATTTAGAAGCTAAATATCAAGTTCGCCTTTTAGAAGATTTAAAAGAAGAAAAAGCGATTATGGAAGCCACACTAAATTATTCTGAAGAAGTTAAACGTCATGCAAAAAAAGCAATAACTTTATTTGAAAACCCATTAAAAAATGAAGAGGATCCTGCTGAAGGCTTAATCGATTTTTATCAGGCAAGTCAAATTCAGAGTCCAGCATCCGCCAAGTCAACTTACCAAGAACTGATTGCTTCTGGTCAAATAAATCTTATTAAAAATGATGATCTTAAAACCTCTTTGATTCGATATTACGAGTATAATTGGACAAATGCTAAATCGGTAAACTTACCTTCTATCTATAGAGAAAACTTACGAGGTAAAATGAGTAATGCCATACAAGAAGAAATTAGAAATAATTGTGATGATGTGTATGTTAAAATCCGTAAAACTTATGAAGTTACCTTACCTAAAACTTGCAACATTAATATTGATATCAACATTGCAAAATCTGAGTTATTATCATTAAAAAAAGATGAAAGCTTAAAGAAAGATTTGAGAAGTCTTATTGGTAATATTGAAGCAAAAAACAATTATATTAAATCGCTAAAAAAACAGTTAGAAGACCTTATCAATCAATTTGAAACTAATATTAAATGATAAAATTCTTTAGAAAAATTCGCCAAAACTTACTTATGAAGAACAAAACCTCCAAATATTTTAAATACGCTATTGGAGAGATTCTTCTAGTAGTCATTGGAATTCTCATTGCCCTACAAATTAACAATTGGAATGAAAATCGCATTGCATCTATAGATGAATTACAAATGCTAAAAACATTAAAAATTGGTTTAGAAGCAGATCTTTCGGATTTAAAGTGGAATGAAAAAAGCATCATTACTAGTATAGCGTCTGCAAATGAAGTTATTTATAGCATAGAAAATAATATGCCTTACAGAGATTCCATTTCTGATCATATCGGAATTATGATGTTTCCAGTAATGTTTGTGAACTCAACCAGTGCCTTTGAAACATTAAAGTCTAAAGGAATAAATTTAATTAGTAATGATGACTTGAGAAATCAAATAATAGATGTCTATGATTCTCAATATAGTTTCTTTTTAAAAAATGAGAATATGGTTGTCTCAGAAGTAATAGAAAACGCACATAGACAATTATTTTCTACTCGATTTGAAGAAGCTTATGTTTTTGATCTGCAGGATAAGTCAAACTATAAGCCTCGCTTAACTCCTTTAAATTTCGAAACTCTTAAAACCGATCAAGAATTTATATACTTTATCAAATCTTTTAAAAACAGACTTAACCTCTTATTGGAATTTCATTACAGAAGTAGATTATTAAAATATGTTGACGCTTTGATTCAAGCTATTGATGACGAAATAAAACATCTTGAAAATGATTAAATTCTTTAGACATATTCGTAAATCCTTACTTATGGAAAACAAAACTTCTCGTTATTTTAAATACGCCATCGGTGAAATTATCCTTGTAGTTATTGGAATCTTAATTGCATTACAGATTAACAACTGGAATGAAGAAAAAAAACAATTTACTTATGAAAGTAAAATACTAACTGAAATTTACCGAGGACTACAAACAGATAGCGCTAGAATTGTAAGTTGGATAAAACCAAGAGTACATAGAAGCTTACAAGCATCTAACCAATTAATGGAAGATATTCACAACAAAAAATACCCAGGAGACAGTGTATTTCAGGCACGTTTTAAAAATTTAAAATCTTCAGGTTACTTAACCATAAATTTTGGTCCTTATGAAACTCTAAAATCCAATGGTTTGGATAAAATTAAAAATGAGAGTTTGCGCTTTAAGCTGGTTGATATTTTCGAAAGCGTTTTTAGACGACAACTCAATTTTATAGAATCAAGAGACGAATTACAGAAGAATTTTCGTGAAGAAATGTGGAGAAAATTCAAGAAGTTAAATACCTATATTTCTTCAACAAAAAAAATTACATTAGGTAACAAAGTAGAAAAGAAAACTTTTTATGATTACCGTTTTCTTCAATTAATATCAGCAGAACGTAGTGTTTCCTCTACAATGGATTATAGGTCTGAAGTGATTTTAGAAAGCATGAGTGTTGTGCTAAATGATTTAAGAAGTTACTTTGACCAGAACAACATTGATTATGAAAAAAAGTTTAAAATAAATGCTTTAGGTGTTAGAAGTCAGTTAAGTGATAGTACCTATGTACGTTCTAAATAAGGTAATAATATACAATGATCAAGTTCTTTCGTCATATTCGTAAATCACTACTCATGGAAAACAAAACTTCTAAATCTGCTTTACCATCAGGCAGATACTTTAAATACGCTATTGGAGAAATTCTTCTTGTGGTCGTTGGAATACTAATAGCACTTCAGATTAATAATTGGAATCAAAAAAAACTTGAAAAAAAGCAAGAACAAGTTGTTTTAAATCAATTGCGTTTAGATTTTGAAGCCAATGATAGTATCATTAAAAAAGGAATCGAATATTATGATGTAAGATTTAAGTATAACACTATTATTTTAAAACACACAGGACCCAATGTAATATTACCAAAAGACAAGAAGACAAAAGATTCTCTTACAGGTCTTAATTTCCCTAAGGTAAAATTAGTAAATAGCTCATTAAACATTTCTTCCCAACAGTTTGACATATTAACCAATGAAGATTTAAAAATAAATTTATCCAAATTCCCTAGCCTTTATGGTGGTTATATAGATGTAGAAAAAGAAACAAAAAATCTTACCATAAAACAAAGAACAATCTTTAAAAAATATGTGTCAGTACTTTCTTTGGATTCAGATTTTGATCAAGAAAATTTTAAATCAGATTGGCTGAAGTTATTTAGAGACAGAGATTTTCAAAATACAACGGTAGATAAGAGATGGAATTTAAAGGATGGGTTTAAACAGTTAAAGTCTTTAAAAGATGAAAATCAAATCATCATAGATTTAATCTGTCTCTTATACACATCTGACGCTGCCGACGATCTACTCTGTGTAG